>JBNMNB010000072.1:0-30590 GCA_051270635.1 Verrucomicrobiales bacterium | reverse complement strand
CGAGGTTGCGCGGCGAATAACCGCCCGCATGATGCTGGATCTCATGCTTGTCCGCCCTGGTCGAAAATACCCGCGAAATCACAGACCACCGCGCATCTACGCGCCCGCCTACAAACCCATCGCCTGAGCTCCGATCCCGCCACTGCTGCTTAATTCAACGACATTGATCAACGGACCTGTCGGCCCCGTTTGAATGTGCCGTTCATCTAGTCCCAAATAGTCCCACCGATTCACTCCATCATTCCCAACGAAGCCATACAAATTCAAGCCACCATTTTCCCCGATAGGATCTCTGGATAGCCAATGGGAGGCGTGGCGTGTGGTCATAGTGATAGATTCACACGCCGGCCGCGTTGTGAGCGGGCGTTACTTGGTGACTTTCATGATGCCGCGCATGAGGATGTGGTGACCGGGGAAGGTGCAGACGAATGGGTAGTCGCCGGGGGTTTCCGGGGCGGTGAAGTCGAGAACTTGTTCGCCTCTGTGGTCGATGAGTTTGCTTGAGACGATGATTTTATCGCTTTCCGGTACCCATTGCAGGTCGAAGCCTTTGGCGCCGAGTTGCATGGCAGCTATTCCTACTTCATCGGCGGCGCCGGGCTGAACGATGACGAAGTTATGCGGCATGAAGTCGGGGTTTGCGAAGGTGATGCTGATTTTCTTTCCGGCTTTTACGCTGAATTCTTTCAACGCAAACTGAAGCTTCTCTACGATCGTGCCGATATAGACTTCGGTGAGTTCCGGCGTATCTGAGGTGATTCCGGATTTTTTGGCGATCTCTTCTTTTTCCTCGGCTACGGCTGCCGGGCTGCTGGTGGCGGGATCGGCTGCATACCAGTGATGTTGCACGGTGTTTGCGGCAATTCTGGCATGCATGGCTGGTGAACCGAGCAATGCTGTCAGCAATTTCGTGTTACGGACATTGTGCTGCTGATGCAACCAGAGAGCTTCAAGCAAGTGGTGGGCGTCTTCTTCTTTCTTTGGATCGAATTTCTTCATCCATTCATTGCAGGCAGCGATGACTGCGCTGGTTTCGCGGGCACTGAGTTCCACCCGTGCGCGTTGACGAACTCCATCGATTTCGTGCTCGAGGGCTTCGAGCAACTTTGGAATGGGAGCACCTGCAATTTCGACGGGCTTCTGCAGCGGGCGATCTTTGGCGATCATGCGGTAGATGCGTCCATGCTGGTGGTCGCGATTGGGGTCGCGCACGTTGTGCTGCATGTGGCCGATGATGACATTGTGCCAATCGGCAATGTAGAGCGCTCCGTCTGACCCGAACTGGGCATCCGTCGGGCGGAAATTCTTGTCTGAGCTGACGATCAAATCACCTTTGGGTTCTCCCCAGACTTCGCCAGGTTTGGTAGTCGTCGTGACGGTCTTGCGGTTCTCTCCTTTGCCAACGGTTCGCGTCTGTTCGACGCCACCGTCACGATCGAGCTTGTACTGCTTGATGCCGAGGAATCCGATGGTGTTGCAGATGAGAAAATCCTGCTGCATCTCGTCTGGAAAATTCTCGCTGGAGACGACTTGGTTCGCGGGGACGGGACGCACTTCTTTTTCCAGTAATTGATGCATACGGAATCCGTTGCCTTCCGGGCGCACCTGGTAGGCGCGACCACCCGTGCCATCATTGGCGTAAAGGTAGCCCCAGGAGTCGAAGCTGATGCCGTGCGGATTTGGGCTGTTGCCCGCATGCATGGCAATGGTGTAGCGACGAGGGTCGAATCGATACATGGCCGACGCCCCAGTGCTGAGTGAGGGGCCCCATGGATGCTCGATATTGTTATGGAGGAAAATCCCGCTTTGCCAGTAGAGGCCACCATCCGGGCCAAAGAGCAAATTATTGGCAGCGTGGTGAGTATCCGCCGAACCAAGCCCCTGCAGGTAAACTTCGCGTACATCGGCGACATCATCACCGTCCGTGTCTTTGAGAAAAATGATATCTGGCTGCGAGGCGACTAACACGCCGCCATTCCAGAATTCGAATCCCAGTGGGTTATGAACTTTGGCAAAAGTGATGACCTTGTCGGCAATGCCATCGCGGTTCTCATCGGGAAGAATAAGCAGGCGATCGTTCATTTCCTTGAGCGGCTCCCACTTGGGATACGTCATCCACGCAGCAACCCAGAGGCGGCCCTTTGGATCAACATTGAGCTGCACTGGATTGACCAGTTCAGGGAACATTTTCTCATCGGCGAACAAGTTGACTTCCATCCCCTCGGCCATGGTCATATTCTTGATACCGTCCTGGCCACTGACGTATTTAAGTGAACCCTCTTTCTCCTCACTGGAACTGCGACTGCCTCCGCCAACGTTCGATTTCACAGGAACAGGCGCTGGGACATTGCTGTCATCGACTTTGTAATCTTCTCCTTTGATCGCTGCCCAGATCAATGGATCGCGATTGTCGGTCATGATGTCGAGCATCACGAGCTCGTGCTGCAGGACTTCAAAATTGGTTTGATCATCGGTGAACTTCAATGACGAACGCCCACCCCAGACATCATTGCCATCGGTGGCACGGTAGCGGTTGTACCAGTGCCAGTTTTTCTCCAGAACAGCTGCACGAACGGGCTCAGATTCCGGGGCAGCAGATACATTTTGCCCCGTCAGTTGACTGGCGATGATCTCTGCCAGGTGGCGATTGCCCTGTTCGGACAAGTGGATGCCGTTGATGGTCTGTGGAGCTTCGATGGTGGCGTAGAGCTTTTTGGTCGATTCGAACAATTCGACGAAGTCCGTCTTCTTTGCCTCAGCGACTTCTTTAATTGCTGTCGCGTAAAGTGCCAGTCGCGCGTTGTTCGCCGAGCCATCTGGCAGGTTCGGGGTCTCGAGGTCTTCGTGCGCGATGGGGGTAAACAGGACAAACCTTGGCGCGCTCTCACCGTTCGGTTGAAGCGCGCGGTAATTGTCGATCATTGTCTCCAGATCTTTCTTAAATCCAGCAACGCCTGACTCGCCCGCGAACGATTCATTGTAGCCGAAGAGCACGAAGATGACGTCTGCCTTGACGTGTTTCAGATAATCTTCCGGCGAAGTGAATCCTGAACTCCGCGGCCGCTTTGTCACCGTGTCACCCGGAAATCCAAGATTACGGAAGACTAGATCCTTGCCTGCATTTTTTTGCTGCAGCAGCGCCTCCATCCAGCCGTGCACCTGCAACCGATCCGCCAGTGTGTTGCCAACAACAGCGATGCGGTCACCCTTTTCAAACTCCAGCGCTGAGGCGGAGTGTGTGAAACATGCGCCGCAGGCTGCACCCAAAATGGCGAGTTGGGCGAGTTTCCAGGCATTCAAAACAGTTTTCGGACGAATAAACATAAGATGGGTGTGGTAATTACAGAGCGATTGAAAGATTTTGGGAGTTTACCTCAAGCGTAGCGATCGAGCGATCTTAGAATCGCTTCAGAAAGGGGACGCGATGCCCGGAGGACGTCGTGAAAGTTGGCTTCCTCGTTGACCAAGGCGGAAGAATCGACTGCTGCCTGCACCGTGGCATAGCGTCGGCCACCGGTGAGAGCCGCGATTTCTCCAAAAATGACACCAGGCCCAAGGGTATCGAGGCGACGCCGGCCATCGGCCTCACTCGCAAACACATCGAATGCCCCATCGGTGACTAAAAAGATTTCGCGCCCCCGTTCACCTTCCCTGACAGCGATGCTTCCGGCAGAGAACTGGCGACGCACGAATCCAGCAGCGAGAGCCGCCAGATCGTCGTCCGGCACGTCACTGAACACGGCGGAAGCCCGCAGCAGATTTACGACTTCTTCGGGTACCAGCAGATTCTGTGCAGCTTCTGTCATAGAAAATCAATCATTTATCAAGGTCATCTGGCAGCATTGAAAACGGTATAGATCGATTCAACAATCTTTTTCCACTGATCTTTGGCTGGTGGGCTTGCTATCTTTTACGTTGGCAGACGGTTCCTGCGTGGTAAGTAATCTCGTGGGAAAAACGATCTTAGTATCCAACAGACTGCCAGTGAGACTGGCGGCCGACGGCACACCTGAACGCACTACAGGAGGCCTGGCTTCAGCCCTGTCAGGCGCAAAAATCGACGCCATGTGGGTCGGATGGCCGGGCGTGGCTGAGGAAGAAGTTGCCGATCGCCCGGCACTTGAAAAAGCTATGGCGCAAATTGGGGTGAAGCCCGTGATGCTCACCACGGAAGATCTGAGCGGATTTTACGAGGGCTACACGAACTCGACGCTATGGCCACTATTTCACTACATGGTCAACAGGGCAGAATTTGACTACGATTGGTTTAGTGCCTACGAAGTGGCGAATCGCAAGTTTGCAGATGCCGTGCTGGACATTGCTGAAGATGGCGATTCCATCTGGATCCACGACTACCATCTGATGCTGTTGCCGCAGCTATTGCGTAACTCCGATCGCAAGTTGCGCGTCGGTTTTTTCCTCCACACGCCCTTTCCCAGCAGCGATGTGTTCCGTGCATTGCCCGATCGGCAACGCTTGCTCAACGGTCTGCTCGGTGCTGACATCATCGGCTTCCATACTTACAATTATCTTCGCCACTTTCGCTCATCATTGCTCCGCGTCCTGGGATCGGAATCGCAAATGGATGCGGTGTGGATCGACGAACATCCGATCCATCTGGGAGTTTACCCGATCGGTCACGATCACAATGGATTCTCCGCAGTCCTGGGTGACGACAACTTTGAAAATGCGGTCGCAAGTCAGGCGCGTAATCTAAATGGCAAGCGGCTCGTTCTCAGTGTTGAGCGCCTCGACTACACCAAGGGAATTCCTGAGAAGCTGGCGGCCATTCGCACTTTTCTGGAGCGGAATGCGGAGCTGAGGGCTGACGTCCTGTTTGTCATCATTGCCGTGCCATCTCGGCAAGGCGTGCAGGAGTACACCGACCTGACGGAAGAAGTGCAACAGGAAGTGAGCTCGATCAACGGCGAGTTCGGCAGTGTCGGTCATTCCCCCGTGCAGTTTCTATTCCAAAGTTTCCCGCAAGCGGATCTGGCTGCGCTCTATGTGCTGGCAGAAATCTGCCTGGTGACACCATTGATCGATGGCATGAACCTCGTGGCGAAAGAATTTATCGCCTGCAAGCATTGCTACGAAAAGGCGACGCCGGGAGTTCTGGTTCTCAGTGAGTTCGCTGGCGCCGCACAGGAAATGTCGCACGCACTCCTGATCAACCCTTACGATGTCCGCGAAGTCGCCGACGCGATGGCGACCGCCCTGGCGATGGGGACAGAGGAACGCATTGCCCGTACCACGGCGATGGGCAGTCGCCTGGTTCGCACAGATGCCGCCGCATGGGCAAACTTGTTCATGAGCGATCTGCATAAAGTGGAATTGAGGGAAAAAGTTGCCGAACGCAGCGCTTCGTTACTGGATCTTGCGGACTCGATGGCGGCACGCGTTCGCGCAGGCGAGTCGGTGGCATTGTTCCTCGACTATGATGGCACATTGCGCGGATTCGTTGATGATCCAGATGCTGCTGTGCCAGATGATGAACTGTGCCCTTTGCTGCAAGAGCTTTCCAAGCACATGCTAGTGTCGGTCATCAGCGGTCGGCCAATGGAGTTCCTCGAGCAACACTTTGGCGGGCTCGGCATCACGCTCGTCGCCGAACATGGCTACCGATGGTCGCGTGCTGAGTCACCTGAATGGGCTCTGATTCACCCGGGCATCGACACCGGATGGCAGGACGACGTGCGCCCGCACCTGCAACAGGCAGCAGACCTGACGCCCGGCACATCGATCGAAGAGAAAAGGTCCTCACTGGTCTGGCACTACCGCCGGGCAGAACCCGAATTCGGCCTGTGGCAAGCCAAAGGGCTGCTGGCCGAACTGACCGACGTCACCGCGAGTATGCCAGTGTCCGTCCATCATGGAAACATGATCGTCGAAGTAGCCAGTCAGCTGGTGAACAAAGGAATTGCAGTGAAGCAATTGATTAACAAGTGGCAACCGAAAGTTGCCTTTGCTGCGGGCGACGACAAGACGGACGAAACCATGTTCGCGCTCGAACCTGAGCTGGACGACGTCGACTTTATCACCGTCAATGTCGGAAAATCATCGACCCGCGCGCAACGGCGCACCGATATCAATGGCCTGCGTGCATTCCTTGAGAGCCTTCGCGATTCCCTTTCCAAAAAATGAGTAATTCCTTAATAACCGAAGCAGAAAATTACAATCACGGCGTGATTGGCAATGGTCGTTCTGCGGCGTTGATTGAGCCGGATGGCTCCATCGTCTTTGCCTGCCTGCCGGACTTTGATTCAGGCACCGTTTTCGCCGCAATGCTTGATTCTGAGAAGGGTGGGAGCTTTGGAATTGAGATGATCGATGGCAAAGCCGTGTCACAGGAATACGAAAGGCACACGAATATTCTGATCACGCGCTTTGAAGGAAAATCGGGGGCCTTTCGAGTGATCGATTTTATGCCGCGCTACACTTGGGACGGCAAGGCGGGATCGGAAGGCGATGCCTCGTCCGACATAGTGCGCGTGCTGGAGCCACTCAAAGGCACACCGGAAATCCGCGTCCACTACGATCCCAAACTTGAGTATGCCCGGTTCCCAACTGAGAACAACATTGAGCCCGGGCGCATTAAGAGTCAGACGTCTGGCACCAGGGACGACGGCCGCAGTTTCTACGAGTCGCTCTACCTTTACAGTGACGTCGATGCCGAGGACATTCTGGAACAGCGTCCAGTCACGCTGGACAAAACGACGTTCTTTCTCGTCAGTTATCATGACAAAGTCCAGGAACCGGATGGCGATACCGTGAATCTGATGCTTCAACGCACTCGTTCTTACTGGTTGTTGTGGTGTGCCCGCACCCATCGCCCGGCGAAGTATGGTGAGCAAGTCCTGCGCAGCGCATTGACCCTGCGCATGTTGCAATTTGACCTGACCGGTGCCGTCGTCGCAGCAGTGACCACTTCATTGCCCGAGTCGATCGGCGAAACACGCAACTGGGACTACCGATTCTGTTGGATTCGTGACGCCTCGATGACGGTTTCCATCTTGCGAAAAATCGGCCATCCCGGAATGGCGTCCCGCTTCATCGACTGGATCCTGCGCACGGTAACGACGAAGGACGACAAGCTGCAGATCATGTATGGACTTCGGGGAGAAAAGCATCTCACGGAAGAGACGCTCGACCACCTCAGTGGGTATAAAAATTCGGCTCCGGTGCGGATTGGAAATGCCGCTCATGATCAGGAACAACACGACATTTATGGCGTACTGCTGGACGTCATTTATCAGGATCTAAGCGAGCGGGTGCGCACGCCAGAGAGCCTGGATCGCCTGTGGACGCGGGTGCGTGCGGTTGCGCGTTCCGTGGCCGATCGGTGGCGCGAGCCGGACAGGGGCATCTGGGAAATCCGAGGCGAAACCCGGCAGTTCGTATTTTCGAAAGTGCTTTGCTGGGTTGCCATCGATCGCGCAATCCGCATTGCCTGCCTGCTGGACAAGAACGACTGGGCAGAGCAACACGTTGCCCTTCTGGAAGACATTTACGTGGATATTTGTGACCATGGCTGGAATGAGGAAATTGGCGCCTTCACCCAGTCTTATGGATCAACGGAATTGGATTCATCGAACCTGTTGATGGCAGAATACGGATTCATCGAAGTTGACGATCCGCGCTTTGTTTCCACCGTCGATCTAACATTGAAAGAACTCTGCCGCGACGGCCTCATGTACCGCTACAAAAACCACGATGACTTTGGCGAGCCGTCCAGTGCGTTTACGGTTTGTTCATTCTGGATGGTAAAAGCACTTGCCGTCATCGGCCGACGCAACGAGGCACGCGCAATGTTCGACACCTTGCTGGCCGCCGCGAATCCACACGGGCTCTACGGTGAGGATCTCGACTTCTCATCCCGCCGACAGTTAGGCAATTTTCCGCAGGCTTACAGTCACCTGGCCTTGATTGATTGCGCGCTTGAACTTGAGAAAGAAGACGACGAGCACTTGATCGAAGCTTAGCCGACAGACAGAAGTCAGGAAGAAATTCCGAGCATCGCGCGATCGAATTCAGTAGCATTACTGGATGCGCGGCGTGCGACTTCCTTTTCGACCTGCCCGGTTCGTGCGGCAGCGACGAGACTGCGCATGAAACTCAGGTTCCATCCGTCGTCTGATTTGCCGAGAAAATCCTGTAACTCTGCGAGTCTGGCTTCGCGGATCCAAAGTCGCGTCGCCCCTTCGTTGTTGAGATGCTCGGTGACGACATGCACACCATTCCCGTCGGCGGCAGGAAGCATCATCTGAGAAAAAATGCCGATCAGCTGTGCGCTCAACAGTCCCAATAGACTGTGTCTTTCCTGATCAGAAAATAGATGCAACAGGCGATCCAGGGTATCCTGCACGCCCGAGCTATGAACCGTCGAAAGCACGAGGTGGCCGGTCTCTGCGGCCTGCAGCGCGATCCTGGCCGACTCTGCATCACGGATCTCGCCAAGCAAAATCACATCCGGGGCCTGGCGCAGGGAACTGCGCAAACCTTTTGCGAATGATTCCGTGTCCGTGTGCACTTCACGCTGCGAGAACAGTGACTTTTGATCAACGAATTGGTACTCAATCGGATCCTCGATCGTTACAACATGGCGCGCGCTGTTCTGATTAATCCACTCAAGACACGACGCAAGAGTGGTCGATTTTCCGCATCCGGTGGGCCCAGTCACCAGTAACAACCCGGATGGCGCACTCACCCACGAGGTGAGTAATGCAGTAGGTAGCCCGAGCGATTTCATGTTCGGAATTTGCGTCTTAATTTGCCGCAAGACAGCTCCCAGTCGCCCCATGTGGCGAAACAAATTCACGCGAAAGCGCACCCCACTCGGCGCTACGTAAGCAGTATCTGCGTCCATCACGCAATCGGGATCCTGACCGCAAGCCAGCCAGAATTCTCGCAGCGATTCCCGATCAAGCGTAGTGTCCCCGACCTCCTGCAGGGTGCCGTTGATTTTCATTCGCACACCGACGCCTTCGGATAAAAAAGTGTCACTGGCTTCCCGTGTGATAGCGGAATCGATGTACTGCGAAACATTCAGTGCAATTGACATAGGGACATTTCAGGCGGTTGTTAAGCTAACATGGATCGATTGGCCAGATTGCGCAACGTCACACTTTCACTTCTGATACTCACTGGAAACGTTGTTCCACGATTGGCTGTGGCAGAGGATGAGGACACGCAGCAATTGCAAAAATACACTTTCCGTCAGCCCTGCATGGGCACGCTTTTCAAACTGACGCTGTATGCGGAGGATCAACTAACTGCCAATCGTGCAGCCAAGGCTGGATTTGATAGAATCATTGCGCTTGACGCTGCCCTCAGCGACTACAAGGAGGACAGCGAACTGAATCGATTGTCAGCGAAATCAGGAAAAAGCACGACCGTCATCGTAAGTGAAGATCTAGGGAAAGTGTTAGGGTTCTCGCAAAAACTCAGCGCAGAAACGAAAGGCGCATTCGACATTACCATTGGGCCGCTTGTGAAACTGTGGCGGCAGGCACGAAAAACGGGAGTAATGCCAGACGATGATCTATTGAAAGAGACGCGTCAACATGTTGGTTACAGTCTGATCAGATGGGACAATGAACGGCGAACTGCGACTCTTACATCGCCCTCCATGAGTCTCGATCTCGGTGGTGTTGCCAAGGGCTTCGCCATAGATGAAATGTATGCAACGATTCGCGACAAATTTGGCATCACCCGGATGCTGATTGATGGTGGTGGCGACGTGCTGGCTGGCGATCCCCCACCCGATCGCGCGTCATGGAATGTGGCAGTTCGGAACCCGGGAAATGAAGATAGTCCGTGGATCGTGCCACTGGCCAATGCCTCACTGGCAACGTCCGGCGACCTACATCAATTTGTCGAAATCGATGGCGTCCGTTACTCGCACATCGTCAATCCCGCGACCGGTATGGGACTGACGGATCGGCTGCAAGTCAGCATCATTGCCCGCACCGGAATGGAAGCAGATGCGCTGGCCTCCGCCGTCAGCGTGCTTGGCCAGAGCAAAGGCCTGGACTTCATTCAGTCACGCCCCAAGTGCGAAGCGTTGATCGTCACTTCTGCAGATAACACGGTCAATATCCGGGCGACTGACGGCTTTCCAGTGAAGACACAGTGAACTCTAATCTACTGACGATAAATGCCTTAACAATCACCCCAAGGCACTGACAACAATCAGGAGTTGCGTTTTTTTCTGCAACGGGTGAAAGAATGCTTTATGGGACTATACGACGAAAAAATTGCAGTAGTGACAGGTGCTGGTCGCGGCATCGGCTTGGCGATCGCGAGAGAATTAGCAGCCGGCGGCGCACGCATTGCCGTAGTCAGCCGGACAGAAGCGAATTCGTCCAAGGCTGCGGAAGAACTCAATGCTGCCTTTGCGGATTCCGCCCGCCCCTATGCGCTCGATGTATCCGACGGCGCGGCTTGTCTTGCGACTGGAAAACAAATCATCGCTGACTTTGGCAAGGTCGACATTCTGGTGAATAATGCCGGCGTCACTCGTGATGGCCTCTGCATGCGCATGAGTGACGACGACTGGGACACTGTTCTCGATACCAATCTCAAGGGAGCCTTTAATATGATCAAAGCAGTGCAGCGATCACTTTTAAAACAACCCGATGCCCGCGTCATTAACATCAGCTCAGTCATCGGACTGATTGGTAATGCCGGGCAGGTCAATTACTCGGCGAGCAAGGCAGGTCTGATTGGGTTGACAAAATCGCTGGCCCGTGAGTTTTCCGGTCGCGGTGTGACCGTGAATGCCATCGCTCCTGGATTCATCGTCACGGATATGACGGAAGGACTAACCGACGAGATGAAAAACGGAATCCTGGAACGTGTCCCATTGAAGAAGCTGGGAGAAGTCGATGATATCGCTGCTGCTGTGGGATTCCTGGCCAGCCCGCGTGCCCGCTATATCACCGGGCAGGTTCTTGCTGTCGATGGCGGAATGGTAATGTAAGGGAAATTCTCACCTGACATCCAACGTCCGGCTGGGTCGATGCGGAACAAATCCGACATCTTCGTGTTGGGTGCTGGCTCTTTCCCGCTCTGTCGCCTGAGTCTGAAAGCGCCGTTGCGCCCGTCGAATCTTGCCAGCTTTAGCCTTTCTCCTGATGTAACTGCCATCCGATTGCAAGTCGTAGGCCTGACAGTTGTCCTCAAAGTGTTGTTCCAGAATTTTCGCTAACGCACCTGCGACTGACGGCTCGCGAATCTGCACCAGCAACTCTACCCTTCGATCCAGGTTTCTCTCCATGAGATCGGCGCTACTGATATAAATTTCGCGGTTTCCGCCCTGATGGAAGTAAAAGATGCGCGCATGCTCGAGGTAACGGTCAATGATACTGACGATCTCGATATTTTTGCTCACCTTCGGCAGGCTTGGAACCAGACAACAGATCCCGCGCACGTTGAGACGAATTTTGACACCTGCGCGGGAAGCCTTGTAGAGGGCCGCGATCATCTCCCGATCCTGCAGGCTATTAAATTTCGCAACGATGCGTGCCTCTTGCCCCTGGCTTGCCCGGGCGGTTTCACTTTCGATCAACTCCAGCAATTTCTCACGCATGTAAAAGGGCGCTGCCGTCGTTAGTTCACCCGGCTCCAGACGCGAGCCACCGGTGAGCGCATTAAAGAATGCCGAGGCCTCAATTCCGTATTCCAACTTGGATGTCAAATAACTGATATCTGTGTAGAGCCGCGCAGTTGATTCATTGTAATTGCCGGTTCCAAAGTGAATGTATCGCCGCACGATTCCGCGCTCGCGGCGCACGATGACGCAGGCTTTGGCGTGTGTCTTCAGCCCCTGCACGCCGTAGATCAATTGCACGCCTGCACGCTTCAGTTCATCGGCCCGCTCCAGATTTCGTTGTTCATCAAATCGGGCTTTGAGCTCTACCACCACCGTGACTTGTTTGCCACGCTCTGCCGCCTTGATCAATGCAGTGATAATGCGGCTGTTCTTGGCCGTTCGATAAAGAATCTGCTTAATGGCGACAACGTTAGAGTCTTCGGCAGCCTCTTCCACGAGTGCCAGCACCGGATCATAGTCATCATAGGGATGATATAGAAGCAAATCTGTGCGATCCAGTGTCTTGAAAATCGACTCACCTGGATTCCGCGCACTACAGGATTGTGGCTCCCAGGGGGTGGCTTTGAGTTCTTCGAAACCTGGTGCAATCGCCAGTTCCATGAATCCTGATAGTTCCAGAGGCCCACGTGTGGCATAGGTTCCCGGATTCTTCACACTGAAGATTCGACCGAGTTCTGCAGTCACGATGCGTCCTGCGTTCACTTCCAGTCGCACGACCTCACTGCGCTTACGCTCTGCCAGCGTCTCGACCATCTCTGCGGCAAGATCGTGTGTTCCCTCATCTTCCAGAGTAATGTCCGCATTTCGCGAGATTCTGAATTTACCCGTTCCACGCACCACTTCCCCAGGAAACAGTTGGGCACAGAAGTGTCCCAGCACGTCCTCCAGCAACATGTAGACAAATCCTTCGTTCGCAGGCAACACCAGGAATCGTGGGATATTCGAAGGCATCGGAATAATGACACTCCTGCGCAAGGGCGACTCTTCGGGCGACTGCTGCGCAGATTCCTTCGCGGTGAAAAACCCTTTCTGCGAATCGTCGATCGCCTCCAGCATAACGAGCAGTCCTACTCTCTGGTTCGGGATCAATTGAGATGCCTGGCCGGGATCATCGTGACTGACCGCCAGCGGTGTAATGACAGGATACAGGTGGGTATCAAAGAACTCTGTGATGTAATCTAATTGCTGCGGCAGAATACGCGAGGGAGACACGCGGCGGATTCCGTGCTGATGGAGCGCCGGATCGATTTCCTCTTCCAGCAGGGCATACTGCTGTTCGGTCATCGCTTTGACTTTCTCCCTGATCAATTGCAACTGCTGGGATGGCGTGAATCCTGAGTGATCGCGCGGACGCCTTCCCGACTTCTGCAACATTTGCAGCCCTCCCACACGTACCATGAAAAATTCATCAAGATTCGACGCACTAATCGCCAAAAATTTAAGCCGTTCCAACAACGGCAAATCCTTGCGTGCAGCTTCGTTGAGCACTCGCTGATTGAACTCGAGCCATGTCAGCTCGCGATTGAAGAAAGGCACTTCCATCTGCCGCAACTCTTAGCCTAGCGACCTGCAAATCGCAAGCGATGTGAAAAGGAAGATGGCGGTGCCGCAGGCAAATTTTCGAATGCTTCTTACATGTGCCCAATCTGGCAGCTGGCTATTTGTAAGATGCTCTCTCTCCTCCTCTGACTTCGATATCCACGCCAAAGATCTGGGTGAATAAATCCCCCTTGTCATTGATTGCGAATTGCTCCAGTGACAGGTCTTCCTGGTCACCAGCAATGAGCACCAGTCTCCGATCTTCGAGAATCACATCAAGCTTACGAACGCGTTGACTGTGACCGCGTTCCAACGCATCGGCAACTCGCAATATGGATGCCAGCTTGGCCACCAGCAGCCGATCACCCCGTGCCAAATCTTTGTATCCCTCATGATTTCGCTTTGGCGGTGAGTGGCGATGATAGCGCGCGACCAGGGCCACAATTTCGATTTCGCGATGGCTCAATCCGAAAATTTCGCTATGACTAATCAAATAGAATGAATGCTGATGGTGCGCCTTGGAGCTCACAAATCGCCCGGCCTCATGGAGGATTGCGGCAACGCGCAACAGTAGTTTATCCCCCTCCTCCAAATGATGCAGTGAGCGTAAGGAATCGAACAACTGCACGCAGAGGTCTTCTACCTGCAGCGCGTGGTCCATATCGATATGAAATTTGGCGGCCAACCGCTTGGCCCCCTGGCGTACTTCCCTTTGAATGGGATTGGCAAATGAAGAGTCGCGAAATGCCAGAATCTCCAGGAGTTCCCGATCAAAACTCCCCCCGATCGTCAGAATGCGCTTTGCTCCGATGGCTTTTGCAATATTCTGCACCGAGCGCAAGGTGGGAACCAGGGCGGCAACACTGTGATAATCTAACCGGAACCGACGCACCAGTGCGTCTGGATCGTCGCCTTCAATCTCTTCCAGAAATTTATCCAGCTGTGATAATTTGATCACTACCAACCCGCCCTTTCGTTCGCCGATTTTCGCAGCAATCAACTGCACTTCCCCACCGAGAGCGACGAATGAGTCCACTGGATCGCCGCAATCATTGACGATACTTTCAAGAGTTCCCCGAATACTGCCGTCGATCAATTCCAGCTGAGATTTGTCGCTGCGTTCGCTGGCCAGAGAACCAGCGATGCGGAATCCCCCTAATCGATAGCTGAAGTAGCGGTCGATGCTACCGCCTTCGAAATAGAGGATACGGGTATTACCGGGCCCGATGTGGCACACGGCGGTATGCTTACGCAGCAAATTGGTCTTCGTTTCAAACAATCTTTGACTAATGAAGTAGATCAAACGGGTCATCTCACCGTCATCCAGCGTCGCCACTTCCATGCCGCATGTAATGCTGACGCGATTGAGGAAAACGTCCTCGTTGGATGCTTCGGCTAGAATATTCGTCGCATGCACTCTGCCCGGCAGTGCGCCTTCTCCCACTGTCTCCGAAATACTCGCCAGAAAGGTGCGCAATGCGCCGGTGCAAGCGTCCATCGTGCCTGGGCTAATGTATCCCTGCTCAAAAATGTCTGCCGCCAGTGACACTGGACGCGACAAGAATTCGACGACCTCATACCGGCCACTTTCGGGGGACAATTGCCCGACGAGTAACCCTACGGAACTGGCTCCGATGTGAATCACCGCTGACTGGTTGGCAGTATCGATTTGAGGCATTTTCAGTTTTGCATTTATTGCCTGAAAAAGGCAGTAGTTGCCACATCAGAACAGGATTGCACAATCAGGCAATTGAAAACTTTTCGACACAATCGGATTAATCGTCGGTCATTCGCAATGCAGCTGTCAGCACATCGACAGCGGCCTGAATGATTTCATCGCGAAATTCTGGTTCCGATGCGCCCTCGTTCTTCTCCATCCGCGCGGCCAGTTCAGGGTTCGATCCCGCGACCAGGGCAGCTTCATTGAGTCTGGCTCGCTCCACATCCGTGACAAAGGAGTGCACACCTTGCGACTGCGCCCGCAAAAACATGGTGCGCTTTTCATCGAGATCCAGCTCCTTGCGAATATCAGGCACCACTCCCTCACCAAATAATTTTTGATCGGCGACGACGATCACTTCTGCCACTGCATAGCGTAGTAATCCCCCTTTCCCAATGGGCACTTCCTCGTACTCGGCCGTCCGGCCTGGGGTAGTAGAGCCCACTAACAAACACCCTAACTGATGACGAAGACTGGCAGCCAGAATTTCTCCAGCAGGACAGGTGTCACCATCGACCAGCACGACGAGACGCTTATTCCAGCGCTGGCCCTTGCGCGCTTTATACATTTGGGGATTCCCTGTGCCCTCGGGACGTAGGATCTGAAAAAGTTCTGCACCCGAATCCACAAATCGGCTACAATATTCGGCCGCATTGCGGAACTGGTCCGTGCCGCCGGGACAGCGTAGATCCAGGATCAGTGCACGCGCAGGAGATTTCTGGAATCCCACTAACACGGAATCAAAATTCTTGAGTTCACCACCACTGAGAGTGACCGGACGCACATAGGCGATGTCCTCAGAAATCAATTCGGACACCATGCGCAGCTGCGAACCAGATTCTGCATGAGACTTCTCAGGCACCAGTTCCGCGCCAGTGCCCAGTTGAGCCAGCACACCTTCAAGCGCGATCCTATTCAGCCGATCCAAGGTCAGTGATTCCTTTTCAAGGTAGCGCTGCCGGAGGAGTTGAAACGCGCTCTGCAAACTTGCCTGGTTGAGCGTGTCGATCAATCGTTCGCCATTGGCTGCGACGGGTTTGGCGGCGACAGGTTCTTGCGCATGAATTACGCTGCCATGAACACAGGATGCGAACACCACGGCTCGCATCCACTTGCCCACAATCACAACTGTCATGCCTCCAGGAATCCTCATGCCTTCGGTTGGGCAAAGTGATTCAGCGCATCGATACGCTCTCTCCCTTCTGGTTCCCAGCGCATGATGTGATTAATGGCCTGATGCACATACCGCTTGGCATCCGCGACAGCGGGCTCGAGCGCTTGCCCCTTTGCCAGCAATGCCGCGATCGCAGACGACAACGTGCATCCCGTTCCGTGCGTGTCTCTGTCTGCTACAAATTCGGCATCGAAACAGTGCATCGTGCCGTCCGTCATCACCAGGCAATCGCGCGCCAGCTTTCCGTTGAGGTGGCCGCCTTTCACCAGAACAGCGGTTCCAAATTTCTTTGACAGCGCCCGAGCTGCGGGCTCCAGATCATCCACCGTCCGCACATCGGCGCCCAGCAGAACAGCAGCTTCCCCCATGTTCGGCGTCAACACCGCGGCCCGTGGAAACAACTCAGTCTGCAGTGCGGCGATCGCTGCGTCATCGACCAGTCGATCACCGCTGGTCGCTACCATCACGGGATCGACAACGATCTGCGGGCGGCGATCCGGCGGTAGCGCATCCAAAACTGAGCAAATGGCCAGCGTGTGCTCACGCGATGGCACCATGCCGGTTTTCATGGCACTGACAGGAAAGGCATTCAATAGCACCCGCATCTGCTCTGCGAGCATATCGGGTGCAATCTGATCGATCCGGGTCACTTTACCGGGAACCTCTGCCACCACGCAGGTCAGCGCGGTCAGCCCATAAACACCGTGCGCAGAGAACGTTTTCAGGTCTGCCTGCGCCCCGGCGCCGCAGGAACAGTCTGAGCCCGCGACCGACAGCGCAACAGGGGTAGATTGGAAGATGACAGACATATTCCAAAAACCCTAGCGGTAGAAATTTTCCCTCACAAGAGAGATTCCTCTTTATGCCGCAGAGAATCCGCCCTTTATTCACAGCGTGGCCGTAGATGCAACAGAACTTACCGGGTTGAATGCTAATGTAGACGACGTCATTTACATGCCGAGCCTGCAGGCACCGGATGATCGTCCGCATCCGTTCGTGTATTTCATTACCATTTCGAACCAGTCGGATGAGACGGTGACGATTCGTGGACGCAAGTGGATTATCTCTGAGGCGGATTCAAATCGCAAAACAGTGGTGGAAGGAGAAGGCGTTGTGAATCAGACACCCAAACTGGCACCCGGAGAAGATTTTTCCTACAATAGCTACCACGTCATACAGAGCGACAGCAGCGCCTCTGGAGCATTTTTTGCCACAACGGACGACGGCCGCGTGGTCTATGCGCGCATCCCTCAGTTCGACATGCACGTGCCCCAGTGGGCTTGATTGATGTGATGCGTTTACCAGTCGTTCTTCCAGTCGACCAGCTGTCGCAACTGTGGCCGAAGGCACTTCGTGGAAAACGTCTCGGTGCGCTCCTTCATGCGGCATCGATCACCTCTGGCGGCCGCCCGGTGACTGAAGTCCTCGGCGACTTGAATGGCCAGTCTTTTGAGCTTACCACGCTGTTCGGACCGCAGCATGGGTTTGCCGGAACGACGCAGGATAACATGATCGAGTGGGAGGGCTATCGGCACCCGCAACTTGGAGTTCCGGTGCACAGCCTGTACGGCGCCCACCGTGAGCCCACGGCAGAAATGCTGAAGAACGTGGAAGTGCTGCTGGTGGATCTCATGGATGTCGGCAGCCGCTACTACACATTCATCTGGAGCCTCTACCTGTGCATGAAAGCGTGCACGGAGGCGGGAATTTCAGTCGTCGTATGCGACCGGCCCAACCCTATCAATGGCATCGATCAAGAGGGAGACGTCATTCAGGCGGATCATTTTTCCTTTGTTGGACTGCATCCCATTGCAGTCCGCCATGCAAAGACCATCGGAGAGCTGGCCCGGCAATTTAAGGCCGAAGCATTCCCGGACTGCGACCTCACGGTGTTGCCCATGGAGAATTGGGATCGCGCGATGTGGTTCGACGAAACCGGCCTGCCCTGGGCGATGCCCTCCCCTAACATGCCCACACTGGACACCGCAATCGTCTACCCGGGCATGTGCCTGCTGGAGGCAACGAACCTCTCTGAAGGCCGCGGCACGACCCGACCATTCGAAATCTTTGGAGCACCATGGATCAATGGCTATGAGCTGACTGGCATCCTCAACGATCTCAAACTTGAGGGCGTTCACTTTCGCGAAATCTCTTTTGAGCCAACATTTCAAAAACACGGCGGGCAAATTTGCCACGGTTGCTTCATCCATGTCACGGATCGCAGCAAGTTAAGATCGCTGGCGATGACAAAGTCGATACTGAACGTCGTGCGCGGGCAGTATCCGCAGGACTTTGCCTGGAATTCCCCGCCCTACGAATACGAGCACAAAAAATTGCCGATCGAGATTCTTGCGGGCATGCCGCTAGCGCAGGCATTCCCTCCGCATTGACGTTGAGGCTTCTCTACTCTCCCGAGAAGTGTTGCACGATCGCATCGACCAGCCCCTGAATGTTGTGTTCCTTCGCTTCGATATCGACTTTGTAACCGTGCTCAAGAATCGTTTTTGAGGTAATGGGCCCGATGCTGGCGAGTTTAACATCCTCTGGCAGCTCAAGTCCCAGCTTGAAAAAATTCTCGACGGTAGATGAGCTGGTGAAGGTAATCACGTCTGCGCCATCCTGCGCCATGCGGGCTCGACCACCATTGATATCGTCAGTTTCCGGCACCGTCTTGTAAGCGATGGCTTCATCGACGATGGCACCTTTTTCGGTCAGTGCCGCATGGATGACGTCGCGCCCTTCTTTTCCATGCACCCAGAGGAACGTAAGATTCTCGATGGTTCCTTCATTCAATAGAAGCGCTTCTACCAGGCCTTCAGCAACAAATTTCTCTTCGGGAACGACGTCCGCGTTGAGATGGTATTCGGCAACTTTCTTTGCGGTTCCCGGGCCTACTACGGCGATACGAGCAGCTCCGATCTCGCGCGCATCGTTGTAGATTTTGAAAAAGACATCGAAGAATGCTGTCACTCCATTGGGACTAGTGAACACGATCCAATTGTAAGTATTCGAGTCCTGCACCATGTGGCCGAACTCCAGCATATCGTCCGGCTTTTCGATACGGATTGTAGGAATTTCGTAAGCATCAGCCCCCATACGACAGAGTTTTTCACTCAAGGCTCCAGCCTGCTTTCGAGTGCGCGTGACAACAATTCTTTTGCCGAAGAGCGGACGGTTCTCGAACCAGTTCAGCTTATCGCGCAGTGACACCACTTCGCCAAAGACAGCCACGGCTGGCGCTTTGAACTGACAGGCTTCTGCAACATCCGCGATCGTCTCCAGTGTCCCAGTGATCGTCTGCTGGCGATTGGTCGTTGCCCACCTTACCAATGCCACAGGAAGGTCGGGCTTCGCGCCTTCTTTGATGAATTCCTCACAGATTCCGCGCAGCCGCTGCACTCCCATGAGCATCACCTTGGTACCATCAGCTTGCGCCAGTTTCTTAAAGTCCAGCGAGCTCTCAACTTTGGTCGGATCCTCATGCCCAGTAAACACCGTGAACTGCGAAACGAATGCCCTGTGCGTCACCGGGATGCCAGCGTAAGCAGGGCCCGCAATGGCGGAACTGATGCCGGGCACAATTTCAAATCGAAGTCCCCGCTCATGAAGATACTCCGCCTCCTCCCCTCCTCGGCCAAAGATGATCGGATCGCCGCCTTTGACACGAGTCACTATCTTTCCAGCGGCCACGTGCTCGGCCAGCAGGGCATTGATGTCGGCCTGTGGCAGCGCATGATCTTTCGCTTTTTTCCCGACGTAGATGGTTTCGGCATCCGGGCGGGCGTAGCACAACAAGTCTGAACCCGAGAGGTAATCGTAGGCGATCACATCAGCCTCCTCGATGCATTGCTTTGCGCGTAGCGTCATCAACCCCGGATCTCCCGGGCCAGACCCGATCAGGTAACAGATTCCAGATGAGGGTGCGCGGCTAGTGCTGTCTTGATCGGATTTCGCCATGCCGAAACTTAGACAGCCTGTCGCCGCAATCCACAACTATCAATTACTTCAATTGTTGGCATTTGCAGCAATCTGCGCCTGCCCATTAATGTGCCAGCCCGGTTGAAGAATTTCAGCGACATCGATAAACTGGTAGCCGGCCTCTTCCGCAGCATATTCCGGCCAGCGCAGGCCAGCAATGTAACCTTCCCCCGAGTCCCAGCGCACGGTGCCCGCCAGAGCTTGACCAGGCAGACTGGTAACATCGACGATGGCGTGTACGCAAAGCTCAGGATCGAATGCCCAAATTTTCACTGCTATGGCATCTCCCTCTCCCGTGAATCCGCGCTCGTAGTAGTGGCGATCTGGCACAGAACTGCGCTGCATATACACACGATATTCCTGAATATCCGTTGGTTTCTCATCAATAAATACCGCCCAGTGCTCTCTGGCATACCGCCCCAGGGCTTCCCAGTCGAGCTGCCAGCCGTAACCAGAATTCTGCAGTCGAATCCAGAATCCCGTGCTGATTTCCTCGGCAGAGACATAGAGCCGAACGAATGCGTCCTCGCCAACGTGCATGTCCTGAGGAAACTGATAGCTGATGAGATGCATCGGCTGGTGAGGCTTGCGCTGATAGACCCATTGCGCCTGGGGCAATACACGCTCACGAGCACGGACGCTCTGGAGCATGGTCTGCCACTCAGAGGCCGCCATTACTCGCTTCGCAGTAGCAAAGGCTTCGTCATACCGCACTTTATCAGCGGCCTCGATCTCGGCAGCTGCCGCGAACTCCTGCTTCTGTGCTTTTTGATACCGCCCGGAATTGTAGTAGATCGCCCCATAAACACCGAGCCCCAACAGCACGACCAAACTGCCAGCAACGAGGAGCAGCGACATTTGCTGGCTGCGTGAACTCTCCAGTATTTCGGCATTCTCTTCCCCAGACGTGCGGATATACGAAATCTTACGCTGTGCCAGCATTTCCGGGCTGACTTCCCTGCAGCGACTGAGAAGATGCTGTCCCCCACAGTGCGGACACTGGACAGCATTGGAAGGACTGCAGTGCGGCGCTAAAAACGGCACCCTGCACTCGGGACATTCAACATTCAGGGCTACAAGAGGCATGGGAAAATAGGTTAATTATCAGTATAAATAGAAAATCAACCCATGCTAGTAAAATTCCAGTGAGTGTTGAAAATGCGACTATGTTCTCACATTTCGAGCATTCATGCCCCTCGCCACTCATGAACTCAACTCACTCCGTTCTCGGAGGCTTCGCTTTATTCAAAATCGCGTCCTTAGTGGATCCCACGACTGCCATGACCTGTGCGACGAGGTCATTTGGCACTTTGAGTTCCTCAAGAGTTGTTTGCAGGTGCTCAGCAATCACGTTGAAGTGCGATTCCTTAATCTCCATGCTTGCGTGGGCTTTGCGCATATCCTTGCCTTTCCACGGTTTTGGGGCTCCCAGCGCTGCCGCGATAAACGCCTTCTGCCTGTTGTGCTGCCGCTTCATGTTCACGTCTTCGAAGAAGAAATTGACGCGCTCGTCCTTGAGAACTTTGACATAGAATTGGTCAACCGCAGCATCAAGTGCTGCCTTGCCGCCAATCTTCTCGTAGAGACTGTTCTTACGCGCTTCAGAGAACTCCTTGCGGCAATCATCACTACAAAATGTGTAGGCTTCGCCCTCATACTCTGTGCTGAACTCCGAGCTCGACGCTTTACCTGTCACCGGGCATTTTTTCTCTACTTCCTTCACCACTGAAGAGGCAGATTTAACAGTCGATGGCGTGTCCTGAGCAATCCCACTGACAGTGAGACTGGACAGGACAACAAGGACGACAAGAGACGTATTCGATTTGATCATATGAATTGCTTAGGTTGAAAATGATTGGAGAAATCGCAGACGGCACAGGAAACGACGCCATGCATTAAACATGTATACTAAATACATATTTTACATGTTCAAGGAGAAATTCGAAGGGAGCAACCGCTGATCAGCATTGTAAAAGCTGATGGCTAAGTTGGAAAAACCACAGAAGAAGGCCGTGGGTATGAGAAGAAGAACGACGAGATGAGTCGACGCTTTCTCAAAAAATATTCGCACTTCCGATACAAGCTCCAACTCCAATTGCTGAATATTTCAGCACGGAAAGAAGATGAGGCTTCATTGGGCCAGTGGAGATTGATCTTTTTTGCAGAACACTCGACTATGAAAGCCGCCTCAATCAGGCGAGCGAGTCGATGATTTCGCGAATTTCGGCAAGATCGGGGTCTGACTTTGCCATTTCGGCGAGATTCGAGTCGAGCTTGAATGCCTGCCGCAGAGCAGACGCTGCCTCTCCGAAATCGCCCAGGACGGCGTGATAGCAGCCGAGGTTGTAGTGATAGAGAGGATTGGCGGAAAGCGTTGCTGGCCCACCCCGCAGTGTGTCGCAAGCGGTACTGGTTTCTCCCATTTCATGCAGGCAGTAGGCGGCATGGATGAATCCCATATCGACCTCCGGAGTTGCCTCACAGATGGATCGGCTCAAATCGAGGGCTTCCTGCCAACGCCGCTCGCTGAGGAGGAAGCACAGGGTCAATTCGCGCACTTCCACGGAATCTCCGTATTCTTTGGTCACCGCCGCCAATTCTGCCCAGGCTTCATCGCGCATGCCCAATGCAAAATAGCCTTGCGCCGAATCCAACCTCATGCGGGCGGAATAGTCATCATCTGGCACATGTTCGGCAGGCATCTGCCATACTGAAAGATGGGACTCGATCAATTTCAAGGAGCTTGAACATTTTTTTTGCAAATAGTGGCCTGTCCGATAGTGGTGGGCGGTGCAAAAAGCCTTCGTATTAGGTGCTGGACTGGGCACTCGCCTCAAGCCCCTCACCGCCACGCTCCCAAAACCACTGATCCCGTTTTTTCAGCGGCCGCTGATCACTTTTGCCTTCGACCACCTGATCGATCTGGGAATTCGCGAGTTCATCGTCAACACCCATCACCTGCCAGATGCGTATCGCTCGGCTTTCCCTGAAGAACGCTACCGCGATTGCAGCATCACTTTTCGTCACGAGCCCGTGCTGCTGGAAACAGCGGGAGGCATTGGCAATGTTGCAGACTTACTGGGCGACGGCACCTGCATCGTCTACAACGGCGATATCCTCACCGATCTATCGCTGCATTCCGCATTCAAGGCACACAGGAAATCGAACAATGCGGTCACACTGGTGCTGCGCAGCACCGGGGATGCGCGGCACATTGCCTGGGATTCGCAGACAGGAAAAGTCACCGATATCCGCAATCATCTCGAAACTGGCGACAGTGGCTCATTGCAATTCACTGGCATCTATTTCATCGAACCATCGTTCGTGAAGAAAATTGCACCGGGAGTAAAAAAATCAGTGATCCCCCATTTTCTCGATCTCATTCGTGACAATCAACAGCTGGGCGGAGTGGTTGCTGACGATGGCGACTGGTGGGATCTCGGTGACCGCGAATCTTACCTCCAGGCCCATGCCGCAGCACTCAACTGCAAATCATTCCCCAATTACGCCGAGGCTGCATCTGAGTCGGCATGGAAGCAGCTGATCCACGCGAATGCCCAGGTTGCAGCGGATGCGATCGCGGAACGCTCCGCGGTTGGGGCAGGCGCAATCATTGAATCCGGCGCCACAGTGCGCGACTCAGTCATCTGGCCAGGCGCGTGCGTCGCCGCCGGGGCCCAACTGGATCGCTGCATCGTCCGCAGCGGAGAAACCGCGCGCGGCACCCTGCGTGATATCGATGTTTAACGAAAGTTTTTCCGTGCGCCATGTCGTATGCGGGCCGAAACTAAATTCCCGACCGGACCTCCCTCCCCCGAATGAGCGAACTCTCTGAAAAACGAATAATCGAAATGACCGCACGATTCTTACCGTCGGTCGATGTCAGCAATGTGCGCGTCGAGCGCATCACTAAAGGAGGCTCCGACCGTCAATACTGGAGGCTGGTGACCGATAAGGCATCGATCATCTTCATGGCATACACTGATCTTCGGGCAGACAATTTGAGCTTTGCCCCGGCGACTGAGTTTCTAGCAAGTCATGGTGTCGCCGTTCCACCGATTCTGGCGCATGACAATGCGGGCCGCTACCTGTGGAGTGAGGATGCCGGCAAAACGGACCTTTGGGACTATCACGCCGAACCATGGTCGGTGCGCGGCCCGCTCTATAAAGCGACGCTGGAGCAGGCTGCAAAGATTCACCGAATCTCGGAAGGTATGGTTCCCGAGAACTTACGCACTCAGTTGCAACGCGGCTTTGACGCAGCGCTCTATCAATGGGAGCAGGACTATTTTTTCAACCGCTTTGCAGTCAAATTCTCATCGCTGGAGCTTCCCGAGCTGGACGCGATCCATTCCTCTGCCGTTTTCAAAAATCTGGCAACGGAATTGGCTGACCTGCCACGCTACCTGGTGCATCGAGATTTTCAGTCGCAGAATGTCATCATCCGCAAAAACTCGTCCGCAGCGGACGACTTATGCCTGATTGACTACCAGGGAGTCCGGCCCGGCCTGCCAGAGTATGACCTGGCATCACTGCTGCTCGATCCTTATGTCGACTTGTCAGAGGAAGAACGCGAACAGCTGCTGCAACACTATCGCGAATTTCGTGCAGACGATGACGAGTGGCAGTGGAACTCGACTCTCTATGCAAAGTGTGCTGCGCAGCGACTGATGCAGGCACTGGGTGCCTATGGCTACCTGGGAGAAGTGTTAGGGAAGCGCGAATTCCTGCAGCATATCCCAATAGCGGCAACGCGTCTGCGCGCAATAATCACCAGAGCCAATATTCTACCGGATCTTGTCGCTGTCCTGAACCTCAACGACATCGAGGGCATAGCCTCGGAAGGGTAACCTACTGCACGCTCATACCGATCGTCCGATCCCGATGGCTTCGCGATTTTTTACTTTTCTCATCCTGTGTGCGTTGGCGCTACTGTTGGCGCAACGCGAGGAAAGCCGGGGCAAACGTGGCCTGTTCGATGAGGCACACCTCGGTTGGCTTCACGCCAACAGCCATGTCGAACACCGTACGTCAGACGTTCTCCTGGTGACACTGGATGATGGTGACTCAGCGCGCAGCGAACGAATTTTCCAATCATGGCCGCTGTCGGAATTAGATTACGCACTGCTGCTGGAGAATTTGTTTCAAAATCATCCGCGCGCGGTTGCAATCGAGCCGGCTCTGGCCTGGCCAGCGGACAACGCACCATTCCTCAACAGCCTGACTTCACGGCTGCAAAAGATCCCGTCAGAAAAAATGTTGCTGGGATCATTGGCTGAGTTCTCCGAATTTTCAGCTGTATCAGCAGAACAGCCGGATGAAGAGAGTACGGCGGACGAGGAGAGCCCAGCGAACCCGGCGAACTCAATGGGACAGATGCTGGCGAGACATGTCACCTTGCAGCATGTCAGCGGCCAAGTGAGTGCGGTGCCCAATTTGACGCAATTCCTCAGCTCTCCGTCAGCAGAAGTTGCGGGTGATATCTCACTCGCAGTCACCCACATTGATCTGGGCGACAATATAGAATCACCTGGAGACGGAACGCTGCGGGTACCCCTTCTGGCGCGCATCGATGAACGAGTGATCGCAGCATTTCCTCTAGCTGCACTGATGTTGCACCGTGATCTGGATGCCAGCGAAGTGACCATCGAACTGGGCAAAAGGATCACGGCACCCGACCTGGTCATTCCCATTGATCACGCAGGAAGATTCGCGCTCGATCTTGATGCCCTGCAGACTTTGCCTACCATCAATGCCAAACTGTTTGCCCTGTCAATTTCGACCACCACATCATTGTCAGGTGAGTCGCAGTCAGCAAACGACGTGATCACCGGCCTGGTCGAATCTGACGCCGACTACGCAAAAGTAGACCTCCTCCAATCGCATCTGACGGTCATTGGCCAGTGCGATCGCGGTGCCCATCGATTTGCCATCGGTGATCGTCGTCAAGGTGGCGGCGAAAGTGATGCTTCGCTTTCCCGGGCGGAAGTTTTTTGCCAGACCATCGCCGCCATGGACATCGGTCAGCAGTTGATCAAAGCACCAGACTGGAGCAACTACGCAATCTTTGGCGGAACATTCCTGTGCATGACCATTCTGCTGTGCTTCAAGCGGTCGACGGCACTCAAAGGAACGCTAGTTGTGGCACTCATCCTGGCAACGACAAGCCTGCTGACTTTCCAACAGTGGCACGTCTGGTTTCCCGCTTTTTCTGCGTTGGTAGCAATCGCCTGCGCGACACTGGCAATCGTTCTGGTGCCCCGTTCTCACAGTCATAATCATAGGGCACCAGCAGAATCAGTTGATCAAATGGCTGAGTGATTGCGTTTTGCGTGCGACAGTGCTCGAGTGGTACCTATGCCGTTAACTGAAGAAAGCGCCCAAAGCCTCCTCAAAGAACTCACCGAAACACCTGCCGTCCCATCGTTTGAAGATGGCGTGCGCAAGATCGTCGCACGAGAGCTGAAATCCTGTGGCGACATTCGTCATGATCGCAGTGGATCACTTTACTGCGAGTGCCCATCCTCTGCTGGCGGCCCTCGCGTCCTGGTGACTGGTCACATGGATGAAGTGGGATTCATGGTGCAGAACATCACGGAGGATGGATTCATTCAATTTGTGCCGCTTGGAGGATGGTGGACGCACACACTGCTGGCCCAGCGAGTGACCGTCCTGACGAGTGCAGGAGAGGCAATTACTGGTGTCATTTCATCGACGCCTCCCCATTTCTTGAGCGCCGATGAGCGCACCAAAGTTCGCCCTATCGAAGAACTTTTCATCGACGTGGGAGCCAGCAGCCGCGAAGAAGCCACCGATGATTTCGGCATCCAGGTCGGCGATGCCATTGCCCCGGTCACTGCCTTCTCACAGATGCGTAATCCAAAAATGCTGATGGCCAAGGCATTCGATAACCGCGTCGGTGTGGGGCTGACAATTCAGACGCTTCAGTCTCTGCGTGGGGAAACGACCCCCAACACACTGATCGGCCTGACTACGGTGCAGGAAGAGGTGGGTGTGCGTGGGGCCGTCACGGCATCGCGAGCTACGAAACCTGATGTCGCATTAGTCATCGAAGGTGCTCCCGCTGATGATACTCCCGGATTCAATCGAAGCGATTCTCAAGGGCAGATTGGCAAGGGAGTGCAAGTCCGCATCATGGACCCAACAGCGATCATGAGCCGCCGACTGGTTGATCTGGTCAAAGAGGTGGCCACTGCGGACGGCATCCCCCACCAGGTCACAGTGCGCCGTTCAGGCGGCACCGATGCCAGGGCAATCCACATGTCTGGCGAAGGCGTGCCCACAGTTGTGCTGGCTGTTCCCGCACGCTACATCCACTCGCACAATTCCATCATTCATATTGATGACTACCTTGCAGCACATCAACTCATCTGTGCGCTTGTAAGGAAGCTGGACGCGGCCACGGTCAGCAGTCTGACTGACTTTCATTAGTCACCAGTATCCGATACAGAACAACGAAACAGGGAACGGCAAAGCCGTTCCCTGTTCGTCGCACAAAGCGTGCATTCTTTCCCCCAACTAACTTTCTATCTGGCTGCATTTATCATCCAGCCAGCACCAGTTACGGTGTATAGATTCTCACGTTCTTAAACTTAGAGCGTGCGTTTCCAGGATTGCTGTCATGGTCAGCTACGAAGACCATCTTATCGAAGTCTCCAGTGTAGAATTGACCAATAGGAATCGAGTAATCCTTCCAGCCATCGGAGCTGCTGTAGTTGTCGTAGCTTGTATTACCCCAATCCTGCGTTCCATACACTTTAAACGTCCGCGAAGAACTCAACTGAGAGTCGATATCAAGGCCAATTCCGTGCACCTCACCCTGCTTGTCACTCCAGAACTCAAACTCAAGGACGGTATCTGCAGTCACGGTGACGTCGTAGTCGATCGACTTCCAGGCGTTTTTGCGCACGTAGATCGTCGCACCGTCATCCTGGACTGAGGAATCGCCTTGATCCTGCCATCCGCCGTAGCCGTCAATGCTGTGATCAGCAAAGTTGACGTAGCTCGTGGCTGTGTAAGTAACATCCAACGTATTCGAGGCAACGTTCGGGTTCAACGCGTCATCGGAAAACGAGGAAGCCGGGATGGAAACGGTCACCGCTCCAACGCTTTGCGGGGTCACACGAAAAGAGAAATTTCGCTGATTTCCTTGAGCGGAAAAATCCGACACGACACCGTTGCTGACGTGCAAGTCATCGATAAAGAATCCCCAGCATTTCGCAGAAAACACTGCGTCCACGATAAATGATCCCTCTACGGAAATACTGATTGTCGACAACTGAGCGGTCGGCCCGTTGCCGTCAATCGTCATGTACATCGTATCCGAGACAATACTGCCGTTTCCTACACCATCGGACACAGCACCCGAGGAAAGTGCGAGCGTTGCCATGCTGGAGTCTACAGTAGGCGTAACCACGAGCGAATACACGCTACCACTTCCCTGCAAGTTACTCAACGTTGCACCGCTTACGATAAAATCTTCGTAGGCAAGGCCAGTAACGGGCTCGTTGAAATCGACATCAACCGTGATTGGGCCAGTGACTGGGTAAGGATTAAGGCCACTTCCCTTTACCTCATCATCGGGATTCGCGGTAGTCAAAGACGGGTCTTCCCCACCATTCGGTCCACCGAGTCCGGTGCCGGGGTTACTCGAATCCACACCATCTAAGTTGTTGCCGTGGCCGTTGTTATTCTTGAAAGGACTGGCCAGCTGAGTGTGGGCCAACTGCGCCTGCGGCGGAGTCAAGTCCGCGATGACCTCAAGCGGATTGGATTCTGTGTTCGCATTGGCGTTTGCATCCACAACCACTGCGGCAGGAACGCGAATAGTCACCAGACCGTCGGCCAACGGATTCACAAAAAAGGAGTAGTCGATACCATTGCCCGTGAAACTCGATACGGTTGCATTTGTCACTTGAAGGTCGCTGGCCACAAATCCATTAACCTGCTCATTAAACGTGCACAGCACCTCGAATTGGCCACTTACCAAATTGCTCGCGGTCCAGAGTTCGACCGTGGGCGGCACTGTATCGAATTCAGTGGGCGGAGTTGTCGTGATCTTTGCAATTACCGTTGCACTTGCCTCTTGATTCTCCCACACGTGGAATTCATCGATCGTGCTGAATCCGTTCCCTCCAACTGCACCAAAGCTCAAATCGATATAATAGATCACTCCGTTGTAAGTTGTCGTGAACATCTCACTGGGAGTGGAGATCTGAACGTAGTCGGCATTTTCGTTGTTCGATTGCCAGTCGTAGTTCGGCGTGTTAATCAGCTCGAAGGTGAATGTGACGTTCTGCGTCGCAATAGGGATATTGACGGTCAGATCAAGATTGAGCGCGAGTTCGACTCCCGTCGCTCCAGTACCCGCCAGGATCGTTCCGTTGTGAAAAGTAAGATTGCCGATCGCAAACTCCAGTTCCGGACTGATATTACTAAAAGAAGTCCCCTCAAAATGAAGGCTCGAAGGCTGGAACCCATCTGATGGCGTTCCCCAGGTGAAAATCGATCCTTGCTCTGTGTCTTCGATCGTATAAACCAAGTCAGGGTCTCCGGTGGGTGCTGTGAAGGCTCCGTCGGAAGAACCCGAAATGTAAAGCGTCTCGTAGACCTCTTCTGCTGTTTCGCTGTCATTCCAGAAGTCTGGATCGGCTGACGAACAGTAGGCTTGAAGAGTGGTCGAGTAGTCACTTGGGATCACCAGGTTTCCACCGTTATAGATCTCCCAGCTTGTATTACCAATCTTGTAAAGAATCTGGCTAGTGCCATCCTCATTGGGATTCACAAGTGTCACTACCAGCGGGAAGTTGAGGTATTCATAGAAACCACCAGGTAGACTCATAAGTGGAGGACTGAGATCTATCCGATAGGTCTCAGGATTGAAGGATCCACCACCACCACCGCCACCACCACCCAGGGACGTGTAGGGTGTTTCTTCGTTCGTTGTTACATCACCACCATAGTCCGGTCGATCATTGGTTCCGTCGGTTCCATAATCCCATACCCAGTCGCTGACACTTGCATATTCCACCGTTGAGTTTCTCACTTCCTCAATGATCGGGGGGACTGTGCCAAGGACAAACTCTTTAATACCAGGGCCACTGTTTACCAGCATCAGCCGACTCGAATCAGTGCGCCAGATCGCCCGCGGACGGCTGGTTGCTTCCTCCGCTGCCGTCATCGGAACCGCCTTGACTCGCATATCGACCATCGGCCCACGCAATCCAACAATTGTCTGACGTTGTGTCGAGAGCGGATACGTTTTCAACTTTGCCAACATCGAATCGACATCTGTAGACGTTTCGAATGCTCCGCCATTCGCTAAATATACATCTGCCGCTCGATTCAGAGTTGCGAGGTCTCCCTCAAGTTTCTGAGCGTCCGAGTTCTCCTTAAATCTTCCGACCAAGGTGAGACAGATTCCGGCGACTACTGCAATCACTCCGATTGCAGTCACCATTTCAACGAGGCTGTGCCCGCGCGATTTTGAGGTGGTAGTTTTCATGATCATGGTTCCAACGTAAATATAACTACCATAACCACTA
>JBNMNB010000071.1:0-30627 GCA_051270635.1 Verrucomicrobiales bacterium | reverse complement strand
GATCCCGCTGCTGACCAGAGCAGCGAGTCCGGCGTCGCTGGTGAGTTCTGGCTCGTCGAATCGTGCTTCCCACTGCCGCCCGAAGAGTGTCGCCATCGGTATCGGCTTGCCCTCCAATGAAGGCGCGGGGGTGGGGATTTCAGAATGTAACATAACTACCTATAAGATAGTTAGTTATGAGTACAAGTGTTTTCTTGATGAATTATGCAGGCTAGGTGAAATCCTCTCCCCAGTTTTAAGTGAACCGGCGGAGAGCGCCTCTGCGATTGCATTTGTTTCGTCGTCAGGGAGCACCGACTATTCCGCTGAGTTCCCTATACCAGCGACGACCAAACTCATTGAGGAGACCTGCTGGATTCCATCAAGCGAACTAATAAGTTTCAGTGCGATCGCTTTTTCCCTGATAGAAGCCACATTTCCTGCCAACACTGCCTCTGATCCGCGACACATTACATTTACATCCTTGAGTCCCTGATCAGCCAACTGCTCCCTGCAGCGGTGAATCAAATTCGACTCTTCCTCAGCACGGTGGGCAATGACAGCTATTGCGCAGACAGCCCCAGAGAAGAGAAGAAAAACAGCGGAGAAGCGGATGAGTAGTTTCATGATCCCAACTACTTCGCATTTACCGTGCCAGAATCCGGAAGACCGGTCGCGAGGGTAATTCCGGGTGCTTCGGGCGGTTCTACAAACTCAAAGACCTCCGGGTACCTGTGATTATCGCGGGCCGGAAATCAAATATTGTTTTCTGAAGTATTTCTGAGTTTCCGAAAGGCAAACTGACCGACCTCGCCGAAATTTAATTCATGACCAATACTGAACCGGTGAGTGACGACGACAACTCCGACATCATCTGGCTCAGTTCTTCTGGCCAAGATCATATGGCAAGGGCGCCCGTCAGGAGTTAAAACCTAAGCTTCAGGCCGAAGTTGACGAAGACTGCTTCATCAATGTCGTGGGTGAAGTTTTCTGTGCTTCCGTCCAGTTCTAATTCCTGCAGAAATTGCATTCCGGCATCGAGGAAAATCCATGCTGGTGTGTCGCCGATCTGATGATCGATGCCAATGCCCGCACGAATTGCGCTGTGGTTCAAGTCAGCTTTGCCTTCGCCATCTGGATCTTCAATGTTCCAGCTGCCGCCATTTGGATATGCGTTCAAAGTGAGCAGCCATTTGCGAGTCGGTGCGTAAGCGATCTGCAAGCGTGGCACTGTCAGGGCCAGCGACCATTGTGGCGTGGGCCGCCAGATCAATCCCAGTGCGGGCAGGACGCGGCTCTCGCCAAGATCCTGAGAGTAATAGACACCGCCGGCGATGCTCAACTTGTCACTCAATTTATAGGATGCCAGACCCAGGGCAGTAATGGTGAAGGCATCGGAGTCGAATTCCTCAAAGTCAGAAGCGACGCCTGGTTGGAAGCGCATCCAGAATTTCCACTTGCCGCGATCGATCCACAGGTTGGCTGGAATTTCCAATCGATGCAGATCCAGCGACTGCGAGGCAAAAACGGTGTCCGACCCGTCGAAATCGACAGCATTGTAGCGATATCTTACGCCTGCTGTCAGCTTGAACTCATCGCGCATGATGAGCGGCAGATCAGTCGTCGCGGACAATTCGTAAAGGTCAATGTTTCCTCCACCATCAAAGGTTGCGCTGTCCGTCCATGACCCGTAGACACTGGCCGCAGTGTAGTTGGGAATGAAGGATTCTTCGGTCGACTCCTGCGCCGAGACGAGGGGAAGAACAAGCAGGCTCGTGGCGAGTCCCGCGATTGAAATTGCAGTGGCAGCACCACTTGTAACGGACGAAAGGCGGAAACGATTCTTCATGGATCTTAACGGTTTTTATCAGCTAACGTTTAAATTACGCACCATGCAAGCGAAACTGGGTGGGCAGCAAATCAGCACAGTAGCAATTTAGCAAATGCTTGCTCCTGTGGGAATTCCAACTGATAATCGATGCAGTGAGTTCCTGCACCCTCGATCTTGAAAATTCTCTACGCGCCAAAGGTAAATCGCGTGTGGCGGGTGTCGACGAAGCGGGTCGCGGGCCGCTGGCTGGCCCGGTCTATGCTGCTGCGGTTTTTCTCCCGATCGATTTTTCTCATCCCTTTCTAAACGATTCGAAAAAGCTTTCGGTTGCGCGGCGGGAGAGCATTTATGAAGAATTAGTGGAAAATGCGGATGTCATTATTTCGTCAGCGCGTGCGTCGGTTAAAGAGATCGAGACGCTGAACATTTTGCAGGCGACGCATCTGGCGATGAAACGGGCAGTTCTTGCGTTAGTGGATGCTCCGGATATTGCGTTGATAGATGGTCTGAAAGTGCGCGGCTTTCCCTTTCCTCAGCAGGCTGTGGTGGGGGGGGATGGCTTGAGCCTGTCGATTGCGGCAGCAAGTATTGTGGCAAAGGTAGAGCGAGATCGTTACATGATCGCTCAATCGAAAAAGTTCCCCGAATATGGGTTCGAGAAACATAAGGGATACGGCACACGGCAACACATGGAAGCGCTGCGCAGCCATGGTCCTTGTCCACTTCATCGCAAGACCTTTGCCCCCATTGCGCAGCTGGTGTTTGATTTTGCTGACTGACTGGGGTGTTCAAAACAGGTCAATAGTGTCAGAAAGCTTTCCTGCGGCAATCAGGACGGGTTGCCGATCATGTTAGCCGGGCGTTTTAAAGCCCGGCAGGTTACTTCATTGACCGGTCACTCCGTGACGGGGATTCTATTCGCGGTGTTTTTGAACACCCGCTCACTGACTTTCCGTGTTCAACTTTGATTGTCGAAACCGGGAGTGCCGCCCAGGAGCGCCGCACGTGCGATGGGGAGCATCGGGCAGTAGCGGGTTAGCTTGCGCGCTTCATCCATTTTCTTGAGACCCTCTTCGCGTCGATTCTGTGCTGCATCTGCCAGCGCGAGGGTACAATAAGCAGTGGCTCTGGTATCCGCGTCCTGAGCTTGGGCGAGGACTTCTTCTAACACGGCGCGACCTCGGTCATAAAAACGGAGCCGGATCTGAGTGAGCGCAAGTTCGCAGGCGAAGTGATGCAGGTCTGGAAAGAGGGCATGGCCACGTTCGTTACACTCCAGTGCGTGGTCGAGTCCCGACCTTGTCTGGGGTGAAAACTTTGCAGCGAGGCTTAGGAAGAATGCCTGCTCACGTGTGGTCAGTCCGGGGAGTCCAAGTGCCTCATCAATTGTAGACATTGCCTGGGCTGCATCGCCATCCATGTGATGCGTTTGAGCTGTTAGAAATAACTCGCTGGCTCCGGGTGTTTCATCGACTGCGTCGCAGTGGAAGACATCGCGTAACTGTGCCTGATACCATGCGGGCGCAGGGTAGTTTTTTGAAAGCAGGGCGGCCAGAATTTGCATTCCATCATTGGCGAAGAACTGACCGTTGAGATTGCCATGACGAGGCCACAAATTGAAAATCAGACTGATGGTCAGGAGCATCATGGTGACGGCGAGCATCTGTTGCGAAAGGATGCTCCAGGTCGATCCGAGAAACGCGAAGTCACTCGAGTGGTAAGCAATTGCGACTGCTGCCAGTGTGAGCGCGGTAAAGATTGGCCCGCCGGCGCTGACAAGGATTTGTTGTGATCGCCGCAACGGTGCAGCATCCTTTACGGCTATGACGTAGCCTTCGACTGGCAATAGGCGCAGGTGCACAAAGCTGCGATCGATTTTTCCGCGCCAGAGCAGTTTGCCCTCGCCAACTGAGAAGCCAAGGATGCGAAAGCCGCACAATCTGCCGAACAGCCAGTGGCCCAACTCGTGAATAAAAATGGATGCATAGAGTCCGCAGACGATGATCAGACTGCACAGAATCCAGTAGACCGGATCGTCGAGAAACAGGGCTGTGGCCTTTGGCGCGGTGGGCATTCTCGGGAAATTACAGCGGCGCTACCGCTGCTCAAGTGCTGGCAGAGCTTTGGACGTTTGTTGGGAATATGTTGGTTGTTAGAAATTACTGACAATTCGGAAAGTGCAAATGCGTAAACGAATCGGGGTGGTTGCAATGCTTGCACTCCTTGCCGGTGACCTTTAGCTTCTGGCCATGGTTTCGATGGACGAATGTGGTCTGCCGCGTGCTTGCGGTGAGAGCGTCGGAAAGCGATCAGCATTTGTGCTGGTGGCTGGAATTCTTGTGGCGATGTCAGGGGTTGGAAATGCCCAGGATGCCCAGGATGTCCTGAGCCAGGAATCCCAATCGCAAGTGCAGGTGCAACCACGAGTGCAATTTCCGCGACCAGCGCCGGTGATCCCACTGGCGACGGATGTCACGCAATCGACCAGTGTCAGTGTCAGTAGGCAATTTGTTGTGCACGGCCGAAGTCTGGGACTGCGCAGCGCTTTTTCGAAATTCGCGGAATCGGTGAAAGGAGACTTTCTTGATTTGCTCTATGGCACAGGGCGGGGGAGTAATCCTGGGCGCATAGACAGCTGGAAGAATCAGATCGTCATACAGATTCGTGATGATGCTGCGGATCAGGTGTCAGGGGCCGTGAGTAGCCGAATCCAGCAGGTTGTTCCCGAAGGATTCCGTCTGGAGATTACGGCGCGGATCGGCACGGTGATAGAGCAATCTGAACTGCGTGCAGAGTTGCGTGAGGAACTGATACGGCTGTTGCTGGCTGAGTGTATTCTGCGCGACCACAAGTCCGTGCGAACGGGTGGGCGGACGGAATTGCTGCCGCGGTGGCTGATGGCCGGAGTGTCCGAGATTTTAAGGCAAAAAGTGCACGGCCGTCCAACTGAGGTATACGAGAAAGTGTTCAGCTCTGGTAGTGTCCTTTCTGCCGATGAGATTCTGACAGCGCAGCCGGATCAGCTCGATTCCTTGTCCGCCAAGATATTTGAATTGTCATCAGCAGGACTGATTCAGACATTGCAGGATCAAGTGTCGGGTGCCAATCGCATGCGTCGTTTTATTTCTGAACTGGCAGTCTTCACTGGCCCGCAGCGTGAACTATTGCTGAAACATTTTCCTGGACTCCGCGCTTCACGCAACAGCCTGGAGAAGTGGTGGGCACTGCAAATGGCTACCATGTCTGAGCCGGGCGTTTTCGAATGGATGACTGCAGAGGAAACCGAGAAGGCGCTCAATGATGCGTTGCGGATCGAATTTGAAGAGGAAGTGGTGGCCGCTGATGCGCCCGATGCACTGGCAAAAGAAACCAGGAATATCCGGAAACCAACTCTGGCTTCTCGAGTGCGGCGCTTGTTCGGTGGTAGTAGCGCCAGGGCTGCAGTGTCCGATGATGATACGTTAGAGAAAGTAGACGCCACTCCCGCAGTGGAAGCGAAAGAGCCGGTAATGCGAAAAGTTAGCTGTCGGATTGAAGACGTGGAGATCTATCTGGGGAGCAAGAATTCGGTATCCATTCTAGCTACCGAGCAAGCAGACCTTTCACGCATCCTTTCGCGTGCGCATCCGCTGTTCCGGACAGTGATCATGGATTATCAATCGACCATCGGTGGCCTGACGGAGGCGGCCGAGGCCCAAGTCGCCACTGCCGAAGCGAAGTTTGCGGAACTGGTCGCACGGCGCACGGTCATTCAGCGTCAGGCCGAAGCCATCACGGACCATTTGAACTGGTGGGAGGGGACACAAATGAAAACGTTGAGTAGAAAATTTGATGGTTTCTTTGAAGCACGAGATGCCATCGAATCGGATGTCAGGAGGAGGCGCAGCGATCCGATTTCGCAGTACCTGGATGCGTTGGATCGGGAGTTTCGTCCTTAATTGTGAGAGCGAATTGCAGTCACATGAATCATGCGTCACTTGACCGTCCAGGAACAAATGCTGATTTTATCGGTGCTGGCTATTGTGCTGGTGGGCGCTTGCATTCAATACTATCACCGGAGCAAGGTGCCACTTCCGCCGCCGGAATTGCATGTGCCGGACGCTGCTGGTGCAGTTGCCCTTCCTTCTGTTCATGATTTAGTAGAAGACGACTGACCACCCATGCAGAAGTTCAGCTTTGAAGATGCCGTAGAGAAAATAGTAGTGCAGGATCCGCGCTACTCCGCCGCCAGTTACTATTTTTTGCGGGAGGCTCTCGACTACACTATCGCGAAATCAAGTGCTGCGCGAAAGGAGGACAAGGGCGGTGGCCATGTCGACGGCGGGCAACTTCTCGACGGATTCCGGCGCCTGGCACTTAAGCGATTTGGGCCGATGGCGACGACGGTCTTTGACGAATGGGGGATCCGCTGCACGGGAAATGTCGGCGCGATGGTGTTCAACTTGATTGAAGCCGAGGTGTTCGGTAAGACGGAGAACGATACGATGCAGGATTTTGAGGACGTCTTCGATTTCCATGACGCCTTCAATGTTCCATTTTTGCCGAAACGGCGGAATAGCAGTAAGGCTACGAATGATTGAGATCGGTGCTAGTCGCTTCGATTGACTGCACAAGAATTTCGGACGGCTGAATGTTCCATAGGACATTGTAAGGGCCGAGCGTCAGGCCGTAGCGTCGATCACCGTCAGCCTGATACGCAGGCCGAGGATCGGCGCGCAGCGTTTCTTCCAGCAGCATGACCCAGTCAGCCGTATCTCTTGTCGCAAGGAATGCCAATGCTTCGCGCGAATAAGAAATAGGGAAATCTGATAGTGCCGCCGGGCATACAGAAGCAAATCCACCCACCGCGTCACTGATAGCGTCGCAATATGGAACGTAGGGTTTGATGTCGAGTATAGGCGTGGCATCCACAAGATCGATACCACCCACCCGGATGCTTCCCTTTGCGGCATCTACTTTGATCAATTTGACAGCGGACAGACCAATGCGGTTCGGGCGAAAAGGAGAGCGGGTGGCAAACACGCCAAGACGATCATTTCCACCCAGTCGAGGCGGCCGCACAGTGGTCCGACCCCCAGCGACCTGATCTGGCACCAGATGAAAGGCCCAGAGTAACCACACATGCGAAAACTCGCTCAACCCACGCCACATCTCCTCCCGCCGAAATGGCTCACGCAACCAAACAGTCCCCTCAGCACTGCCAACAATGCCCGGCTGCCGAGGCACGCCGAATTTCTCCCGAAAAGGCGACTCAATGTGGCCAATTGGTTCCATTTTAAAGGTGTTTAGAGGCTTCATTGGGAGCGAAGGGTATTTTATTAAATATTGATCAGGTGCTAAAAATGGATTCCTGGGCTGTTTCCTGTTGGAATACCTATCCAGCCGTAGTGCTAAAGTTTCGTAGCGCGGTAATATCGGAATCCCTTCCAGATCTCTGGGGCTACCTGGTGACAGTCGCCTTGGACGAGCCCAGACGAACTCCGAAACGGGGCGCCAGTTTACGAAATCCTCGCTTCCTTCTACCTGGTATCTTTGATTCACCAGAATAGAATAAACTTAGCCGACTTGACCAATGAGGGGAACGAGCGTGGGAAACTCAAAACGCTTAGCAATTTGATCGCTTGGGCGAGTTCCCAAGACTTCTGGAGCCACTCTCCAGTTCTTGTGTTCCGTTGTAATACATTGAAAATCAATGGCAGAGGGGGAGAGATTCGAACTCTCGAAGGATTGCTCCTTGCCGGTTTTCAAGACCGGTGCATTCGACCACTCTGCCACCCCTCCATGAGGTCTGCTTGATCTCTGATGAGTCATTACTACGAAGGTTGGCGGGAATCAATTGAATTTTTTCCTGATATTGATAGCGACTTGAGAGCCTCAAAAGGCTTATTTTCTGGCGCCTTCTGGGGGCGCGGTTGCGGTGCTATTGCTTTTGCAAGATGGAGAATTAAACCTTGCGAACTATAATTACCAGAATTACAATAAAAATGCATGTGTTGTCTTTCTCGTCATTTACTATTTACTATTTGCGTTTCTAGCAGTTCTAGTGCCTTCGACGCTTAGTTCGTTGGAGGCAGGAGTTGTCGATACGCTAGATCCGAATGACTCGATCTCCTACAACACAGTGGGACCGCTGGCTTCCTGGAATGGGAACGGTGATACCGCAGATGCGACGTTCACTTTGAAGGTAGATTTTGACTCTAAAGTGGCTGGAAATGGTGAAGTATTGTGGGAAACTGGAGGGCGAATAACTGGTAGTTCGTTGCTTTATGTCGCCACGGATACTTTGCGCTTTGCCAGTGTGCAGTCTGGAGTGGCGACGCAGGTAGACTATCAGCTGACGCCGGATCAGATAGCAGCGCGAGAGATTTTCGTATCGTGGGTATTCGATCTTGGGAATGATGAGATGCGCCTGGTGACAAGTCATGCAAACGGACTAGATTTCCATGAAGTGGTTGCATCAGTGGCCTATTCTGGAACAGACTGGAGCGGATCGAATGGCGGAGGACTGGGAGTAAAATCCGGTGGATTGGGTGGCTACTTACTAGCGCTCCCGACGCAGGCATTTGCCTCAGGCAACATCAATGTGACAGAAGGTCTTAGATTCTATGCGGGTGACGCCTATGCGCCCAGTCCCGTTCCGGAGCCGGCAGGGACACTGGCATTAACCGGAGCGATTGCATTGGTTTGCTTTCAGCGTCGTCGATCCAACGTATGAGTGGAAGGAGTCGAAAAATATCTCGTCGAGAGGTAGGACGTCACTTGCAGGCAGGATCGCTTGCCTCCTCCAATGTGAGACGGCGCAGCAGTCTGTATGTGAAAATTGCGATCGTCTCGGCAGTTGCTTTACTATTGGCTGTGAAGCCGTACATTCACTGGAAGTCCGGTAGATTCACTGCGCTGGCTGGGCAGTCACTGGCAGCCGGGCACCCTGAGCAGGCTGTGCTTGAAGCTCGGGTGGCATTAGATTCCGATGAAGAGAATCGATTGGCAATCAACCATCTGGCGTCGGCATACGAAGCACTCAATGATCCACGACTGCTTGGCGTCCTCGAAAAGCTCGCGGGCGAGAAGGGGAACTTACGATATGTCCGGGCCGCGCTGACATTGGGAGAACTAGATCTCGCCCGAGAATCGTTATCGACCTTTCAACCTCAAGCGGATGAGGAAATCGAATACTATCAACTGGGAACGCTGCTTGCGGAAAGAGCAACCGACGCCGCGGCCCTGTTTGAGTATCTCAAGCAACTTATCAGGGCGACGGATCGGAGGTCAGAGCCTGGGGCGTCTGCACTTCTGAAATTGGCTGGTTTGACTGCGTTATCCGCTGATTACACACTGCCTGATGAGTTTCTGGTAGAGTTAGAGAAATGTGGCAGGAGCGATGATCCGCGCGCGCTTGATGCTGCAGTGCTTTTGTGGGCGATCATGAGTCGAAGCGGTGAACCGGACTCTGAGTGGCTTGAGCATCTGCTGGTGAAGGCGGATGATTCTGCAGACATTGTTGATAAAAAATCTACGGCACTGCTGCGCGCCATGGACTTTGCCATCGCATTCGATGATGAAACGTGGCAGGAGATGCTGCTCTCGATGCAGGAATGGCTGGTGTCGCGGAGGGCCCCACAGCTAGCCGGGAATGTGCTGCAATGGATGCAGCGGCATCAACAATTTGCTGAGATTTCTAAATGTGCAATTCAGTTTGCTACCAGTCTTTCTCCTCAAAAGGATGACGAGGAAGGGACGGTCAGGATTATCGTATTGGCGAGGGTGCTCGTTGCTGATGCCTGCGCACGCGCAAATGACTGGCAAGGGGTAGGCCGCTGGTGTGAAGGTGGAAGCTGGGAACAGCACGAGTTTCTTCGATCGCTACTGCTCGCAAGGGCGCTTTCTGGCGGGTCAAAAGAGGTGATTCCAGTTCCAGCGCAGCGCTGGTTGGGACTCGCCATCGGCCAAGCGCTTGGCGACCAGGTAAAGCTTCAATCTCTGGAGAAAGCATCCAGAACATACGGCCCGCGCGGCCTTTGGATCGAACTGCATCGTGGTCTTGCAACTCGTGCAGCTGACCGAGATGCACGCCTCAGGTCGCTTGCGATCTTAAAGCGTGACGCGACTGAGACGGGGAACCTCATGCTCTTTCGCGAGGCTACGGGAAAACTTGGTGAGATGATACCAGGCAATTGGGCAGATCAGCACAATGCGCTGTTTGCCGGGGCGCTCATGGACGTGGTGCCGGTATCGACTGTTCCTGCCCTATTCGAGCTGCAGAAGACGCAGCCAGACAGCGTCGATGTGAAGGCATCGCTTGGGCTGGCGCAGGCCAGGATCGGGCAAAGTGCTGCGGCGATGAAGACGATCGAGGCTGTCTCATCGGCAGATCGAAAGAAGCCAGGAATTGCGCCATTTTGCGCCATTGTCTATGGCCTTGCTGGTGACCAAGCCAAAGCCCTCGAATACGCGAACCTGCCGGCTGATCTCCACTTTCCTGAAGCGCATCGCCTGCTCCTGGCGGCGCGCAAATCTGATCGGTAGCAGGGCTGAAAGCGTAAGCGATGCTTTTTCGCAGCAATCAATTGGCGCAAATTCATGCGCTCCCAATCTAATCTAATCTAATCTAAAGCGACGAGTTCTCGATCGAGTTGACTTCCTGTTTGATGAGGGAGCCAACGCGGTGCTTGGAAAGGTAGACCTGCGCGGTGCTGACGCCGAGTTCGGTGACAACGCGGCGCACTGGCCAGCCTTTCACCACATAGCAGTCGAAAATTTGAAATTGTTTGGGTGATACCTTTGCCTTCACTTTTGCAATCGCACGATCAGCGAGATTTTTGTTCCACTCTGCGTCCCATACTTGTTCGAGTTCGTTGCCAGCAGGATCAGCGATGCGGTCAAGGGTCGCGGTGCCCCGGTCGTCGTTCTGATCGGAAAATCCGCGCGATGCGGTGTCCTTCTTGCGCTTGCGGAACTGGTCGGCGATGCGCCAGCGTGCCATATTCATCAGCCAGACTTTGAAGGAACCTTGTTCGGGATCATACTTGTTCTGCTGCGATTGTTTCGCCAGGGCGAGGATGGTTTCCTGCACGACATCGAAAGCTTCCTCCTGGCGCAGGCCAGCCTTGAGCGCCACGCTCAAAATGAGTTTCCAGTAGGTGCGGTAGAATTCATCCCAGGCGCGTTGGTCTTCCCAGTTGCCCAGTTTCTCGATCAGACTTTTGCGTGTCTGTTCGTAGCAGCGGCGTGCGGCGCCGTTCTTGGGAATCGGTTCTTCCATTGCGTTGATGGGAGGAGAGGATAGCAGCATATCACAGCTTTACGGAGGCGTTAGGCAGATTCTTTCAACTGAATGTCCGATCTTTCTCGATGGCACAGGAAAGCAATTTCTGAGGCAGCAAAATCGGCCCGAACCCGCCCGAACCCGCCCGAATCCGCCGTTTCTACGGATCAAGTGGCATCTGGTGGCTATTCGTCGCTTGGATTCCTTGACCGCAGGGGAAATCTGTGGATTGGTTGCGTTTTGTCTCCGATCTCCCTGATTTCACCGGTCGCCCCGCTAGTGAGACGAATTTCCTAACTTCTCTTTATCATGCCCGATGGCGTTGAATTAGCTATAGAACTCGCACGGTTTGCCGATGAAAAGCAGGCCGAGGACATTATTGTGCTCGATCTCCAAGGGATATCGACCATTACCGATTTCTTTGTCATCTGCACCGGAACCTCGCTGCCGCACCTGAAGGCGGTGCATCGTGAAATCACTCAACGGAGTGGCAGTGCGCTCAATCAGAAGGCTTCAATGTCCGATGGATCGGTCGAGAGCCAATGGCTGGTGCTCGATTATGGCGATGTCATAGTGCATATTTTTCATGAGGATAAGCGCCATGTTTATTCGCTGGAAGACCTGTGGTCAGATGCGCCGAGAGTTGAATGGCAGGCAGAAAGTGCCGCGGTCGGTGCCCCTGTTCCAGTCTCTGCAGGTGCTTCCGAAGGGGCATGAACCTGCGCCTTGAGCTGATTAATACTGGTACCGAGTTATTGCTCGGGAAGACGCTGAATACCCATCTGGAATCTGTGGCTGATGCCTTGTTTCCACTGGGCATTCGGATTCAGCGCCAACTCTGTGTGCCGGACGGTGTGATCATTGGCGAGGCTCTCAAGGAAACGTTTGGCAGGGCAGATGTGGTGCTTGTGACCGGCGGGTTGGGGCCGACGAGTGATGATATAACGCGGGAAATCATCGCCGATCTTCTACAACGTCCACTGCGCCGCGATCCTGACATCGTCGCCGGGCTGGAAGCATTTTTTGCCAAAAGGAAACGTCCTCTGCAGCCGGAGAATCTCCGTCAGGCGGACGTGCCAGAGGGTGCCGAAGTGCTTGAAAATCCATTCGGCACTGCACCCGGTCTTTACGTTCCCGGCACTGCTGAGACACCGCACATTTTTCTTTTGCCGGGCCCGCCGCGTGAGTTGCATCCAATGTTGCCTGCGCAGGTGCTGCCGAGATTGCGCGAGCTGCTGGGAGACGCCGGTGAGACACCAGAAGCGATGCGGCAGGTGAAGTTATTCGGTGTTGGTGAATCCGAGGTAGCGAACCGACTGGATACTGGCTTTGCCGCCATTCCAGGACTTGAGTTCGGCTATTGCGCTCGCCCCGGTGAAGTCGAACTGCGATTCATCGGCTCAGTGGTCGCATTGGATGCTGCAGCCGAACTGACGGGAAAAACTTTTCCAGTAGAACTATTCACTGAGGAAGATGTCTCGCTGGAAGAGGCGGTAGTGCGTCTCCTGATCGAAAAGAAACAAACCCTGGCGACCGCCGAGTCCTGCACGGGTGGGCTGATTGCCAGCTGCATTACCGATGTTTCAGGTGCCTCTGCAGTGCTGCATCGGGGCATCGTTTCTTACGCGAATGAGGCCAAAGTAGAACTTCTTGGAGTGCGTGAGTCCGATTTGGCCGAGCACGGAGCTGTCAGTGAAACTGTGGCGCGGCAGATGGCGGAAGGTGCTCTGTGGAGAGCGAACGCCGACCATGCCGTGGCGGTAACTGGAATCGCCGGGCCCACGGGTGGCAGTGAAGAAAAGCCTGTGGGCACAGTATTTATCGGGCTGGCTTCAGCGAAGGGAGCGACGATCGTTGAACGTCATTTGTATCCTGCTGATCGGCTAACATTCAAAAGGATGATCTCACTGCGCGCGATCGATCTGGTGCGGCGCAGATTACTCGGGCACGTCTGACCTCGCGGCGCGCTGTCGGTTGCACTTTGCCTCAGATCGGGGAAAGTTAAGGTGTCCTAAATACTGTAAGACTGATTCCTCCCGATTCGTAGTCGTCCCATTCGTAGTCGTCCCTCATGGCAACATCCAAGTCACGTCGAAAAAAGAAAGCCGCTCCTCGTCGCTCGAAAGGGCGAAAAAAACAGAAGCGCGGGTTTCTATTCCGGACGACCAGATTTTTTGCGGTTTCGGGATTTTTAGCAGGGCTGGCGGTCGCAGCGGTCTACATGGCGATTGCCTTTACCTACGATTTTGACCAACTCGGCAAGATGCCGTCGCGCTCGATCGTTTATGATTCGAATGGTGAAGAATTGGGACGACTGCATGGTGAAAACCGGGTCATCGTGCCGTTGAAAGAGGTTTCGCCGCATTTCGTTTCAGCGTTGTTGGCACGCGAAGATAATCGATTTTATGGCCACATCGGCGTCGATGTGATTGGTACCGCTAGAGCGATCGTGCGCAATGTGAAGGATCGGCGATTCGTGCAGGGAGCCAGCACCATCACCATGCAGCTGGCGCGGAACAGCTTCGGCATGACGTCGAAGACGCTGCATCGGAAGTTGGTCGAGGTGGCACTGGCGGTGCGGTTGGAAGTGCACCTGACGAAGGATGAAATTCTCAGCCACTACACCAACAGAATTTTCTTCGGCACGGGAATCTACGGGATCGAGGGAGCAGCGCAGGCCTATTTTGGTAAGCCGGCGAAGGAACTGACCCTGGATGAGTCGGCGATGATTGCTGGAATCATCCGTGCGCCCAACCGCTTTTCTCCTTTCCGACATTACAAGTCGGCGATCAAAGAACGTGACACTGTCCTGAACCGAATGGTGTCCACTGAGCGAATCACTCAGGCTGAAGCCGATGCTGCCAAGAAGGTGAAAACGCGAGTGCTGAAGTATGTCGCCAGAAGTTTCGAACGATCGTGGGCATTGGACGCAGTGCGACGTGATTTGAATCTGATCCTGGACGCAGATGAAGTGGAAGATGGTGGGTTGCGTATTCACACTACCATCGATTTGCGCTTGCAGCGTGCTGCAGAAGCGATCGTTGAGAAACGGTTGGCTGAGGTAGAGAATGGCCGGGGCTATCAGCACCAGACTAAGCAACGCTATGAGGCGATCGTGAAGAAGAACGCGAACAATCGTCCGGATCCTGCGTATCTTCAGGGCGCGCTCATGGTGGTCGACAATGACGCCGGGCAAATACGTGCAGTTGTGGGTGGGAGAGATTTTGAACACAGTTCGTTCAACCGTGCGTTGCTTTCGAAGCGCCAGATTGGATCAACGTTTAAGCCATTTGTCTACGCGGCGGCTGTCGAGCGGGGATTGCTTCCAGGAACGCTGCTGGATGATTCCGCGATCCGTCCCGGCGAGATTCGTGGCGCTGGTGATCGCTGGAGTCCGCGCAACTCTGATGGCAAGTTCATCGGTTGGCAGCCAGCGGAAGTTGGGCTCATTCAATCGCGCAATACGATGACCGTTCGCGCGGGAAACTATGCCGGGCTGGATGAAGTGCTCGATTTTGCAGAGCGCGCAGGTCTTGGCCATCACGAGGAGACTTCACCGCAAGTCTACATCGGTAATCTTGGGGCGACGTTGAAAGAATTGACATCGGCTTACTCAGTCTTCGCCAATACGGGTGAGAGCCAGCGACCGTTTGCCATTTTGCACATCACCGATCCGCAAGGAAATGAGGTCTATCGCAGTGGCCACATGCCGTATCATGCGACGTCTCCTGGTGTGAGCTACGTCATGCAGGGGATGCTTACGGATGTGATGGACAAAGGGACAGGCAAGCGGGCCAGGGCGATGGGATTCAAATCTCCCGCCGGAGGAAAGACTGGAACTACAAATGACTTTCATGACGCGTGGTTTGTCGGATTCACAGAGCGATTGACCTGCGGCGCATGGGTTGGCCTCGATGTGCCGAAACGAATATCCGGCAGCGGTTACGGAAGCCAACTGGCATTGCCCATCTGGGTCGATGTCATGAAGCAGGCCGAGAAATTGGGATACGTTCGCGAAGTGCCCCGTGCACGTCCCGTGTTTGAGTCACTATTGCTATGTCGGCATTCCGGGGGGCTGGCAAATCGCGGCTGCCAGGCACAGAATGTCGCGTACGAGGCATCGATTCCGTCCAATCTAGTTCCCAGCCCATGCACTGCTCACAATGGAAATCTCCTTTCTAAGAACGCCGACGCATCGCCAGCTCCAGCGGGTAGCGCGAAACCAAAGCGTGGAGTGATCCAGAAAATTCGCGACTGGTTCCGATAGCGAGTTCGGCGCCATCATTACCAGGTTCGTCTTAGGCGAACCCAGAATTCGCTGAGAGATTCCATTCGAGCTGGACTGACTTCCCAGGAATAATGATCCACGGACTTCGTCTTCAATGTTCCAATGGTCGCTGGAATTCAAAGCCTGGAATCATCGTTGTTCTCATAAGAAATATCGACGAACCATCCTGGGGATCCTTTCCTCTTCAGGCGAATGGGATCGGATTGGTAATCATAGAGCAGAGTTAATTCGGGAGCCGGTTCGTTTGCATGGAGAACTTTTGTGGGATTTCGATCATCGGTTGCAGTATTCAGGAGACGCGTGCAGAACCGGGGCCGACATCGGCCATTCGCTGGATTGGCAAAGGTTCGCAAAATCTCGTGGGCATCAATGGTTTTCAGTTACCCGAGAGCGCAAGAACACTCGACGCCGATGCACACGTCATCGAATATGCCAACGTGACTGGCTGAGCAGCTCCTCTATTGTTCGACCACCTGAAAGAACTGGAACAGCACCAGCTGCGGATTCAGATTGGTTCTCCACTGGTAGAATCCCGATCGAGACTCCTCCACATTGCCTCCACTGGATCTCCAAATAGTCATATCCGTTGAGACGTTAACCTCAAACGCTTGGTCTGGAGAGGTCACCCAAGACAGCACTAGCTGGTTCCAGGTGTCGCCTCGACTCACGACTACTTGAAGGGGCTCTGCAGTTGGTGGATTTCCGTTACCGCCCTCTCCCGCAGGTGGGGCTCCCGCTGCAAAAGATTGCCCCAGCGTGATCCCATCGCCATCAGGATCGTCCGTTGCTCCAAAGGACAGAGTGCCATGGAAAGCTTCCTCATAAGTATCATCGACTCCGTCACCATCTGTATCGGTGAGGCCGCCGATGGCAAGAACAACGACGGAAAGAGTGAGCACGTGGAAGTCATGGTCGGCACAGTTCGACTGGTCGGACAAGGGCAAACCAGACGCGGTCGCCGTACTGCCTTTGATGATGGGGGCGGTCGGCCAATAGCGAGAACCGTCCCCCTGCGCGAGCGAATAAGTGGTGCCGTCGCCAGTGGTGAGAACAATGCAATTGGAATCAACGATCCCTAGCGTGCCGACAATTGTAATCGGAGATTGTCCGGGGCTACTGCCAACGATGGTCGCTTTCTCGGCTGCGAGCCGAGAGGTCGAAACATCCAATACATTCCCGTACGATGCAGGAATCTCGTTCTCGAAGAACAGTCGACTCAATGCCAGCAGCGGCGATGCCCGCAAATTCGTATAAAGGATCGTCAGACCGCGATGCCACTCAGTGCGGCCGTTGTTTTTCGAGGCCGCATCCATCTGTTGGATCACATGACCTAGTTCGTGTGCGACCGTCGACTGACCGTTTTTAGCAAAGACCACAAGCACCTCATCCTCCACCTCTGGAATAAACCAGCTGCTGGGCGGTACCAGTCGCGGTGCGTCGACCATTTTTTCGATCGCTCCAGATTCTAGCAATGCGTCAGCCAACCATGCTTCAAACGCTAACACACCGAGTGTACTTTGCGGACTGATCTCAACAATTTCGGTATCGGAGGACATACCCGACATTGATTTAAAGCCGCCGATAATCGTCTTTGCCTCTTGAACCCACCTTTCCGTCGAAAGATCACCTGCAGGAAGCGGCGGAGCACCGTGACCAATTACGCCAGTCGCCATCTGAAGCATTCCTCTATCGCCAAGAGATTGTTCGTAAAATGCGATTCCTACTCCATCAATGCTTCCAAGCTTAATCTCAAGAGTTGCGATTCCACTACGGCCAACTAAACCACTGGCAACAAAGCTTCCATCAAGCCGGTAAATCGACACCTGACCTCCTGGATTCGCAAGTGGACTACTGGAATCTGCTCCAAGCACTCTAAACTGAACCGTTGATCGAAGCGCTGACTCTGCCGGCAGGCTCTCAGGATCAGCAGGTGACGTTCCCTTCAAGATCTCATCGAGATCAGAGAACCCATCGCCATCGGAATCACCGTCCCCTAGCGGGGCGAGTCCCAACGCAGAGGCAATACTATCAGGCAATCCATCGTCGTTCGAATCCGCAAACTGGAGGGACTGATCGATCTCGTAGAGAGCAGATTGAATTGGACTCAGTAAACCGGAACTATGCTGGCCGTAGAACTCTATCGTCGTCGATTGCGTAAGAAAAATCGGACTGTTCCACTGTTTCCAATCGGCCCCGTTGGTCCGATATACGACACTGGTGTTCTTGGTTGCAGGCAAGAAGGAAACTGCCGTCGAAGCCGTAAAAATTCCTGGTGGCGGACTGATCGTCACCGCAGCATCTCCTGAAAATCCAGCGCCGCCGAGATGGCAAATGCTGGAGTCATCTTCATACTGATTGGCAACCGCTCCCACTGCTGGGTTGACAGGATTAAAATTGGTGACCACCGAATTGCTCAACCCAGTCAGAGTGCTGCCAAAAGTTTCAGTGAATGCTTCGATGCCACCTACTTGCAAACTCGCTGCGGTCGCCCATTTGCCTTTCGCGAAGCGTTCGATTTCGAGCGCGTCGGCATGAAGAAGGGGATTCTTGGTGTAGGCGACCACTGTCGTCTTCGCCTTCTCACTGAGAAGCTTGCTGAGGGGAGACACTTTCCCCTTAAAGGAGTACACGCCACCGTCATTTTGGTAATCGATCAACTGCGACAAAACTTCGCCCTCATTTTTTAGAGCGAATTGAATCGAACCGTCACTCAGGGCCTGTGCGGAGGAGAATACCTCACCTGCTGGCGGAGAAAACGACTGCTGCTCCACTAGTTGCCCCCCAACGTAATCAAATAGCTTTGCAAGCTTCCCATCGAAAGAAACAATTAGGAGCTTGTGCCCTGCACCCTCGGGAATGATCGCGACGTCCCCAATCGGGTAGCCAGCAGAAGACGATGCCTCGATCTGCTGCACCGCAGGCAAGAGAAGGCCAATCGCAACAGTGGAATGTCCCGGATCCCACAGAACAGTGGAACCCTTTCCATCCAGCACCGCAGCCGCAGTGGTACGGGTATAAGGGTGGTCGAGTTCCGCTGTATTGACGCTGGCAATCGTCGCATTTACGAGGCTGATCGTGTAGTAGTGATGCTCTTCCCCATCCGATGCAGAAGCCGTGCCAAGCGCCTGAAGCACGCCGCCGAACTCAAACACGTCCATCGACGAGATGTAGCCATGCTTTAGTGTAATGTCACCAAGCGCATGTACCGTAGGAACTTTAACTCTCTGGTTCAGATCCCACCACACCAGCGCGTTCCCATCGTCGCCAGCTGTAGAAAACGTCACCAACTCAAGGTCTCCACCTCGAACAACGTCCGCAAATGCAGCACCCACTGGACCCGGAATAGGAAACTCGGAAACCTCCGCCGCTCCATTCCTCTGTGATTCAGCGAGAAGCACACGGTTTTCGGAAAAACTGGCGACTGCAATATCATCGAGACCATTCTGATTGATATCCGCAACCGAAGGAGGTGTGGTCGCTCTCCCCAGAATGACTGGCTGGTCGAGCGAAACGTTACCGCTTTCCGCATGAAAGATCAGAGTCTCCGGAACGCCATCGCCGTTGAAATCTCCGCTTTGCAGCGAGTCAGCCGAAGCAACTGCGACAAGCGTGAGAATTGGAATGAATGATAGGGTCAGTCTGTTCATTGGATCTGGACTGGGTTAGCACGAAAGAGAGCACGAGACTCTCGATCCGCATGGTGTTGAAGAATCGTCCCTCGATAAGTCGCGCCTTTTGCAATCGGTTGAACCAGTCGCAGCCAGATGCTAATCGTCGACTTACTCTTCTTCCGCGAGATATGGAACGACTGGTCGATCACTGAAAAATTGCCCCCGCCAGCACTTTGCATCAGGACAGTGTCGATGAAGTGAGTCGCCTGTATGTTTGGTTTAGCATCGATATCGACGCGTTGAATGTAGCCGACAAAAGGAAGCTCTACGAAAAGATAGGGCTCAAGCGATTCAACATCGACAACGGCTGGTATCACTGCACCCGTTCCGGTATCGAACACGCTCTCCTGTATCACGCGCTCGCGTTCCATCTCGCCTACTTCGATCCAAATATAGCGGTCATCCGGGCCGACTTCTTTGTCATCAGGGGAAAAGAGAGACAGGAGTTCCGTGTCAGCATCACCAGGAACCGGACGAATCGGCCACGAAACCCCATCCTGGGGCGGACTCCCATTGCTGCTATCAGGGCTCCAGGTGAGTTCTTTGGGATCGCTCCATGCTCCAACGTTACGGGTCGCATCGTCGCCACTGCCGACTGCGCGAACGTAGACGGTATGGGTCTCACCAATGGCAAGTGAAAGCGGCCAGGCAAAGTCGGAATTACCGTTTCCGAATCCTGAGGGAAGACTCGGCGTATCGTGGTGGCTCCACGAGCGAGTGATAACGCCTGCCTCAAGCTCTTCATTCATGATCTTGGTCTCACCAGGAATCGGTGGCGTCACCCTGATTTCGAATCGGTACACACCTGCCGTTGGGGATGACCACCCAAGCGTCGAGAGCCCATTCGATTCGCCGAGTTCAACGGGAAAATAGTTGGCCTGGGTGATGGTGGGCATTGGAAAACCTTCGTGGCCAGTGGTCTCAACACATTTCAGCGGAAAAACAACACCGGGGTTGCCATCCTTGTCGAACGTTTGCGTAAAGATACAGACGCGCCCCGGCGAAGCAGGTGCTGAAAAGCAAAATTCGAACGGTGCGGTATATTCATTTCGGTAGCGCCGAATCATCGCCCCACCTTCGATCCGTGTATAGATCGCCAGTTCAACTGCCCGCGCAGGAGGTGGATCGATATCTACGCAAATGTCCAGATACTCACCCGTCTCTGGATCCACGGGATCAATAATACCGTTACAATTGCTGACCGGTTGAGCTCGCTTGCAGGTCCACTTAGCGTCCCATCGGTGATCGGGTGTGGCGCGCGCCGACGAAAAGAGCTCCGACGAGACCCACTCGGACGTCCGTCCAGCATCGGTGTGAAAGCGTGCCATCAGTCTCAAGTCTGCCGTCACAAATTCTGCCAGATCGACTTCTGTGGAAACTTGTTTCTCGGCTCCAGCAGGAAATGGCAGAGCATCCAGGAAGACCATTTCTCCTTGAATGATCGATTCCGCAGCAAACTCGACGCCGATGATGCGATTGCTATTCCTTTGACCAGTTAGCACAACGTTCGACCCGTTCTGCGTTGCGCCGGGCACTGGAGGATTCACTTCGAGTCCGCAACATGGCACGCGGACGCGGCCCCCAGCCCTACCTGGGCCATCGCTGCGATACAGCGCAGCCGGAGCCGCACCCGTTGGAGCTCCGATGTTACCATAACCGTCCAAATCCTTGCAGGCGCTGCGGTCGATGGAACAAACCGTATACCAAAATGTCTGATTGGCATTGGCAGCAATCGTCGGATGCGGTAGCGCTGCCGGAAGATCGGCAGTGCCATCGTCGGCAAAGTGGATCCTGCCAAATTCGTCGGGGTTCACATTTTCGACAATGGCAACGAGGTTGTTATTAGCGGGCCAATTGGCTGCAGCGCGATCTTTCAGCGCACCATCTGCATCACGGTAGCGATGGACACAGTAGAACTCGGTCTCATCCTCTGGTTGCGCTTGCCAGCTGAGTTCGAGAAAATCTTTGGCCACTCCATTCTCGAACGCGTGAAGATTGGCGACACGTAGATCTCTCGGCGGACTGGGAGGGATGCGATCGCAAACGGTGACTGGGAGCCCGAGGCTCGGGTTACCTACCACGCCCACATGGCTGAAGGCCGCTGCAAAGTAGACCACTTGCTCTCCATTGAGAAACGGGGTTCCGCCAATTTCGTTCCGTTGCAGATCTTTCGTGTCATTCGCATCAATAAAGAAGAAGTTCTCCTGGGTTGGATCGAGTGGGCAATCGAGGTCGATCTCAGGCCCCACTGGAGTTCGGTTCACTTGATCGATCACACCGTTGGCTATCCCGCTTAATAACAATGGCCGTGTCATGTTAAGCGGAACATTCCCACCGACCTCTGCCGCCCAATTGTTCACGGAGACGCGATAGAGGTGATATCCCCCAACATGTAGCGACCGCAGCCGAAGGGGATCAGGCGTGCACCATCGCAAGGAAACCGTCAGATCACCTGTAGGAGTCGCATCTACTCTCTCCCCCATCTGACCAACCGCTGGAAGCACCATCGGCCCTCCGTTCACCGTAGCCCGACCGATGGCAGAATCCCCACCAGCATTGCGCACTTCGAAGGTATTCGTTCCCGACGGCACGACCGCGATCAGACCTTGCCCTAGAGGGAGCGCCGTTTGTGGATAAGTGCGCAACAGCATCTGCAGACGCATCTCATCGAGACCATTCGGAAGCTCTGCACTGATCGCTTTGAGGAACTTGTCCGTAAGGGATCCTGTTCCTCCCTTCCCACCGAGCATCTCATCGAGGGTGGATTCGAGAGCGGCATTGTCAAAACCAGCCTGGGCTGCCAATGCGAATTGCGCGGTGATCGTATTGACATTCTTCGTCTGAAGCATGGTGCCTACGGATTGATAATTTGCCGCTGAAGCAGGCGCACCTACTTTGTGATAAACAGTTTGCCTCGGATCGAGCTTCGCCCCCTCGATGCCATCGATGAGAATCAGGACATAGGCCTTCTCCTCCTGTATTGAAGCAACCTGGGCAACGGTCGTGATCTTTCCCGCTCCGAGCGCATGCGAAAGGCACAGGAGAAAAACGATGATAGTGGTTCTGAATGTCGTCATGTTAGGAAATCGGTTAAAAATCGGCACCAAAGCCGTTGCCGGTGGAGAAACTAGTGCTCAGGCATCCGTCAAACTTCTTGCAGAATGGACAAGGCCCCACCTTCCCCTTGAGACAGGCGCTGCCACTAAATGCTGCGTCCCCGGCAAACGATATTTGGGTAGAAAGATCGATACTGCCTTTTGCAGACAACAAGCAGAGGAGATCGCCAGAAGCTTCTCCGCTTATCTTCGCGCCCACACGCCCGCCAGCCAGGCTACTATCCTCGAAACCGAATACTTCGAATCCTGCCTTTGCCTTGATCCGGAGTAGACATCCAATATCGTAAAACGGAAACGAGCCTGCGCCAAACGCAACCGCACCAAGGAGTGGCGTCGAATCTTGAATGCTTTGCGATGCCCAATGCAACGGATCGGCCGAGCACGTTTGCCCAATGAATAGACCTCCGTAGAGCTTGTAGTTACTGTAAGGAACGAAGCTGACCGGATTAGAATTGATCGTCGCCTCGCCTTCACCGGCGAGATACATTTCGAAGTTCCCAAAAGTTCCCGAGCCATCTCCACTGACAGCGAACATTGCCGACAGATAGTCGAAACGCAGAGGCTGAGCAAAGTTACCACCAGCGTTTATTTCAATCTTTCCCATAAAGCCGATAGGCTTCCACGTCTCCTGGCCGACTGGCTGGGCAAACGAAAACTGCGAGGATAACGTTACGTTGTTCCCTTCCTCACTAAGAAACGCAGGTGAGACAATCGCACCGACCAGAACCTCCTTGCTCTCGATGGGAACCAGAGCCGGGTTACACCCCTTGCTTCCATCTGAATTTAGTGAGCGCCATTCGAAGAACGGATGCAGGCGAATCGGGATAGGTTGCGATTGAATCACCATTTCGCCGTCGAGCCGGAGCAGTTCGAGTTCCTCGTGACTGATAATGGCATGCCCCCAAAACTTCCCAGCCTTAATATAGGCGTCGCTGAAACTGGCCACTGCGTCGAGCGCTGCACCTATACCAGAGCAGTTCACAATCGCTTCAGCCGACACATCGGCGACGAACAACCCGATCTGTTGAAACGCTGACGCAACCAGCTGCTTCATCGCGTAGGCCACAGCGAGACGAATCCTAGCGCGAACTATGGCCTGGAACTCAGCCATGAAATCCATCGAACAAATCAAGTCACCAAGATCAACCGCGATGCGTGCCTCAAAATTCGCGAGTTCGTAATCTCCCTGTGGAAACTGAGCGAGCTCATCGACGACTTCACGCAAGAAGGGTCGAAGTGCATCTTTCACGGTCATGCCGTAGGTGGCATTGAGGTTGTCGATTCCGTCGTTGATTATCGTTTCAATTTCGAGCGCAAATCCCGTTCCGCTGCGCAACTGTGCCACGAAACCTTTGAGCTCTACAACCCGATCCCTGAGAGCAGCTATTCGAGCACCGAATCCGGTATCGCCAAGGGAAGCGCTGAGATCTTCTTTGATGCCAGCGATCTCTCCGACGTCACATGGCAACCCGTCAAGCGAGGCACCAGCAAACGCTTCAATGTGCGTGGGTGGAATGATGGTAAGAAATTCTTCGACCTTGGTCAATCCAGCTTCAATTGAGGCAAGTTTGGCATCAATTTTCGCAAGAATTTCACCACCAAGATTCAAGTTCTCGATCTCCGTGATCACGCACGCTTCAACGTGATCATCAATCTCCTGATCCGAGAGTTGACCGTCAGAATCTTTGAGAGCTTCGAGCAGTTTGTTCGAGATGTGTGCGTTGATGCTTTCGGTAAGTTCGACTTCGATGAGATCGCAAATGCGGGCCTGGAGGAAATCATCGACGTTATCGAAGGCAAAATCGATTTGCTCAAATATTGCAGTGGTTGCGATGCCGGCACCAGAAGCAACCAGCGACTCCAAAGCGTTTGAGAGATTCAGATTGAATCCTGCACCAAACGTGATTTCGGTCTCGTCCTTTGTAAGGCGCGCGAGGTTCGCATTTGCATTGATGACTCCCGCGAGATCGAACCCTTTATCGCTGATTGCGTTGAATGTGCAGGTGAGCGGGTCGTACTTGACGTCAAAATCGAACGGCGCGATCCAGATCTGGCGCTTTGCTTCTGCCACGTAGTTAGCAGAATCTGATTCCCAGTAGTCGGTGGGATCTTCGTCTGCGTCGAGTTCACTTTTTGGCCAGCCAATGTGACCGGAATCAAAATCCTCATGACTAAAGTGAGTCTTACTGTCGCTTTCCCATCCACCGTTCATGCGCACCTGCTGGTTCTCGATCGCTTCGTTCCCAAGAAGATCGAAACCATTGGTGGTGGCATGAATATTCATTGCGTCAAAGAATGGAGCTTTGGTTGCAACGATCAGATTGATAAAGCCGAGATCCTCACCAGTATTCCACTCATCGAAGTTATTGAAGTAGGCATGACGCACCGGCATCGAACGGAAGCCGCCCGCCAACTCAAAATTTGGGGCGAGCTCAAGGAAACTGGCAGGATACGTGGCGTGATCCGCATTTGAAAGTCGACCGGTATCAAGAATGTAGAGAACGCCAGTGCGGTCACCCGGAACACCGTTGATCTGCGCCTCAACCGCTACCTTCAAAGCCGGATCTTCAGTTGCGCAGTCGTCAGCACTCACGAATTCGATGTTCTTGATCTCGATTTCAGAGCGGTTCCAATACTTGAGCTGCACATCACTTTGCCCTGGAGCAAGGACGATCTCCTCAAAATTTCCACAGCAGTTCATGTAGAGCTCATCAAAAGCCACCGTGAAGTCGGAAGGATAAGGCACAGCGAGCGATCCTTGAATGTCGCTTTCATGCTGCTCGTTCGACAACGCGCTGAATTCCCAATCGTCGATCGTCAAATCGAAATCTCCGACCTCCAGCGCCTGCGGCAGGAATACTTCGTCTGCCCCAAAAATGCCGCTGACACCTGACGTGCGCATGTAGAGCTTCATGTGGTCGCCCATCGGAAACGGCCCCAGATCGTCACCGCCCACGCGAGATCTCCCAGTCAAGCCTTCGACAAAGTCAACGTTGGCTCCAGCGTAAACTGAATCCGACTCATGCTGATAGGCACCAGGGTAGTCATAGATTTCGAAGTTGGCATCAACGGTGACACTCGAGTTGATGTGAACGTGAGGATCGCCCCAAATACGCGTCATTGGTGCGTAGAAGGTCACAGGCTTCCCAGCGAATGTGCTTGTTTCGTGCACAGCTTGACCGTTCTTGTTCTGTCCTATGAGAACATTGGTTACGACGACAATCTCCGGATCGGGAGGCGGTTGAATACCAACCGTTCCATCGCCGTAGAGACCCGTTTCTGGAGTAAAGTAAAGTGCGTCCCCAGTGACTTGAAAATCGACCAGGGGCTCGGGAATCGCGTGAGGCTCAAGTGGGTCTCGGCAACCTTGGCCATAGGGAACATGGGCGGTGAAACTGGTGATCTTAGATTCACTGCCAGTGACAATTTCACTCCGCTGGATCTGGATTGCACCCCCGTCGTGGTCGATAAAGGCGAGAGGAAAGTGAGTCGCAAAGAGATTCGCTGAAATATCGAGCGTTACGTCGATGCCCGGGAGTTCTCCACTTTTCACAAACAGATCGCCGTCGATGCTTTTCCTAACATAGAACCAGAAAGCGTCATTGCTTGTCGGCAACTCACCTTTGACCGCGATCCATTGATCGAAGAGTTCCTTCCTCGAAAACTCAACGGTCGGTTTCGTGAAAATTAAGTTGTCAGCTTTCAACTGCCAATCCTGCACCTGAAAAATCAGCGGAAATTCCTCTGAGACCAAGGAGATTGGCAACGCAAACGTTCCCTTTGCACCAGCAAGAGGCTTGAATGCAGCATCGAGCGCGAGGGGCGCCGTTGTGACGATAGAATCGTGCAGGAGTCCTGTCGCTTCATCGATTCGTCCGATGCACGGAGGCAGGTTTATCTTGAATCCGAGAGCAACGGCACCAGAGGGATTGAGCACTGTCGGCTCGAGATCAAGCGCCCAACCTTCGTAGTCAACAGGGCCGCCGTCACCAGTCTTTACTTCGCCTGCGGTTACGTTGAGTGCTCCCTGGCTGTTTGCCACAGTGAGCACATCGCCTGATGGAAGCGCCTGACCATTTGCGGTAGCACTGCCGATCGTAAGGCTCCACAACCTTGCGAATACATTGTAAACCGGATTCCCGGAGAGGCTGGTCAGAACTGTGGGCACATTGCCAAAATTGAGACTGCCCGTGGAATCAAAGATGCGTTGCGAGGCTAGCGCCGCACTTCCTGCCGCTGCAAACCGTGGCTCTTTAACATTCTCAGAAAGCTCGATGATCAAGGCCCCATCGTAGGTTGCCGAATCGTCGAGCCACGAGCCGGGCACAAGCTTAAGCGCCTCCGCAACACGCAAGGTTCCACCCGCAGCCACTGTCATCTGCACCGTTTTCTCGACGCTCCCCACCTCCCGTTTGGAATTGCTCTCAGTCAGGGTCAACGTGAACTTGAGCAGGAAGTCTGTGGCAGTTCGATTGGTTGAAGTCACCGAGCCATTCGCTGAGATATTGAGGCCGTTGTGGTCTGGGTCAGCATCGAGAATGTAAGGCTCAGGCAGAAGCAGGGAAAATCTGCCCGTATTGAGAGCCGCATTCGCCAATGGCGACGCAAGAATGAGAGTCGCAAAGATTGCGACGAAAATTTGAAAGTGAATTGTTCTCATGATCCTACCGTTGTCGGAAGGGGTTTAAGGAACTCACCGCGGGGGTTACGGATTAATTTCGACTTTTCTTCGTAAAAAATCTAGAATTCGTGATATGCATGACAGCAAACGACGATAAACCTCGACTTTTCAGCACTACGCATTGGACCCTGGTGATCGAAGCGGGCAATCCTGACAGCGCCGAAGTTTCCAATGCCCTGGAACAACTCTGCAGCACCTACTGGTTTCCACTCTACGCCTACGCCCGCAAAGCAGGCCACCGAGACGAGGAAGCAAAGGATCTTACGCAGGGGTTCTTTGAGAAACTGTTAGAGAAAAACTACCTGGGCATCGCTGCTCGCAGACGGGGACGCTTCCGCTGGTTTTTGCTCACTGCGTTCAAAGGATTTCTTGCCAACGAATGGGATCGGTCTCAGGCACAAAAGCGTGGCGGTGGAAAAACGCTCATTTCCTGGGATCAAGTTTCAGCGGAAGAGCGGTATCACCTTGAACCATCTCACAATCAAACTCCAGATCTCGTCTACGCCAAGCGCTGGGCGCTTACGCTTCTCGATGCAGCACGAAAGAAACTGCGAACCGATTACGAAAACCAGGGAAAAGCGGAAAAGTTCGCAGGACTCGAACCCCACCTTCTAGGCGGAGGAGAACGTTACGCGGATCTCGCGACAACGCTTGGCACTACAGAAGGAGCGCTTAAGCAGGAAATCCGCCGTATGCGAGAGCGTTTCAGGACGCTGTTGCGAACCGAAGTTGGCAACACGGTGGTAACCAAGGACGAGATTGACAGTGAAATCGCATATCTGATGGAGATCTTGGCAAATTAGGACGAATTATTCGTAACCTGGATCCTTGAATCCTTAATTTCTTATCGAACCTTGCCCGATATAGACCACCCGAATTGCAGTAGCTGCGATACCTGCGGATCCCCGATCAGCGGATCCGGGACCGCATCACTGTGCCCTCGCTGCCTCCTCGGAATAGCTATCACTCCACACCCGGATTTGGATACTTCAGTCGAGGTAGTACCCACGGAGATGCGTCGTTTTTTTGGAGACTATGAACTGCTCGATGAAATCGCACGAGGCGGAATGGGCATCGTTTATCGTGCGAAACACATCTCACTCAACCGATTGGTCGCGGTAAAAATGGTTAACAGCGCCGGCCTGCAATCAGCGTCTGCACGAATGCGTTTTCAAATTGAGGCGGACGCAATTGCCAGTCTCGATCACCCGAATATCATTTCGCTCTACGAAAGTGGCGAGCACGATGGGCAGCTGTTCTTCAGCATGCGGCTTGTATCAGGAGGGTGCTTTCTCGACTTGCTCCAAAACGAGCAGGGCAACCTGCGCACTCATGTCGCGATGTTAGCGAAAGTGGCCCGAGCGGTGTATCACGCTCACTCAATGGGAGTCCTTCATCGCGACGTAAAGCCATCGAATATTCTCATCGACGAAAATGGCGAACCTCAGTTGGCCGACTTCGGATTGGCCAAGTTGGCGGGCGACCATGCTGATTTGACGCGAACAGAGTCAGTCCTTGGATCTCCCAACTACATGGCGCCAGAACAGGCGTCGCATTCGGAGGCCGTAACGACTGCCGCAGATGTCTACAGTTTGGGCGCCGTCCTTTACCAAACCCTGACAGGCGTACCACCATTCCATGCGGGCACACCATTGGAAACGATGCGCCGGGTAATAGACGAAGACCCTACGCATCCAAGCCTTATCAAACCAAAGACCGACGAAGATTTGGAAGTCGTCTGTCTGAAGTGCCTGGAAAAATTGCCCACGCGGCGCTACCAATCTGCTGCAGCATTCGCCGATGAACTTGATCTCTGGCTCTCAGGGCGGCCGGTTGCAGCGCGGCGTGTCGGGCGGACCGAACGATTAACCCGCTGGATGCGACGCGAACCCGCTCTGGCGACGGCTCTTGCCGCGATCACATTACTCTTGCTCGGAGTCGCCGTCGTTTCAAGCGTTTCAACATATCGCGTCAAGAATGCGAAGAAAGAAACCAGCGCCCTACTCTACGAAATGCAGCTGGGAAAAGTAGACGAACTCTACGACAAAGGAAGGACCAACGAAGCGATGGCGTTGCTCGCGAAGCTGTGTCGCGAGCATCCAGATGATCGAGTCCTTCGCCGACGACTGGAAAATCTTCTGCGATACTCACCGATTCCTGTATCCCGGGCACCGCGCGTCTTTCTTGGCGGGAATAAGATTCTGGCTGCACAGATTTTTGACGAAAGCATGGTGCAGATTGTTACATCAAGCGGGGCTGTCATTCACATCAACCAGGACACCGGAGAGATCGAGCCAACCGTCTTTCGAGCGGATAGCAAACCCACGGCACTCGCAGCGATCAGCTCTACGACGCTTGATGTTGCGATGGGGTTTCCTGATGGAATTGCTCGCGCATTCGCGGCTGATGGCAGCGAGCGCTGTAGCCGGTTAGAGCACGATGGGGTTGTTCGCCTGCTAGCGCTGAATGCGGACGGCACCCGTTTGGCCACAGCCAGTGGCCCTACTCACGTTACTCTGTGGAAAATACCGGAGGGCGAACCCATTTGGGGCCCAGTATCTTTTGGCAGCGGTCTGGCCACGCTGAAGTTCAACCACGATGGCACTCTACTACTTGCGAGTTCTACGAATCAAGGCGGCCGCCTCTGGGACGCACAGACAGGGGCAAAGCTTTGTGATTTTCCGGACGATCAAAATGCATACGTCAATGGCGAGATTAGCCAGGACAAGAAAACAGTCGCGTTCTCATCTGCAAGTGGGGTAGTCGCCTTCTGGGACACTGATGGTGGTAAACGTCTCGACACGGGACTCTTCACACACAAAAAGCGAGCAAATGGCGTCCGATTCAGCAGCGACGGGAAGCGTGCAGTCAGCTATTCTGCAGACAGTACCGCGCGCCTCTGGGATATAGAGAATCTAAGGGCGGGCCCTGTCATCAAGCATGCAGAATATGTCTCCCATGCAGAATTCAGTTCAGATGGAACACGAATCGTAACAGGTTGCCACGACGGAGCAGCTGTTGTCTGGGACGTCGAAACCGGCGATCCCATCACTGAACCAATGATCCAGCAAGCAGGAGTTTTCAAGGTTGGATTCGGTACCACACACAGTGACGTCAGGGTCTTCTGCTATGATGGAACGGCTTGGAAATGGGAAGCCGGGGATGCTCTCAATACCCCGAAGATCACCGAACTGGGATGGCGGACGGGCGCTACTGTGATGGCACCCGACAATCAGATGGTGGCCGTGGGGTCAGCCCGAAAGAGCACGCATGGTAATATGGTTTACCTTTTGAACCCCGCCACCGTCGAGATCATCGGGCAACCGTTCAGAGTTCAGAATCCGATCACGAATCTCGAGTTCAACGCGGACGGAACACTATTGGCGGCGGCGGCGGGCCAATCAGCCTTCGTCTGGGACATGGCAAGCCGAACTCTGTTACGGGAGTTTCCGTTTCGCTCAACAGTGACCGATGTGTGCTTTGCAACATCGGGTGATCAGCTCGCCATCGGACTGACCTGGGAGAAGGTTTGGATCAGCCATGTCCGAAATCAATCCGAGGAGCCAATCCGCCTCGACACAGCCGCCGATCTGGTAAAATTCGCAGATCGTGGATCACAATTTGTCACCGTATCCAAAGGCAATGTCGAACTGTGGAACATTGAAGACTATCCGCCCACTCGGTTCAAAATCGGAGGAGCTGGGCAGCTCGTTGAGATTTCGCTTGAAACCGGCGCAATCGGTATCGCTGGGATCGACGCAAATTTCTGGAGTGTTGGTCGGCAAGAACCGCTCGC
>JBNMNB010000070.1:0-30775 GCA_051270635.1 Verrucomicrobiales bacterium | reverse complement strand
GGGCCAGCAACCGGGCCAGCAACCGGGCCAGCAGCAGCAACCACCGTCTGATCAGCAGGCTCAAAGCGGCGCACAAAGCGCTTCAACGGAACCATTGCCACTTGATCGGGGGAATGATGCTGAGCGCAAAATTGAGGATCAAAAGGCTCAGCCTCAGCAAGGTCAGCCTCAGCAAGGTCAGCCCCAGCAAGGTCAGCCCCAGCAAGGTCAGCCCCAGCAAGGTCAGCCTCAGCAAGGCCAGCCTCAGCAAGGCCAACCTCAGCAAGGTCAGCCTCAGCAAGGCCAACCTCAGCAGGGTCAGCCTCAGCAAAGTCAGGCTCAAAACGACCAAAGTCAGCAGCAAGACCAGAGTCGTCAGCCCCCGCAAGGTCAACGCTCGCCGTCGTCTGATCGCCCAAGCAGTTCAAACCCTGGTAGTGGAGATGGTGGGCAGGGTGCATCGAGAGTCTTAGACATAGATAAAGCCCCGGATGGTACGAGCAGACCTTTGGGGGAATTAGGGCAAGGAGACGGTGACGCTGCAGATTGGAATTCTCTTCCTTCGCAGCTCGAGGACGAACTGATTCAGAAGCAGGGGACGACACCGCCCGATCGCTACCGCAGAGCGATCGATGCCTACTTTGAACGCATCGGCGCTGGGCGACGTTCCCTTAAATCCAAAACGAAAGAATAAGCATGAATTTATCTGCTTCTATGTGCTATTTTCAGAAGGCGATAAGGCGTTTGCCAATCGAAGCGCTTGTCCTGCTAATACTGTTGTCAGTGCCTATTCCCTCAGTAGCTCAGAAAACGGAAAGTCTGGCGGATGCACTTAGCGGTAGTGAGTGGAATCGCCTGGAAGACTCGGTGGACAAAGGATTGCGCTGGCTGTCTAAGCAACAGGAAAAAGAGGGCTCATTTGAATCCGCGGATGTTGGTCAACCCGCAGTGACATCACTGGCAATCATGGCTTACCTTTCCCGGGGGCACCAACCAGGATCGGGGCCTTATGGAAAGCAACTGGAAGCGGCAATCGATTTTGTGCTAAGTGCCCAGCGTAGCGATGGTCTGTTTAGTTACCTTGAAACTCGCGGTCGTTACGTAAAAGACACTGCATCCCATACAGCATCTTACAACCACGCTGTCGCTGGCCTGATGCTGGGGGAAGTCTACGGCATGTGTCAGGGTGAAAGGTCGGAAAAAATTCGACAGGCAATCGAGCGCGCATTAATCTATACGTGGAAGCTCCAGCGCATTCCTAAAGACAGAGATGTCGATCGCGGCGGCTGGCGCTACGTGGGGGATCGCAACGACCGGGATTCAGATATCGGAGTGACCGGCTGGCATCTCATGTTTCTGCGATCGGCGCGAAATGCGGAATTTGATGTGCCGAAAATTTTTATTGATGATGCCATTGGGTTTGTGCGCCGCTGCCATGTTAATACCAGGAAAGGTGTCTTCAGCTACTACCCGGATGACGAAGATAAAGCGAGTCTCACCATGACCGCTATTGGCACTCTGTCATTGGCGTTAGGGGGACAGCACGGAGATCCACTGGTGCGAGAGGCAGTTGACTGGATGCTCGACGAAGGAGTTGACCGTTATGAGGATAATAAGCGTTGGCACTATTGCCACTACTATTATGTTCAGGCAATGGCGCAAGTAGGAGGTAAACACTGGAGCAAGACGTTTCCAAAAGTGCTGAAAGAATTAGCAGATAGCCAGAGGAGCAATGGCAGATGGGAGCCATCAGATGCTAAGGAACTAAAACTACTGGGGCCCTGCTATTATACGTCCTTAGGTGTGCTCACCTTGACCCCGCCCTATCAGTTACTTCCTCTCTACCAACGATAATAAAATGAACGGAGTTGTTCGATTACTCGTCGGCGTGAAGGTGTTCGAGCAAAATTCGCGCCACTTCCTTCACTGCATCCGGGTGATTCGGTGCACGGTGGTCGCTAGCGACGATTTTCTCTGATGCTGCTCCTTTGATCGAAGCGCTGGCATAGGTGACCAGTCCGTCGTTCATGGATTCAGGTAGTGTGTTTTCTACGCCGCCAGAAGCAATGATCGAATGATAAGTGACGCCCGGATTCAATGGGAGAGTGGACAGATCGCGGATGAATCGCGAGTCCGGTTTCAAATTGTCGATGCTGGTGGGAATATCGATTTTATCCGCGTCGAAACGAGAATCTCTGAGGATAATGTCTGTTACAATGTTAGTCAGATCACTCGGGATCTGAATGAGGCTGGAAATGATCAATCCGAGCTTTGACACTGCGACCAGTGATCCTCCATGCGGCGTCGCCATAAAGACGGTTCGATTGATGTAGGGCAGTGGCTGGAATACCAGCGAATCGCGGATGTCGGGATCGCCCACAGCCTCGAATTGAATGCCTGCCTGGGCGATCTGGCTGCTTTCCCAGAATGCGTTCCCACTGTCCGATACTTGCAGCCGCGAAACTAGACCGCCCATGCTGTGGCCAACTAACACCATCCGCTGCCATGTCGGATGATTAGCTTCTTTATTGAATTTTTCCTGGATCGCATTCAAATTTTCTCGGAGAAGCTTTGCCGAATAGAGGATCGGCAGCCCTGTGGGATATGAAAATGACCAGAATTGGTAGTGCTTGCGAATCTGTGGATCGCGCCGCAGCTCATTGATCATGATTTTCCAGATGGATGGACTGGATTTGAGTCCGTGGACAAAAATGACGGGAATGCGGTTAGGATCGACAGGTTCGAATCGAAACAAGCCGGACTCGTCCAGATATTCGCCACTGCGCAGCATTGCTTTGATGACAGGCAAGTGCAGGTCTCCCTGCTTTCGCAGATAAGCCAGTGGCGCAGTAAAATTGGCGGCGAGTTGTTGGCCTTCGAATTCGGCGTCTTCCAGCACATCGCAGACGTGCAGGTTGTTGCCCCGACGAATGAGTGTCACGGGCAACGCTGTTCCCAGCTCAGATACAAATGGTTCATCGCTCGATTTCGATCGGTAGAGCAGCCCTGGTTCGCCGATCCCCATCTGTGTGACCCAGCCAGGAAAATCCCTTTCCCGCAAAGTGTCGGCGCTGATGATCCTTTCAAAATCAGACAGGCGAATTCCATCGCGTCCCTGCCAGTGAAGCGTCAGCTCAGCTCCTGAGATTTCAGCAGTTTCGGTCTGCAGGTTGGTCGGGGAAAGCTGATCGAACAGCGATTGCTCGCGGATGCCGACTGTCGACGGGCGGGCGCAACTCGACGAGAGCACTGCAAGAAGCAGCACGCACAGGGAGCCGAAAGGAATCAGGGGCTTTCGCATCGACCCAATGCTTCCACGCACAGGCAGATTTCGCAACTCCAGCGATGCCTTAGAACGGGCATGAATGGTGCCGTCTATTCGGAGCGAGTGTAGTGAAAAGTAGTTGGCCAGCGCCTGGTAGAGCTTCAAGATTGATTTGATAGAGATAGTTCCAAGCTCAATCCTGTGAATTGACGATGTCGCGGAGCGACAATGCATCGATAGCCGGGCGTTTCAACGCCCGTACCTGGAGAGTGAAATCAAGCGTCGCGTAGCAACAGCTCAACATTTTGGCAGTCAAAGAAGGCTCTTAGCCTTCGCCATTGAACGGTCGCTACGCGACGTAATGGGTGTTCAATGACACCGGGCGTTAAAACGCCCGGCTAATCATGAGGTGTCGCTCCGCGACATGCCAACAACTGCGCGTTCATTTATTCCTATCACATCAATGTTGACAGCCTATTAGTCAGTGGCGCCGGCGCTCTCAATCTCAGGAAGTCGCCGGGCAGGTGTTTAGATTTCGCAAAAATATCGGGCTGCCTTGTGCTTGGTGCCAGTCAGGTCAGGATGGCATTGCCACCGGCACGGTTGCGGTGGAGGGAGTGGGCCGCGAAGTTGGATCGGTGGCCGGGAAATCTGGAAACGAAAGATGCAGTGGGATATCCGCGACGCTGTCGACAATGATGTCCGGAGAAAATGCGTAGTCGCCCAGGTCACCCAGAGTGGTGCCACCTGACATGACCAGAATCGTGCGATAGCCAAGGCCGACGCCGCCGAGAATATCGGTTTCCATTGTGTCGCCGACCATTACCGTCTCTTCGCTGCGCAGCCCCAGTTGTTTGCGCGCTGCGCGCATCATAATTGGACTGGGCTTGCCCAATGAGAATGCCTGCTTTCCCGTGGCCTTTTCGATCATAGCTACAATGGCCCCGCATCCCGGACGGATTCCGTCCTCGGTGGGGCAATTGGGATCCATATTAGTCGCCACCAATCTTGCCCCTAAAGTCACCATGCGAACGGCTTTCTCGATCATTTCAAAGGTCATGGTGCGACCTTCGCCGACGATTACAAAGTCAGGATTTTCCTCGACGATAGAGTAACCATTGGTGTGCAACGCGCTGAGTAGTCCGCCTTCGCCAATGACATAGGCCGTGCCATTCGGCTTTTGAGCGGCGACAAAGCGAGCAGTGGCCATGGCGCAGGTGAAGATATCACGATCAATGGCTTCAATGCCCATGCGGCACAATTTCATCGCAACATCCCGTCTTGTGCGCTGGCTGTTGTTGGTGAGGAAAAGGAAGCGAGTCCCTGATTCACGCAATCGCCGCACAAACACATCAGCACCAGGAATGATCCGGTTGCCACGGTAAATGACCCCATCCATATCAAGCAAGAATCCATATTTCATATCCTTCATCTACAGCTTGAAGCGTGCCAACGGCCGTGCGCAGTTGAGACAGAAGGATGAATTTCGATCATTCCCATTCTCCCAATTTGCATTCTGACCCAGGCTGTCTTAGTGTTTTATCGACACTAAAAGTGCTTTATTCGATATGCAAATGATCCGCTTCGCTGCTGCTGCCCTGAACCAGACTCCCCTCGATTGGAGTGGCAATTTTTCCCGCATCGCTGGAGCGATCGAGACCGCGAGGAAGCAACTGGCCAGTGTCGTCTGTCTGCCGGAGCTGGCAATTACTGGCTACGGATGTGAGGACATGTTTCTATCGCCTGGTGTCTGCAGCCGAGCGATGGAGCAACTGCAGTTAATCGTCCCTCTGACGTCTGATTTAGTGGTCGCCGTCGGGCTTCCGTTGTTCTACCGCGGATCGGTTTTCAATGTGGCCGCTGTGATGGTGAATGGTCGACTGGCAGGGTTTGCGGCGAAGCAAAATCTAGCCGGTGACGGTTTGCACTACGAGCCGCGCTGGTTCAAGCCATGGCCAGAGGCGAAGGTTGCTCGCATCACTCTTGCGGATGGGCAGTCCGTACCATTAGGCGATCTGGTCTTCGATGTCGCAGGAGTGCGCATGGGGTTCGAAATTTGCGAAGACGCCTGGGTGGCCGATCGACCGGGATCAGAACTTGCCGCGCGCGGAGTCGATGTGATTTTGAACCCGAGTGCGAGTCACTTTGCTTTTGGTAAGCAAGTGATCCGTCGTCGCTTCGTGCTGGAAGGTTCACGCGCGTTCGCCGCCACTTATGTTTATGCTAACCTGCTGGGAAACGAAGCGGGGCGGGTGATTTACGATGGCGGTTGTCTTCTCGCAAGTGGTGGTAGTTTGCTGGCAGAGGGACGGCGGTTTTCGTTCGCCGAGTTCGAAGTGGTCAGCGCAGTTGCAGACATCGATCTGACCAGAAATCAACAGATGCGAACCGTCAGCCGTGACTTGCGCCTCGGAGATGCAGGTGTCGAAAATGCGACAGTGGTGTGCGATTTCCGTTTTCCTGAGGAAACAGGAACGGTGTCCGATTGTCCCGCTCCCCCTGCTCCCATAGCGCTGGCGATGGCGAAGGAAGAAGAATTTACCAGAGCCATCGGGCTGGCGTTGTTTGACTATGCGCGGAAGAGTCGGACGCGAGGATTTGTAGTTTCCTTAAGTGGTGGTGCCGACTCGGCTGCGGTCGCGTGCCTGGTCGCCATGATGCGAGATCTCGGGGAAGGCGAATTAGGAACCGCAGCGTTTCGCCAGCGACTCGGTTTAAGCGGGGAGGGAACGGTGCCGCTTCGGCAGCTGCTCACCTGTGTTTACCAGGCCACGGAAAATAGTTCGGACACCACACGCAATGCCGCAAAAGGTCTGGCCGATGCCATTGCCGCGCACTTTGTTGAATGGAATATCGATGATCTGGTGGCAGGATACGTGCAGCGAGCGGAAGCAGCCATCGACCGAAAACTCAGCTGGGACACCGATGATATTCCCTTACAGAACATTCAGGCGCGCGTGCGTGCTCCCGGAGTCTGGATGCTGGCAAATCTTAACAATGCGCTGCTGCTCGCCACCAGTAATCGATCGGAAGCCGCAGTAGGCTATGCCACCATGGACGGCGATACCTGCGGTGGGCTCAGCCCGATTTCCGGTATCGACAAAGCATTCCTCCGCTATTGGCTACGCTGGCTGGAAACAGAGGGTGCGGATCACATTACTCCGATTCCGGCGTTGAGCCTGATCAATGTGCAGGCTCCCACGGCAGAGCTGCGTCCTGCAGAAGCGATGCAGACTGACGAGGACGACCTCATGCCATACCCAGTGCTGGACGCAATCGAATGCGCCGCAATTCGTGATAAGCAACTGCCCGCCGACGTTTGCTCCGTTATAAGAAATCAGTTCTCACAGTACAGCGCGGATCAGATTGCCCAGTGGGTGCGTCGATTCTTTACACTATGGAGTCGCAACCAATGGAAGCGCGAACGCTATGCTCCGGGGTTTCACGTCGACGATAAGAACCTCGATCCGAAAACCTGGTGCCGCTTCCCGATTCTATCCAGCGGGTTTGCGGATGAGCTCAGCGAGCTCTAATAAGCTGAAAAACTATTCTTTCAGTTCCTTGATGCGCAGATTTCGGAACTTATACGTCTGGCCCTTCTCGCCATGGTGCTGAATGCCGATCGGGCCTTTGCTGTCGGTGCTGTCATGGACATCCGTGGTGAGGACACCATTCACATAGATCTGAAGGTGGTCGCCCTTACAGACGATTCTATACTTGTTCCAGCCAGTGCGCTTGAGGGCTCCTTTGACTTCCTCTTTGGCAAAGTGTGCCATTCCTTCTTCCTTGGATTTTTCCTTTCCCTTGACGTTTGTTGTCGCGTCCTTGCCTGGCATCAGCCACTTGCGCCGGCCCTCATCATAGAGGCCGCCTGACCAGCAGCGCTCAGATCCGTCGACTTCTGCCTGGTAGCCGAAGACTTTGTTCTTCTCCACGTGGCAGCGAAACATGAAGCCACTGTTCGCCTGGCCTTCCGGCAGATTGATTTCTCCTTCAAAGACAAAGTCGCTGTAGGTCTTTTCCGTAACCAGAAAAAACTTTTTGTCGGCGGTCAAATGGATCTCATCATCAGTGATAGCGATCTTTCCCCACGTGTAGGGATTCTTCCAACCATCCGTCGTCTTGCCATCAAAGAGGGAAACCCATTCGCCTGGGGATTCGTCTTCAAGATGGTGATCAGCAACGAGAGGAGAAACGCATAGTGCTGCCAGAATTAAGAGATTGGAGAATTTTCGCATGGTCGGGCAGATTACACAGGGCAACCATTGATTCAAGTCGCTCTGTGTTTCCAATGTGAAACTTAGGAGTAGACGCATCTGTCGGTTCTCCTCTATGATTCCCGATAGTTCGGAGAATTTGAGGATCGACTTATGAACAAAACAGTAACCTGTAGTGTGGGTAGCCTGATCGCGGGTGTAGGCATAGGATTGATGGCTGCAAAGATGGAGCTCATACCTCAGTTGGCGACTGACAGTGAGAGCGAAGATCGCAGCGAGCTGGCATCGGCGGACAAGGCGTCCAGTGGCTATTTTACCGGCAGTTCAGTGCTGCCTTCGTCGAAAGGCGGCTCATCAAGGGGAGCCGCCGGTAAGGCTGATGTCGAGGCATTGCTCGAGTTGGTGGATACCACCAGCTCGATGTTCAATCGCAAACTTGCTGACAAAGTGCAGAAGCTGGGACTCGCGGAGATCTCGGCGATGGCGGAAGCGCTTGAGGGCGTTCCTTCGTCGGATCAGCGGCTGCATCAAGCCCGGACAGCTCTTTACAGTCGGTGGGCAGAATTGAATCCAGATGAAGCATGGAGTGCCGTTCAAGGTATAACGAATTATCAAACCCGGAGCCAATTGCTGAATATTGTAATTAGAGAGATTGCGAGCGACGACTTTGCCAAGGCGCGGGAAATTATCGACTCTCTTGAAGAAGGGCGCGATAAGCAAGCCGCTGTATCTGGACTGACGACAGTGGGCGCTAAAGAACAGCCTGAGATGATGTTTGAGATGCTGGAGAACCATGGAAGTCCTCGAGGCTACTGGCAGTACCAGCAACTGTTTCAACAGTGGGCGAAAGATTCTCCTGAACTTGCCATGTCTAAAATTGCGGAGATCAAAGGCGCGCAGCTGCGTCAGCAGGCATTGAATGGACTGGTTCAGGGACTATCAGCGTTGGATCCTGAGCGGGGAATTGAGTTTGCCAAACAGATCGAAAATCAAAACGAGCGCAGGAATGCGATGAATACGGCAATCGGAAGTCTTGCAGCTACGGATCCGCAGCGCGCGCTTGAGATCATGAAAGATGTGCCTTCTGGCAATCAGAGAGTGAACCTCCTTGGTGTCATTGCGTCGAACTGGATAGGTAATGATCCAACTGCGGCCATGAAGTGGATGGAGTCGCTTTCGCCGACTGATCGAATTCAAGCGGTCAACAGTAGCATTTGGCATTTTGCCCATAGTGATCCTGAGAATGGAGCGAAACTTCTAAGCAAGATCCCACCGTCTAACCGATTTTCACATGTGTTTTCAAATTTTGCCAGCCAGTGGGCCCAGTCCGATTCCGCAGCGGCGCTCGCATGGGCCAGTGAGCTTCCCCTTGGCAGTCAGCGCACCCAGGCGATAGGGGGACTACTGAATCAACTGCAATCCCAAGAGCCTGAGCGTGCGGCAAGTATCCTTTCCAAAGAAGGCATCACCAACGATACCTCCCACACAGCGGGAAGCATTTTCGGAAACTGGGTGATGGAAGATCGAGATGCCGCACTTTCCTGGATGGAAGGACTGAATGTAGCGGGCAATATGAAGCAGAACATGTTGAGAAACGCGATCAGCAATTGGGCGGGAAATGATCCGCAGGGCGCGGCCCATTATTCCCTGCAGCTGAAAGATGAGGAGCTTCAGAAGCAGGCCATCAATTCTCTCATGTCCAACTGGGGGCAGAATGATCCGAACACCGCGCATGAATGGGTGCAGAAGGAACTGAAAGGAGAGGTGCGAGATACAGCGCTTTCAACACTGATCCAGAATCTGACGCACAATGACCACACCATGGCGCTCAGTATCTATTCAGAAGCGACGGCTGGTCTAACAGAAGAACAAGTGAATAAATCGTTCGGCAGTGCCGCGCAGCGGATTGCCGGGGCCTGGAGTCAACACGATGCCCCAGCTGCAGCTGATTGGGTTCTACAGCAACCTGAAGGAAACTCCCGGGAAAACGCCGTGCAATCAGTTGTCGATACCTGGAGCGACTACGATCCTGTGGGGGCATCGGAGTTTGTAGGGATGCTTTCTGAGGGCAAGGAACGGGATGGTGCCGTGCAATCGCTGGTGAACCACGTCCGGCAAAATGATCCCGAGTCCGCATTCATTTGGGCTGAAACCATTTCCGATGACAGCAAGCGAGCTAGCGTCGTTCGCGATGCCATCATGCAATGGAAATCAATCGATCCAGACGCCGCCTTCGAAGCCGCAGGACGTGCCAATATTTCCGACGAAAAAAAGGTAAGTCTGCTGAAAAGCTTGCAAGACAACTGAGTCACAACGCAACGAGTCATTAGCTGGACAAATTTGGAGTGCTCAGGCTTGACTGAGCTTTTTTCGCACAAGCGACAATTTGTCCGGTGAAAAAGCGCCGTCGAGCCGCCGCGCTCCAAGGCTAGGTGCTCTTCGTCGCTTTTGTGCTCATCAAACCTAACGTTGTCACGCTCTCCCAACGTGGTATCGGCGTCTCGCCGATTTAGGAACCCCAGTCTTCAATCCCGCCAACAGATGCCGTTCACTTTTCCGTCTTTCTCATTGCTCTTGCTGCCTCTCTCTCGGCTATGCGATCTGGATTCTGCGGATCATCAGGTGCCATCTCGTAGTGCCAGAGGATGTTGCCTTCATCGATGAAGCCACTGTCGCTTCCCTGGCCTTCTCCAATTGACCACAGAGCAGGACGGGCTGCGGGGCGAATGTTATAGCGTAAGAGTTGTTCGCCATTCCATGGATCAATGGGGGGATCAGCGAGATATTCGGGAACCAATTCTGTCAGCGTCTCCGGATAGTGGCCATTATCGATTCGAAAACGTTCAAGAGCAATCGCGGTCGAGGCGAGGTGTCGGGACACTAATACTCCGAATTGAGATTGAACGAGGAGTGGTGCGATGTCGCCGAATTCCGGAAGTGATCGCGGGCGCAATTTCTTTGGTTTATACTTGATGCCAACCCAATCGGCGGTTTTGATTAGCATTTTCTGGAACTGGCTTCGTTCAATTTCGAAAGGCGGCTCGAGTGACTCGGCCGCCATTACCATCTGCAAGGTCACTGTGTCTCTATTTGAGGAACCATCTGCATTGGTGAACAGCACGTCCTGCCAGTTACTCAATCGCTCTGCCAGTTCAGCATAGCGCCATCCCTGAGGGCGCAATGGTTCAAGGCGTGAATAGCCTCTTTCGTTCGCCCAAAGTTTGGAGCGTTTCTTGCGCCAGACCTCCTGTTGTGCGTTGTAATTTCTGCGCTTGCTTGCGCTCGTTGCTGTCTCAATGTCAAATGCCCGAGAAAACCTGAGATTGCGAAGAAGGAGGGGAGCGGAATCGATCTCGTTGATGTGATTTTGTAGACGCTCGAGTTCGGCCCCACTCCATGCATTGGAGAACATTCCCTCCCAGATCACCACAAATATTACATGAGATGCCGACGTGCTCATTTGCCAGCTCCTGAAGTTGTTCGAAGATTCTTCACTAAGTAGCGTCCTAATGATCAGGCTGCGTTCAAGATCAGCAAAGGCGGCGGCGGAGTCATTGAGTCTGAGATGCGCGCGCGCTCTGAGATTGAGTGCTCGGACAGCTGAATAGAGTGCGGCTGGGTGCGGGGGGGAAGTGGCATCGAGGTCAGATTCATCCCGAACAGGAAGTGCCAGGGACGGGCGCGTGAGCATAGCGTCGATCTCATCGATCAGTAGTGCATACGGTTTGAACTTACTGAGGATTTCTCGTGCAGCTTCGCTCTCATCCGCAGAAAAAACTGTCCCGTCTTTCCCCCAAATGCCACCTGAGATCTGAAACAACTGGCATTCCGCCATATTTGCTCCGCGTTTCTGTGCTCCCCTGAACGCCGTGTCTTTCCCGAACCGATGTAGACGACCGCTATTATGGGTAGTCTGTTTCGAAAATGGCGAAAACCATTCGGGATGTTCTCTCCAGATATCGGTGAGTTCCTGCATGAGCGGAACTTTTGCCGCATTCTGATCTTCAGGAATGCTGGCGATCTCCGGACGGTTGAAATTTTCGCCTTTGGCTTCCCATTCTGATCGGAAGGCGTCCCACTTTCGTTTTCCTCGCCAGTATTCGACTGTGTAAAAGCCAGCGACTAACAGGCCGAGAATCAGCAACCACCTGCCATAACGACGGAGGCGCGGGTGAGAGGCAGTTTTTGGCATAGCTGGTTGCCGATGGGGCGCGAATTACACGTCGCAGATCTGGACGCCTTGGGTGAGTGAGGCGATTTTGTCGTCGCGCTTGGGGATGAATTCCTGGGCGACGTGGCCTTTGAAGCCAGTGCCGACGATGGCGCGCATGACGCGTGGATAGTTGATCTCCTGGGTGTCGTCGATTTCATTGCGGCCAGGAACGCCACCGGTATGGTAGTGGGCGATGCAGTTCTGATATTTTTCAATGGTGGCCACGAGGTCGCCTTCCATGATCTGCATGTGGTAAATGTCGTAAAGAAGCTTGAATCGTTCTGAGCCGACGGCTTCGCAAAGTGCTGCGCCCCACGGTGTTTTATCGCACTGGTAGTCTGGGTGGTTGACCTTACTGTTGAGCAGTTCCATGACGATGGTCACATTGTGCTTTTCCGCAGTAGCCATCAGGCGCTTGAGACCAGTGGCGCAGTTCTCGATGCCTTTTTCGTCGTCGAGTCCATCGCGATTTCCAGAGAAGCAGATCAGATTCTTCAGTCCAGCAGCAGCAGCTATTGGGATAACGTCTTCATAGCTTTCGATCAGCCCGTCATGATTCTCAAGCCGGTTCCATCCCTTGCTGATGCCATAGCCAGCGCCGCTGGCCATGGCGCAGGTCAGTCCATGCTTTTGCAACGTGGGCCAGTCCTCGGGGCCGAGTAATTCGATCGATGAAAGGCCAATCTTTTTTCCTGCGACGCAGAGATCCTCAAGCGGGATGTCTTTGTAGCACCACTTGCAGACCGAGTGATTCACCTGGCCTTTGAGTTCTGGTGCACTCGCATCTTGCGCAGCAAGCCGAGTTCCAAGGGATTGTGCAACACTGGCGGCGACGGCACCACTGAGTAAAGTTTTTGCAGCTTGACGACGAGTAAGAAGGTGGTTCATGGCGAGAAGGATGACGGTTCGGCGGCTGGGATGCACGCTCTTTTCGCACCGATGATCGAGTGGTGCCGCGCAAGGGGCGTTTTCAGCCTTCCTTTTTCCAAAGGGTGACGACCGTCTGATTCGCGAATCCTGCACGTCGGCAATTGTGGTGGCTTTGGCTGCCGGCTACGACGTCGGTGAAGACGCGCTTTAGGCCAAGTCCACGGGCATCGCGAATGCGTGCGCGAAGAAGGGCTGAGTGGGCACCACGCTTACGGAAATCCGGGAAGGTGAAGGCATTGGCGAAGTAGCCAAGGTCGCCATCGACATACAGCGTTGCCCATGCGCAGGGCTGGCCGTCGCAAGAGGCGACGAATGTCCGAAACGTATCGGTGCAGTAATATTGATGGCGATCTTTCCATGTGTCATTGCTGCAGGTGACACCACTCTTCCGTAATAATGCCAGGAAATCGTCGGCGCGGTCTTCTTCCCAGCTTTCTACTACAACCTCTGCACTGGACTCTTCGGGCTGAGTTTCAGCCGGGGCCAGGCTGAGATAGGTCAGTGCCTGGGACGCGCTGATATCGTTTTCTACCAGTGATGCCACAACTTCGGGAAAAAGATTGTCCGATGAAATATCAAAGTGCGGCGGCTGGCCGTATTCTTCGAACAATGACAGGATGTCTGGCAGATGCGAAATCGTGTCTGCATCATAGCCGAGAACGCGATTGCACATGGGCGAGCCCGGCCGGGCAGGGTCAACGATGGCAACGGCGCTGCCGAAGCGGAAACGTTCGCACTTTGAGGGTGCCGGAGTGCTCAGTGAGCGGGCGGCATTGAAGAACGCGTAGTTGGATATCAGTTCGCAGGGAACGGAGGATGGATGACTCATGCGGGGACGAGTGTAGCACTATTGCCCGGGCGTGCCGCCAATTACCTCCGATGCTTTCCAACTTCCGCCTGCGGCAAGGTCAGAACGTGCTCCGGGTGTGCGCAGCTCGAGTGACGGGCCATCGCCATCCGCTTCTTCCGGCCAGGGCGACTTGTCGTTGTATTCGAATTGCTGCACGACGCTGCCGTCAGCATCGACCAGTTTGATGAAATCACCGCCGTTCGCGAGCTTACCAACGAACTCGCCTGCGATGGCGATGCTGTCTCCATGGCGTGCAATGAATGCGGCCTTATCCCTGACCAGAACGCAGCGGCGATTCGCATTGAGGATGGCGGCGTGGCCGGGCAGGAATACAAATGAGATGCCGCCGCTGATCTGAGCGACAGCAAGATTAATGTTTGTGGCGCTGGTGTTTGCCAGTTCGATGAACTCGAATGCGGATGCGTCGTCGTGTCCGGCAGCGATTTCTGCTTCGCTGGGCGCTGCTGGATGGTAATGGATTTCAGAGATGGTGACGTTGGCAGCAGTTGCCTGGGGAATGGCGGAACTGGCACCCATCCTGGTCAATCTGCTCCAGCGCGTGTTCTCTCTGGCCCGGGCGACAATGTCAGGCGGGGCAGCATTACTGTCGACCGCGATGGCAGTGCCAGCCTTGACCATGCCGGCGATCAATTGCGGCTCTGTGAGCATGTCGGAGCTTTCCAGTTTGTCATTGAGCGCGTGAATCGCGAGGACGTTGTTGCCATTGCGCAGCAATTTCACATGCGATGAGATGTCGAAGTTTACAAATTCGACTGCGGCATCATCATCGTGCTTGCCGTCAGCCTGAGCATTCCAGGTGAGACGCGTCGGCGCATTCGCCTTGCACACTTCTACGCCATTGAGATAGGCGACGAAACCGTCGTCGTAGCGGATTTGCAGGGCCATGCGTTGGAATTCTGGTGCTTCTGTTAGGTCGAACCGGTAGCGGAGGAAGGCGGTGGTATTCCTGCCGGCTGCTGTGCTCTCCAGATCAAGTCCAATGAGATCATGGTAGAGGGTGCCACCTTGATTTCGAGACTTCGTTTCGTAGCCAGCTGAGCCACGTCCGTTGAGCCAGCGCGAATCGTTGAATTTTGGATCGATCCAGGAATTTCTGAGCGATCCATCGCGTGGCACAAATGCCCGGAAGGAAGCCCGTGCGAGCAATGTCGTGTAGTCGATGCGCTCGGCTGTTGCTTTTTTTACGAGAGCCGTTGGCTGGCCATTTTTGTCACGCGGATCCGAGCCATCGAGCGTGTAGAGAATCTCTGCATTGGGATCGTCGTGAAGGAAGTAGACGCCGTCCGGGCGCATGGAAATTTCAGGTGCGGGGATCATGCCTGAGCCACGGCCGGGATACAGCGGGGCAGGGACACGAGGTGATCCTGAGGAGCCGTCAGAAAACCGCTTGGCATTGCGCAGCTGATCGATAGCGATATCGCCACGTTGCTCAAAAAAGTTATAGATTTTGCTGATTTCGTTGCGCCAAATGCCGTGAGTCAGTGGTCGATTGCCACCCCAGCGGGCGGATTCTGCAAGGATGGCGCGATCGATTTGCGACACGCGTCGATTCAGGCGCGCCCGACACATTTCTGGAGAGAGCAGGCCACCTGGGGCGAACACTTCTGCACTGCGAGCCTGAAATTTCTTAAGATAGGATTCAGAAGCCATCAACTGCTGGTGGATCCACTGCGGATTACTGGTTCGAATGTTTTCGCCAGCACGGAACGGGCCCGTGCGATCGACATCAATCGAATCGGCGACGCCAAGTGAATGCTCAAAGTCATGGCAAAAGTATTGGAAGCCTTTCGAGCCGTCGCGTTTCCAGATGCCGAACCAGTTGCGGCAGGTGCTGTTGCTGCCGTAGCGGGTGATGGGGCCATCCCACATGCCCGTGTAGAAGACGATGAGCATGTAGTCGATCAGGTTCTGTTCGTCGACGTAGATGGGCAGCCCTTCGTTTCGTGTGCCGTCAGGATTGCGACCGCGCAGGCGTTGGTAGATGGCCTCGCGCTCTGCCGTGTCGGTGCTCTGTGCCAGGCTCCCTGCCAGGCTCCACATTTGTCCCCATCCCTCAAGATCGCCGTCGGTGTTTTCGATCGAGTGGCCGCTCGACTTTACTGTATCGAAGTCAGAGGTTTCACCGTCGAAGTAAGAAGTTCCGTAGGCAGCTTCGGCGTGTTCCTGTGTCTGGTAGATGCCCCAGTAGCGGCCATTGAGGTAGACGTGGTAGTAGCGGCTGCGGGTGTGCGTGCTGCCCATGTCGCGTTGGCAGTCGCGCGCAAAGACTTCTCTCACCATGCTGTTCTGGGTGCCTTGCTCGAACGACCAGGAGTAGTTTTGTGCAGTGCGGAGATCGATGTCTTCGAATGATTTCGCGCCATCATCGCCGAACAATGGGTAGCGCAGTTTGCCGGGCCCATACTGCTTGCGAAAGTAGAGCCGCATGGCATGCTTTGGATTTGCCTCGCTACGACTGAATCCGCCGCGCACGCGCAGACCACAGTTCACCTGGAATCCTTTTTCTCGGCCGTTTGGATCGAGCAGTTCGACTGATAGTGGCCGTTCCCATGAGGCTCCACGATTCTGGCTGCGTGCCCAGATGCCGGTGCGCGAGTCCCACAAGTTTTCGGAATCGGTCACAAGCGATAACGATGGCAGGTCAGTGAGTGCTTCGACCAATGCTTCGTGCGTGGTGCCGATGGTTTCCGGATCGTGCATGCCGTAGCTGGTGCTGCCTCCACGGCGAGTGGACAGCCTGCCAGGCCAACCTGAAGGCGCTTCGTTTGGCTGGCGCGCTACGTCGTTGAGGAATAGATAGGTTTGTGTTAGGACGGCGCTGGGAAGTTGGCCGTCGACTCCATAGGTAAATGCACGGACGATGGCAGTCGTCGTAATCGGAATGGCGCCGCGGTAAACTTGTCCCGTAGTTTCCGTCGGAGTCGTGCCATCGAGCGTGTAGCGGATCCGCGCGCGCCGCTCACCTTTTAGCGCCAGCCTGAATGGCTTGCTGTGAAAGCCATGAAGCTCGGAAAAAACGGGTGGGCGCAAAGTGCTGATTTCCGCACCGCTGGCATTGGCTGTGCCGGGTGTTGCCTGGGAAAGCAAAGCGGGGCCTGCGCTGCTGTCAGGCATTCCATCCTTCGACGGAAACCCGAATGCTTGTCCGTTGGCGATGGGCGGCATGTCAGGGCCCAGCGAGGACACCAGATTGCCGCTGGGATCGAAGAGTCCAACATAGTCGCCAGCTGCCGCAAGTTTGAAATTCGTGTGCCATTCGTCATCATTAGGCGAGCTGCGGTTTTTTCCCGAGGCAAAAACTACAAGATAAGCACCGGGGGCGAGCGCAGTTTCCGGGAATTTCCACTGATCCGGCTGGCTGCTGTCGTCACTGAGGGTGTAGCCTGCCAGCGGCACGGGCGATGATCCGGTGTTCGCCAGCTCGATCCAGTCAGATGAGTCGCCATCGCTGTCCAGGAGGCCTCCCCGATTCACTGGAACCATTTCACTTAGAGTTACTTCGCTGAAGGCAGCCAATGCTGTTAACAACCATGCCACGATGATCAGGGAACCTCTCAACAGGCACACTGGGCGCGATAGGCGCTTTACTGCAGAAATCATGGCCGCAGCATATGCAACTGGACCAGCGATTGGCACGTTGAAAATGTCGCCTTCCCTTGCGGAAACAATTGCGCCTCAGTGAATCGGTGTAATCGTCCTGTTGATGGCTCTCGAAGAATTTACATCGTCAATGCATTATTTGCGTGCACTGGATCGTCGATTCCCGTATTTATAGAAGAATAGAGCGTTCCCTTTAACCAATCCATCAAGCATGAGCGATACGGATCCAGAGGATAAGAAAGAGTCTCCGTGGGTGATACTGAATTGCCCATCCTGCGAAAAGAAAATCAAGCTTCCGAAAGAAAAGGTCGGGGCTGCGAAATTTAAATGCCCACTGTGCTCGGAGAAAATATCCGTGACGTTGCCCGGTGCTGAGAAAAGCGAAGATTCGCCGCCACCTGAGCCGACATCACAAGCTGAAGAATCGATTGATCTGATGGGGCAGGTGAATCCGCTAGTCGACGACGAAGAGGAGCAAAAGGAAGGTTTCCTGTCACGCATCAGGGGTAACGATGATCGTCCTGATGTCGGGAAGGAGGAAGGGGAGGTCATTGAGAAAGATGGCCAGCAGCTGGTTAAAAGGCGTCGCCGTGTGCGCAAGAAGAAAAAAGCGGATACCAATCCTGATTGGGAATCAGAAGCTGGTGAGAATGAAAAGCCCGATCGTGAGGAAGATTACTCCTACGTCGTCGATACAGAAATCGATGATGAAGGAAACGTCGTCGAGGTGCGCCGCCGGGTGAAGGCGGATCAGAAGAAAACGACGCACGAAAAATTTTCCAAAAATATGGCGAAAGTGTTCATCGGCTTCTCGTTTCTTACAGCGATCGTCCTTATTGGAGCGGTCGTTTACCTAATGAAAACGGGTGCCGATCGTGAAGGCCCGCAAATTGGAGATGTGAAGAAGCGCGATGTAGGCGAAATCACAATGGACATGACTCGTGATGCTTTCGCCGTGGTGCAGCAGTACCTGGAAGCTGGCACCTGGGCCGAGCAGGTGCAAGTGGTGCGCAATCCCTCAAAGGTTAGGTCGCTCATGGAAGCGCACTATGAGGAGAACGGTTTCGAGTCAAAAGATGGAGCCAAGGTGATGGAAGACGGTGCCGGAATTCCGCTTTCCAGACGAGAACTGGTGGTGCGACCAGAGCAGGGCGATAAGCTCGATACCGTATTTCTCGCTATCGGGTTTCCGATTGGCACTGTGCAATACTTCGCGCTTGAGAGAAGGCAGATTCCGGGCACCGATGACAAGCATAAATACTTAATCGATTGGGAAGTCAGTGAGCGCTACCGTGAAATATCGGACTTGGAATTCAAATCGAAGAGAATTCCTGGTTCCGAGGCAGAATTTAGAGTTTCGCTTCAGGGGAAAGTATCTTATTTTCCACCGCCATTTAACGATGTTGATTGGAGAGGCTACAAGTTGACTTACCCGGGAGATCCTGATTTCCAATTCTTCGGCTACACCCGGATTGGTTCAGACTTGGACAAGAGAATCATGCAGCTTTTCACCACGACAGGGCGCCCGACTCCTTTTCTTAAGGTGGCATACCCCGAGGACAAAGTGGTCGATGCCGCGGGAGTGGAGATCATTAATCTGATCCAGTCCACTTGGTTTCTGTAGTGCGGCGCACTTGGACGCCTGGACGCCTGCGTGCTATGCTTCGCTTTCATCCAGGCGCATGACATAATGTACCTGCCGGGCGACTTCCTGAAATCCTATACTCGGGTAAAAGGTTGAGCCAATCTGGTTCTGGTCGAGCGTTTCGATCTTAGCGCATTCCATGCCTTCATTACGAAAATGTATCAAAATGTGGTCGATCAATTTTCTGCCGATACCCTTTCCTTGATACTGAGGGGCAACTGCTAAATTAGGGATCCGGCCGATCTTGCTTTCTACATCAATTCTGCCGGTAATGTATCCGGCAATTGCCCTGCTACTGGTTTCCCAGACAAAGACATGGCGTGCATTGTCGCCTGAAACATCAGCATCGATGTGCCGCAGTTTTCTCCACGTCCAGTCATGTCCACCGATACTGCCCAAGGTGTCCTCAATGTTCCGATCTATCGACACGCCCGTGAAGCAAGTAGCTGTAATACACTTGAGGGCGTCAAGGTCAGTGGGGAGAAAGCGGCGTATCATTCACATAGAATAGCCAGCACAGGCATCCCACTGCAAGCCGAACAAACAAAAGGAACGAAGGGGAAAGGGGATCAAGTTCATCTCGCATGTAAACATCGGTGCTACGCGTAGTCTTAGTGCCACGCACGGAAACGGCAAACGCTGTGGAATCCTCCTTCCAGACCGCTTCGACATCATCCGTTCGGAAATAGCTGTATCCCTGTCCGGTCACGGTATCAATCGTTTCGCCGGTGCTGATATTCTTGATCGACACCATCCGTAATCCTTTGGCGTCGTTGCACGAAGAAGCAGCTCGAAATTCCTATCCGGCGATCTCCCGAGGCTACGCTCCTCGTCTGCAAATGCCATAGTGGGAATCAAGAGTAGCATTGCCAGTGTTGCTTTCATTTCTTACTTCCTAGAACAGCCGCGGACTGCTTCTTTTTGTTAGCTCAACTGATGCAATGTAATCGGAATCACTTTCGAAGCGTGGGAAAAATCCTTGTCAGTGGTCAATATTTCAAGATTTCTTCGGATCGCTACAGCACAAATTAAGCTATCCGTGTTTCCCATCAAATAACCAGCAGTTAGGCAGGCGTTCGAAATTTCTGCGGCCTTGACATAATCATTTGTGTCTAAGATTTCGTCCGGAAATGATTCAAGTACTGCTGAAAGCCTATCAAACTGTTTTCGTTCACGAATACCAGAGAGAATCTCCTGCCTCACCGCTCCGATGATGACGGCGCGTCCGTCACGAATAAGCTCAGACAATGCTTCCGTTTTAGCGGTAACCTTCCGCTTTCGCCGCCGAAGCGCCAACGACCACACACTTGTATCGACTATGACTCGCATGGGCGCCTGCGAAGTTTCTTCGGATCGTAGTCCGGGTCATAGTCGATCTCGCCGAACAGCTCGATTAGCGCCAACTGCTTTCGTCGGCGAACGTACTCGGTCAATGCCTCTTCAACAGCGGCGCGCTTAGTTCGGTGACCGCCAACTTCTACTGCTTCGTCGAGCAAAGCCGGCTCAATATCAAGATTCGTTGCCATTTCCAATATTTGCACAATCGCTTGTGCGAGTCAATGTGCGAATTATTGTCTTCAATCTTCAATAATCGAGAGAAATCACCCGCTGCTGAGTGAGCGCTCCTCGCAAGAGCTTGAGAGAAAGGCGAGAACGATGAGGGTCAGTTTTATCTTTTTCAACGTTCGAGCTCTGTCACTGGCTGCTGGCGGCGAGCGTCGAATCTGGGTTTATGTTGAAATAGTTCATAGCGATTTCGCGACCAGATCGCATCCGGTTGATAGCAACGCCTTTATTGTTCGCTTTATCTATCTACCAGCATGATCTCAGCATCCCCTTCATTTGTTTGTCAGTTTTCGCAGCCTCGTATGCCTTTTGTTTAAATTCTTCATTTTGCTCGATGAGGTGCTCGAGGAGCACTGTAGTGAGTGCTGCTTCCAAGTCCTCATCAGCACCGACTCTTGCGCATGAGATAAACTGCCATACCTCCCCAGGCGAGGACTCGATATGCTTGCCTACTTCAATAATCGCTTGCCACCGCGGATCACTGCCCGAGTCAACTCGCTGCAAGTTCAACAGACTCAGAGCGTGGGATACTGCTGTATCTATTGTCACAGCGGTAATCCGGTTGGGTGACGCGGTTTGTTCGCTGTTGGCAGTGTCACACACCACGGACAATCCACAAAAGTTCATTGGTCCCACCACGGAAGAAATATTGATGGACACCACCAAGAGTTGGTTTGGGTTCAGTGAAAGTGATAATATCGACGGTGTCGGTTCCGACCATTGCTCGGCCACGATCCCAGAAGTTGTCAGTTGGGCGGGACCTAAAATAACTCTCCCCATCAACCCCAGTCTGGATCGAAGATTTCTTTAGATTGGGATCGACACCCATTCTAAGCAAATCAGCTTTCGCAACCTCTATAGCTGAGTGATGTTTCTCAGTTGTGGTCGGAGCGAATTGATTACTCACATCTGACTCGTCAATCACCGAACTGCACGAGATGCATGTCATACATATGAGGCGAATGAGTCACAACTCCATCGTGCAACGTGCGATGATCGACGCGTGGCTGGCAGAACAGGGTGTGCTAAGTCTAGAGAACCTATGGGTATCCATCCGTTATCCAGCTGGGCCGAAGAAGCAAAGGAAAGGAGCCGAACCGGCACCCAATCTACGAAGCCCAAACAGATAACATGTGGCGAGTCGGAACCGCCTTAGTACGCCTTAGTAAGGAGCCGTATGCTTGGTGGTGTGGGGGGCGGGAGTTCAAATCTCCCGCCTACCCGATTCGGCTGGGTGGTTGGATCGATTTCGGAAATGAGTCCACGCGCGTCCTAATGCGGAGAGCACGGTAAAATAGATTACTGCGGAAACGAGTGAACCAACAATCTGAAAGGAAATAGTGCCGATCCACGCGCGAATCGGCCATCTACCTTCCGGCGGTGAAGCCCACGGATCGTTTAATCCGGCAAAGCCCCACCACGGCTGAGCAGTGAGCGCCCACTCTCCGATTTGCTGAACGAGCATCGATGGTGCCGACGGAAGATCCCCGCCAGCTCGCAACCGTGAAATCGCCTCATCACTCTGGATCCAGTGATAATTCATTGTGACTTTCGTGGCGTGATTGATTGCAATTAACAGGGCGACAGCAATTAGGAAATATGAGAGGCGACGATACACGAGGAGAGTATTTCTGAGCCGAACGATCAAGGTCACCTGGCGCCTCTCCGGGAGTTCGGTTGCCTTGCTAGGTTGATGTTAGAATTACGTTTCATCCAAGTTCACAGCCAAAGGGAGAGACGTCCGGTACGCCGACTTGTTCGGTTTTTTTGCGTTGTCTGAGGTGGTGCTTGCCTAGCGGAACCATCGCAGAAGCTGCCTTCGAAAGCAAGGTTTCTGACCGCCAGCACGATCTGCGAATGAAAGTGGCCCGTGGATTCGGAAATGGTTGGGCGCTGCGCTCTGGGAATTCGGATTCCTGTAGTCTTAGGACGTGTGTTGAATCGGCGCCAGCTCATCAGCATCTCGTCCCTTTGCGGTTCCGCTAGCCTCGCTGACCGAACGTCTAAGGAATGGCGACGCCGGGTCAACTTCCAAAATGATCAGACGGCTTCCTCGGCGTCGCCATCTCCGCCTTGTTCTGCTGTTGGGCGTCAGTGATTTGAGCGAACCCCGTCATCTAGCGATCTGATGGCTCGCTCAAACCGATCAAATGTGCAATTTTAGTTGGAGCCGACTTCGAATTGTAGGTCTCGGTTCCGCCTTCAGATTCAATTATGAATTCGAAGAACCCTTCTCTAGGAACGTCCGACGTCGATGACGCTTTAGCAGTAATGGTCATAGCAGAATATGCTAGAGAATTATTTAACTCACCACTGATAATTTCTCGGAATTGATCCCCCCGCACATCACCTAAAACTTCTTTGCAAACATCGCGCACCTCATCCAGCCATAGTTGAGATTGCGCCTCAGAAGAAGCCGCTACCTTCATTACAGTTTCACCATCAGGATCGTGTGAGACTACCTCAGTGGACTGAAGCTGGAGTTCCCGGACCCTTGACAGAATCGAAGAGAAATGATTGCTCATCTCGGCAGCCTCACCATCGGTAATACTAAGGATTCTAGTTAGCGCATCATCTATTAGAAGTTTGCCATCATGAACGTCGCAACCACTAAACCCAAGGTTCTTTAGAACACTGACCGGAACACTCAAATATGCGTTAACACTTTGGTCAGCGGCATCTTCGAAGCGCCTCTTGCTGGCATTCTTCTTGGAAGATGAACTCAGAAGCGTTGCTCCAGAAGACTCATTTCGAAATTCAGGAGACGTTGGCTTGGACGCATGATCGGACATTGCAAACAGAAAACCCAGCAAGGCACCCAATAGCAGAGTGAAGAAATAGGCAAGTGATCGACCAATCCTGGCTGTCATATTTCATAGTAAAGCAGCCAAGAAGCCCTACCGCAATACGTATGAACCGAGCCTTTCTTTCCTCGGAACTTTTGATATTGATAAAATGGGTAAGGCGGCATTTTCTCTTAGCAGAACATTGTGGGTGCCTGTCAAAAATGCAAGTTTTCGCTCATCCCCTTAATAGCTTTCAGATTTGTAGAATATCCCGCAGAGGATGCTCTTCAATTGGGGGTGAAAAGTGAAGGAAAACTCCGTATATTGCGGGATATATTGCAAATTTGGTGGGCTGGTGATGGAGGTTGTGGCCAGGCTGAATCGGCGACGCGGGGAGTCAGGATCGGTGTCGGGCGAGTAAGATCCAGGCGAACAGATAGCTGACGACTGTCCACACAAAGAGGGATACGAAGCCGAGCAGTCCGGGGGAGGCATGCTTGAAGACATCGCCTAGTGCGTAGGGGGAGAATTCGCCGTCCAGAGGCCACTGGAAAGTGGGCGCGTATTCGGGTGGTGGTGGTTCGCCGGCGTAGAGGTTGGATTCGTCGATTGTGAATTCGAACTCGGCACCAGGAACAAAGGTTTTCCAGGGGAGGAGCGACACAGCAAGGTTGTCGAAGGTGGTGTGCAGTTCGCGTTCTTCCAGGTTGTTGCCATCGTTTTCGCCTGTGAGGTAGGGAACGATTTCTTCGCCCCAGAGCTGCGATGTGTCCATGATGCGCTGGCAGGCGAAGCTGGGGACGACGCGGCTGATGACGCGGGGCACGAGGGCTTCGTTCCAATCGTTGAGCGGAAACAGAAATCCGGAAAACAGGATCTGTGGGATGAGAAATAATGGGACGATGGTCGCGGCCTGGGTGCGGGTGGCTGACCAGGCGGAAATGGCCAGTCCAATCGATGCGGCAGTGATGGCAGTGGCGAATAATCCGGCGCTTTGCCAGAGGACGGATCCGGTCATGCCATTGCCCAGCACTTTGAGTAACCCGTAGATGATGGCGCATTGAAAACAGGTGATCAAGGCCATGCCGAACACCTTTGATATCAAATACGCGTGCGTGCCCAGGCCAACGAATTGTTCGCGCAGGAAGATTTCCTTTTCTCTCACTAGTTCCTGTGCTGCATTGCTACAGCCAAACCAGAGCATGGCGATGTAGGCCAGGAATAATTTCTTGCCAGTGGTGTGTTCTTCGGAGCCGACGATGGCGATCAGGATAGCGATGATGATCGGCTGTGCTGTCAGTAGCAGGAGATTTTTCCAGTCTGATTTCAGGATCGCCCACTGGCGCTTGAGCAAAATGGGTGGCGCCCAGCGGCGACGGCGTTTCTGGATATTGGGTAGCGGCTCGGGGCCGGTCAGCTTTCTGGCGAAGCCACTGGTAGACTCGCCACCGGCGGGGCTGAACCTGGCGAAGTCTGCCTGCCACTCATCCGGTGTTTTCGAGTTGAGTTGATTGTAGAGTTGTGTTAGGGTTTTTATCTCGAAGAATTCTTTTGCCGCCTTGGATCTGCCGCGAAAAATGCTTTGTCCGGGAGAAGCTTTACCACTGCGCTTGTCGCGGTGTGCCATCACTACCTCGATGCTGTCCATCAGGTAGACGTTCTCCATCAGGTGCGTGGTGCAGACAACCGTGCATCCGGTGTAGGTCAACTCCTGCAGGAGCTTCATCAACTCCAGTTCAGATGCGGGGTCGAGGCCTGAGGTAGGTTCGTCTAAAAACAATAACGCGGGCCGATTGAGTAGCTCGACGCCAACGTTGACGCGCTTCAATTGACCACCGGACAGGTTGCTTGCGCGAGTGTCGAGATGTTCTCGAATTTTCAGTCGCTCGGCCAGGCTTTCGATCAGGCGTTCGATTTCAGCCGACGGCGTGCGTGCGGGCAGTCTCAGTCTGGCGCTGAATTGCAGGGCCTGGCGGGCGGTGAGTTCCAGGTGAACGATGTCGTTTTGCGGGACATAGCCAACCAGACCGGACATATCGTCGATCTCGTCGCGTGGGTGGCCGTTCAGCGTTACTTTGCCCGCGGCCAGAGCAACGAATCCACAGAGGGCACGCAGCAAAGTCGTTTTACCCGCGCCACTGGGGCCGAGAATGCCTACAAATTGGCCGGAGGCTGCATTGAAATCGACGTCTTCCAGGATGCGATCGCCATTGGGTTTTTCGACTGCAATTTTCGTGCCTTCGATGGCGCATCCGGCGGCATTGGCGACATGTGCCAGCGAGTACCCGGTATAGCGAAAAAAGTGTGTGCCGAACTGCAGGCAATCACCGATGATCATGGGATGGCGGTCGAATGGCAAGCCGTTGGCCAGTGATCCTGCGCGGCCGCAATCGACTAACACGAAGCCCTCTTCAGTTTCATCGACCGTCGCCTGCAGGCGGGAGACGCGTGATCCATCCAGCAGGACTTCGGACGTTTCTGCGCGGCCAATGTTCAGGCCGTCTTTGACTACGATCTCGTTCCCGGGTTTGCTGACAGCGTGTTCCTGCTCTGCTTGCTTGGGCTGCTTTTTCGCGTTCCCGGTGGGTTTCGGTGCCGCAGGATCGGTCTGCTCCGGGGCAGCCACCGCTGCCGGATTCCAGACGATTTCCAGTTTGAGGATGCCGACGCCGATTTCGTCGCCTGGCTGGACGTAGACTGGAGATGTGACGGCTTGCTTGTTGAGCGTCGTTCCATCCGCCCCTTCAGAATTGGTAAGGACGATCTGATCTTCGTTCCAAAGTAACTCGCAGTGGCTGCGGGACACTGATGGGTGAGGTAGCTTTAAGTCTGCACTAGTCGATCGTCCAATGAGAAAGGGAACACCTTGCTCAAGGGAACGTCTTAAGTTCGTGCCTCCAGCGAGCACGACTTCCGGAATGTCGGATGATGCCATGCCTAGCTAGCGGCGGTGGTGATGCAGATTATCAGGGAATGATGATCCACACTTCTGCTGCGCGGTTTTTGCCCTGGTTTTCTTTGTCGACCAGTTCTGATGGGCCGATGGCGATGGCATTTGTAGGCAGTTTCAGGCCTTTGGTCTTAAGGTCAGCAATGACTGTTTGTGCACGTTTCATCGACAGTGCTTTATTGAAAGCTGCTGATCCCGTTTTGTCGGCGAATCCAAGAACGAAGCAGCTGGCTTTCGTATTACGAGTCATGCCGCGCACTTCTGGCTGTTTGAGAACTGAATCCAGCCGCGCCCCTTCAGCAGCGGATACTTTGTTGCCTTCGTTTTGAAAGTAGACGGTCGCAATTTTTCCGATGCGTGTGGCTTCGCGCAAACCTTTCTTTGCCAGTCCTTTTTCCTTGTCGGACTTGCCGGGTGCCTCGTCGACACGCTGGAGGGCGTCCACGAGCAGTGCTTTGCCTTCAGCAGAATCCAAGGCGTATCCGATCACGCCCGGTTCTTCTCTTTCCGGCAATCCTGTAACCGGTGATTCTGTAATCGGTGGTGGTGGTGGTGGCGGAGGCGGAGGCGGAGGCGGAGGCGAGGTTTCACCTAGTGGAGGAGTAGTAGGAGGTGGAAGTGGAGGAGAATCGTCGCCAGCAAGATCAATCGTCCCTGGCACAGGAATCGGTGTTGGTAGTGGCGGTGGAGAATCGCGATTCGGTTCCGTAGGCTCTTCGCCGCCGTCCAGGGGAACGGTTCCTATCGGTGGTGTCGCGGGTATTGTTGCGGGCTCTTCAGGAGACGCAGCGACTTGGTCGGGAGTCGCTCCTCCGTCCGGTTTCTTCATGAACTTGTTGTAAGCCCAGAATCCTCCTCCTGCGATTCCTCCTAGAATCACAAGGATTAACACTAAGACAATAATGCTGGCTGCTGTAGATGGTTTTTTCCCACTCATGATTTCAATCGTATAGGTTCAGTTCTTTCGGTGCAATGCAATTAAAGGAAAGGGGGGCGGTAGAGGCTACTCTTCAGGCTTGGGGAGGATGCGACAGCGAAACCACTTGGGTTGCAATTTCCAGCGGTCTGATTGCATTGTTTCCACAAATGTTTGATCCTGGAGCAACTTGTCCTCTTCGACTGCGAGCCGCTGCAGGCTGGATTTTTCCAATCCCACGGAATAGGCGCTAGGGGAGCTCGCGTGAATGCCCAGAATGACTTCCACTTTATCCGTGTCCATCCCGCAGTGTTCCAGAATGAACGTGTTGAGAAAGCCGACGGTGAGTCCCAGGGTGCAGCCAGCGTAATCGGGGATCCAATTGGTGCTCTCGCGCGAGACTTTCTTCAATGGTGTCCGTTCGAACTCAATTAGATTGTCTTTTACCGGATGGTCGACCGATTTCGCCTGCGCCATCATCGGATTGTTCAAGACTTCGTCGATGATTTTCAATTCGTTGAGGACGGCGAGTTCCGTTTCGGTCAATGTTTCATCCTCGCCTTTGATCAGCTCAAGATAGCGGTAGAATTTCTCAACGATGTCGGCGTCCTTGTATCGGTCGAACGCGTCTTCTGACCAGGTGCACGAATTGGCAACGCAGTGAAGGGAAGCGATGGCGTGCATTGATGACGCTCTACAGTACATGCTGGTCAATTCCGGGTTGGAAACGTCGCGAAGCTGCAGCGCGTGATTGAGGAGTGAGTAGGCGTCCGTTAAATAGCGAACGAATGGGTTCATTCGTGGAAGCAGTTTTTCCATAGTGGTCGGTATCGGGTTACAATCTTGTCCCTGGGCACCGACAGTTTCCTATGCACATGCAGTCGTCGGCGCAGTGATCGGTTACATTGCCGGTGCCGATGCGGTCAAGGAGCAATCTCTCCAATTACAAAATCTGATTGATAACGAGGGAGCTGAGGCGGGTGGAAATCGGATTTTCAGGGAGAGAAGTGATGCCAGAAAAACCTCGCATTTAGCGGGGTTTCGGGTTTGAATACAGATGATTCAGTTGCTTCGGCAGAGCATTGGGGAGAAAAGTAGCCTTCTGTATCCTCAATGTACAAAGGCGACTCAGCACCCCCATTTAGAATTTTCGCATATGTGTAGTAGAGATTTTGTTATGAAAAAGCTATCAAAAGCCCTTGCCCTTGGCGTGATCGGACTGTGTCTGCTCGGGCTTTTCGTCTGGGGGTGGCTAGCGCCGCAATCGGCGGAGTTGAGCGCACGCAACCTCCATGTGGTAGAGGATGTTCGCTCACCTGAGCTGAAGCCATCATATGCCTTTGAGTCTACTGGCCGTGCCGGTGGTGGCGTGGTGACCGTGAACAACATGCGGGAGGTCAAGGCGACAATCGATCCTTCTACCGGTATTCTGGTGGAGCCGATCAGTGACGCAGAATGGAGTTGTCGCATTCAGTTGACTGGAGTTGGTCGAGTTAATGTTGAACAGGTCAAATTGCGGGCACCATCGGCGGAAGCAGCGCAGCTGAGTGAGGTGGAATATGCTGGAAGCGCGGGGGACGTTGAGCTGACCGAGTGGTTTAAGAGTGGTGTCCACGGGGTAGAGCAGGGGTGGACCCTGAAGGACGCACCGGAACACGAGTTGCAAGATGGCGGTGAGCCCTTGAAAATGCGCCTTGCCGTTGCATCGGATCTTCTGCCGCAGATGACAGACGATCGAAAAACGCTGGTGTTTCGCGAGGCAAGTGCACAAGCGGTGGGAGCCATCGCGTTGCGCTATCAGAATTTGAAAGCATTTGACGCTAATGGCAAAGCAGTGCCCGCCTGGTTTGAGATTCCAGAGGTTGCCACGAATGCGGGTGCCGTCGATATCATGGTTGCCGATGCTGGTGCTGTGTATCCGCTGACGGTTGACCCTTGTTTCGCTGCGGATTCAGCGGTGAAGCAATTTGGTGACGATACTGACGACTTTGATTCTTTCGGTCATGCGATCGCAGTGTCGGGTAATTGGGCAGCAATCAGTGCGCCCGACAAGTCGGAATCCAGCCCTGACATTGACGGCAAAATTTACTTCTTTAATAAAAATTCCAGCGGCATCTGGACGCAGACGCAGAGTGTGACGACGAACACTGGTAGTGGTAACAGTTACTTTGGCGAGGCGATCGACATGGCGGGCGACTGGCTCGTAGTCGGATCTCCCATTGATGGAAACAGTCAGGGCGCACACTACATCTTTCGCCTCAATGCGGCAGATGTCTGGATCCTGGCTGATAAGACCGCCGTTTCCTATGATGAGACCATCAGTAATTATGGTTCCACCGTTTCGATTGTGGATCACTCAGTTGTCGGGGCTGCAATTGCCGTCGGTGGGCCGACAGGTTCCGGTGGCAGTGTCTTGATTTACAAGGAGAATCAGGGTGGGGCTGGCAATTGGGGATTTGTCAGGGCGATCCAGCCTTCATCTTCAGTGTCTGGTTTTGGCTCCAGTGTAGCAATTGATGCAAAAGAATCGCTTTCATCAGATGTGCTGGTGGTCGCGGTAGGATCTGGGCCGGGAGAATCCGCACGCGTGTTCGATGAATCGACACTATGGTCGGAGGAAACACTTTTTCCCAGCTCGGTGTCTGAGGTTGTCGGGCAGGTGGTCGATCTCGATATCAATAAGAATCTAGTCGCAGTGGGCGTGGGCAACGAAGGAATGGTGCCGAGTCCCGTCATTCTTTACTCGGCGACGACTAATGGAATATGGGAGGAAGTGGCAGCGATTCCTGTGCCAGGGGCGATCGATTTCTTTGGCGCAAATCTTGCTTTAAATGGCTCTACGCTGGCGATTTACGGCTATCTATCGAATTCGACGGGGGATCCTCCGCACGACTTTATTTTCCTGCATGAAGAGGATGAGGGCGGTGTGGGAAATTGGGGAAGGGTTGACACGATTTCGCAGCCAGACCTGCTTCCGAGCGGAACTAATGATAACGAATTTGGTAATGGTGGCCTTGCTCTCGCCGATGAGGATCTTCTTGTTGGAGCAGTAGTGGACACCGATGCGAGCCAGAATGTGTCGACTCCGCTTGCTTCGGGTGCTGTCTATTTCATCCCGACTGAGCCGGCGATTTATGATTTTGTAAGTGATACGTTTACAGTGAATGAAGGAACTGCTGGGATTGGGGATTTTGCAGTAGTGCGAACGGGCTGCACTGATGCTGCAGGCTCGATCGAAGTGGCAGTAAACCCAGGAAACGTCAATCCCGCGACATTCACGGAGGATTTTTCTACGGCGTTGATTCTGGTCAGCTTTGCCGCTGGAGAATCCCTGGCTTCAGTGGATTTGACGGTCATCGATGACGCCATATTTGAAGCGGATGAGACGGTGTCGCTAACCTTTGGGGATGTCACGGGTGGTGGCTCTGAAGGTATCACATTCCCGACAGCTACAGTCACCATTGAAAATGATGACTCCATTCCTCAGATTTCTGTAGCTGATCTGTCCGTGGCGGAAAATGCTGGACAGGCAGACTTTGTCATCAGTGTTTCCGGTGAGAGTGCATTCGATGGAACGGTCGATGTAGTGACTGCCAATGGCACTGCAACCTCAGGAAGTGATTACACTGCCCGAAGCGCTACCATCAACGTGCCCGCAGGCGCGTCGAGTGTGCTCGCATCTGTGGTTATTGCCGATGATGCCGTGGACGAGTTGGACGAAACGTTCACGCTGACGTTGGGCAATGGAACGAACGTTACGATCGATGACAGTGCGAATGTCGGGACAGCAACCATCACAGATAACGATGCTCCCTCGGTAATCTCGATCGCAGATGT
>JBNMNB010000069.1:0-31630 GCA_051270635.1 Verrucomicrobiales bacterium | reverse complement strand
TTCACCGCAGATACCACACATTCTTCCCTTTCGGCAATCGCGACCAATTGCTGGGCGCACGATTTACCAGGGGCATCGCTTACATAAATATGATCGCTGACCATCAGCATGAATGGCTGGTCATCGATGTATTCCCGTGCACACAGAACAGCGTCAGCGTATCCCCTTTGCTCATCCTGAGTGACAAAGGACAAATTCGCCGAGACATCCTTGGCGACGTCCCTGTAAAGATCTTCGAAACCTGGCCGAATCACAATTGCGACGTTCTCGACCCCCGCTGACGCGACTTCATCGACGAGGAGGCCGAGCACCTTGCGCCGACGTCCATTTCCATCTACAACAGTCTGTAGAGGAAGGTGTCGCTGCGACTGGCCCGCAGCCGTTATCACTGCTTTTCTGACTTTCACACTCCGTTCCTAGCGGCTGATTTTAGCGATGGCAACCGATTTAGGAAGGCGGCTCACACATTGCTGCCGCGCCACCCCAACTTCTGCTGCAGCACGGTATAAAACCGGTAGTCAGGCGACATCGCCAAAGGCACATCGTAAAGGCCACGGCGCAGCGTGATCCGCGTTCCTTCCTCGATAATGTGGCGGGCCCGTCCATCCATGCTGATCACCGTCTCTTCACGTAAATCCTGAGGTTCAATGGTCATCACCACATCTCCCTCAATGACAATCGATCGATTCGACAACGCATGCGAACAAATCGGCGTCAGGACGAAAACATTCGACTCAGGGCTGATGATCGGGCCGCCCGCAGACAGCGAATAAGCTGTCGATCCTGTAGGTGTCGCAATGATCAATCCATCTCCTCCGTAGCGATTGAGGAATTGTCCGTTCACGTGCACCTCAAGCCCGATCATCCGCGTGCTGTTGCCGCGTCCGATCACTGCCTCGTTCAATCCGGTCAGCACGGTAGACTTGCCATTGGCCTCGTCGATCGTCGCCTGAATGGTACTGCGGCAGCTCATCACAAAATTCCCACTGGCGATCAATTCCACGAATGCTGCCTGCTCATCGCGTGTAGAACAGGTCAAAAATCCCAGCCGTCCCAAATTGATCGCGGTCACAGGCTTGATCGCTGCCCCAGTGGCATGCACCACGTGCAACATCGTGCCATCCCCTCCCAGCACCACGATCAGATCCACATGATTCCCCAGTTGCTCCAGCTCCACGTCCTCCCCCGCCAGACCACATAGCTCAGCAGTCTCCCTCGCAATCACTACATCCAGACCGCGAGCCGTGAAGGCATCGCGAAGCGAGCAAACGAACTCTTTCGCTTGAGCCTTAAAGGGATTGGCGACAATGCCGACGGTTGTGGGAGCCATGATGCATTCTCTAAACTCTGCGCCGGAATCAAGCAACCCTCCTGTTCAAGGAGTCACGGCTCTCCAAATTACGCATGAACTCGATAAATCTCGATAGCATGAGTTGCCGTGGCCAACTCCCTGAAGGAGTAAGAGCGGAACATTCGCATACGTATATGCTAATATGGCTCTAGCGTAAATCTGCTTCCAACTTAACAACGATACTGTCGAGCCTAAAAAAGAAAAGTAGCCCGATTGTTATCAGCCATATCTTCCTACGGATCAAAGCACGATCCCCAGAATTTCGTAGATGTTTCCGTCTGTATCGGGAAACCCATCACCGTCAATACCCGTCGCAACTAGCTTTTTTCCAGCACAATTCGGTCGATCATCGTTGTAAGGAGTTTTCACGACAGTCGGCGAACTCATCTACTTCCAACGATTGATCCGAGCAACGCGCTGCTTCACTTCGATGTGACAGCTAGAGACGGAGAACTGCCATTCAGGCGATCAATAAACGTATCGCGAGGAAAATACCGCCCGGGACAACTGTTGCGGCCATCGCCAGAACGACTATGCGATCGCAGCTTTAAATGGCCCAATTTTGCCCGAAGATAGTGGATCAGTTCATCCAATGCTGCCAGTTGCTCAGGCGATGGTGGCTCAGAGCTAAAATCTCCGATGAGGCAGATATTGATGGTTCGTGGGTCAATCTCATCTTGCACAGTGCCTCCGGCAGGAGCCTGGGACTGCCAGCGTTCGCCTACACTGATCGCTCCATTCGTTGCATAAATGCCATTGCCGATCACAAAGTGGTAAGCAAGCCCTCCTTCCAGTCCTCGCACCTTGTGATACATGGCCAGCATCGCAGCATTGCCCCCTCGGGTGGAACTGTGATGCAGGTCGATTCCGTCCCAACGTTTCGATTCGGCCTTTGCCGCATCGATCTCCTGCCGCAGACCTGAAGTGAGAAAATTCCAGCCATTTCCACTGCGTTCAGGGGTTTTCCAGACATGCTGACTGATCTCATGCAGGCGACGATCAGCGAACAAAGGCTCAGCCTGTTGCCCATGCGCAGCCAGTTTCGAAGGGTCTGGCAGGCGCACACGAAGCTCCGACTGTGACCCCCTGCCATGTCTGCGTTTCTCCTGCCGACTGAAAGTTTCAACTGATTGAGTGGCCAGAAATCCAGCAGATGTCAGTGCTGGATCTTCCACTTTATCTCGCGAGTCGTTGATGTTCAGGACACAATAGCACACGCCGACAGTGACACTGGCTGCCGCTGCAGGCAGAATTCCTATGATGTTCTGACTCGATTTCCTTGGTTTCCGCATCCCTATTGGTTACAAAGCTTATGAAGCGAACGAAATTATCCGCCCCTGATAAATGTTAACATTTCAATATATCTTAGTAATTCCAATAAATCAAACGGACCTGCACCTGAATTGCGTCCCCCGCTCGCAACGGATCTGATGCGTTTTCTTATTCTCACTGCGGCCTTTGGGGATGGCCACAACTCGGCAGCCACCAATGTGTCTCGGGCTCTTTCAGAGATCTCTGCGGGGCAGGCGGAATGCCCCGTTCGCGACGCCATCGCGGAAGGCAATCCGCTGATCGCTGCTGCCCTTCAGTCAGGATACCAGCTTGCAATCACCTCGCTCCCCAGCATATGGAACTTCCTCTATCGAAAGACAGAAACGATCAATCTTACGGAGCCTCCGCTCGAATTCTTCAATGGAATCCTCGATTGGCTGGAAGCGGAAATGCAGAGCTTTCGCCCTCTAGCGATTGTCAGCACTTACCCACTCTACGCAAATTTAGTGCGCCGCCTGAATCCCGATATTCCTGTCTACACTATCATCACCGATTCGATTTCCGTGCACCGATCATGGACAACGACTCCCAGCACGCTCCACTTTGTAACTGATGAACAATCGCGCAAGGTTGCCCAATCGTTTGGTCTCCCGCCTGAGTCGATTCAAGTATCCGGTTTCCCAGTGGCCCCCGAGTTCACACGCCAGGCGGTAGTCCCTCGAACCGAACTCAAGCGGCTGCTGTGGGTATGCTCGACGAATACGAGACATGTCCAGCGTACACTCCGCTCACTGATGTGCCATCTTCCACCGTCGGTTTCACTCACCATCGTTCTCGGAAAACACGCTGATCGCCTCGCAATCCCGATCGAGCGTGAACTGGGCTGCCACGGAACTGAACGGGAAGTCAATGTAATCGGCTGGTGCGATCATTTACCGCAGTTGATGTTCGCGCACGACTTCATTATCACCAAGGCGGGTGGGGCCACTACGCACGAGTGCTTCGCCGCCGGAATTCCGATGGGCATCAACTACGTCGTTCCCGGCCAGGAAGAAGGAAACGCGGAACTTGCCATCGGCAGTGGTTGCGCAATCACTATCGAAGACGCAGCGAACGCGGGCCCGGCAATTCAAAAGCTGATGGGAACCGGCACCTTTGCGCAGCTGGCAAATCGGATCGCAGCACAAGGTGTCTCAGATGGAGCATTCCGCATCGCGCGGACGCTCCTGGACATGCATTCCTCCTGAAAACGAGAACGATGCCCACTGCCCCATCCACTTCGACCATGGTTCGCACAATTTCTTTGGCAAAGGATGTCAGGGCGCTGGAACGTTGCCCACCTTTTTTGAGGCTGGCCTCTCACTCAGCTGCGCCTTCAGGATTAGATCGTGCCCAGTCGTACAGCAAGTGTGGAATGAAGCTCGGCTGACGAGTTTCCAAGGTCGGTGAAGGAAAGCCAGTCAGCAGCGACTTCGGGGTCAATCGGGCCCAAATGTTGCATCAGTTCTTCGGCGGCAATTTGCCTGAGCTCTGGAATAACGTCGAGATTGAAACGTTCGGCTAGCAGCTCTGGAGCTTGCTTCGCCCGGTGCTTGTAAATCTCCGCAAGGTAGCTAGTTTACTACTCACCGCCAACGTTCTCTCACTGATAGTTCTCGATCATGACTTTGCCCATAAATCCAACTCACACATCGAAACCGTAGTGGCAATCTGACCATTCAGTGCAGCCGCTTCGAAGGAGTTGGCCAAGTTGGTTACCAATTGGAGGCAGCCCTCAATCGAGCTTCAACTTCCCATTATGATTCATGAAACCGCATCCCAGTGGTAGAACCCATGACGTCGTTGTCTTCGGAGCCTCGGGTTTCGTAGGACGCCTTGTCGTCGGACAGTTCCTCGAAAAGTATCCGTTAGGAGGAAATCTCCGGTGGGCGGTCGCAGGGCGGGACCGGCAGAAGTTGGAAACGATGTTGGACGAGCTAGTTCGCGAAGGCGAGCGGCCTCCTGTCATTATTTCCGAAAGCCACGATCGGGAATCACTGCACCGACTCTCACGCGATACCAAAGTCGTCCTCTCCACGGTCGGGCCTTATGCCCTCTACGGAAGCGAGTTGGTTGCAGCTTGCGTCGCCAACGGGACCGACTACTGCGACCTGAGCGGTGAAGTTGAGTGGGTGCGAAAGATGATCGACTGGCACCAAGACGAGGCGCAGCAGAGTGGTGCGAGGATCGTCACCCAGTGTGGTTTCGATTCGATCCCTTCTGACATCGGCGTGTTCTTCCTGCAACAGCAGGCAATCGCCAGCTTTGGTCACCCCTGCAGCGAGATCACGATGTTAGTCAGGTCAATGCGCGGCGGTTTCAGTGGCGGCACGATGGCGAGCTTGTCGAACTCTATCGGAAGCGCCAAGCAGGACCATGAGAGCGGTCGATTACTGATGGATCCCTACGGTTTGAATCCGAAAGGCGAGCGCGAGGGACCCGACGGCCCCAACCAGTCTGGATCGCGATTCGACAGAGATACGGATCAGTGGACGGCTCCGTTTATCATGGCACCGATAAACACCAAGGTCGTCCGGCGCACCAATGCCCTGCTCGGCTACCTGTATGGGCGGGACTTTCGCTACACAGAAGCGATGATGACCGGCGAAGGCTTCAAAGGAAGGTGCATCGGCGCTATGTCGAGCCTCGGCCAGCGGCTTTTCATGATGCTCGTTTCCAGTGCGTTCACCCGCCGCCTGGTGATCAAACTTGGCCCGAAACCTGGCGAGGGGCCCAGCCGAGAGAGGCGGGAAAGCGGCTTCTTCGACATCCTGTTTGTTGGCAAACAACCGGACGGTAGAACGATGCGTCTGCGGGTGAAGGGAGACCGCGATCCCGGCTACGCAGCGACTAGCAAGATGCTCGCCGAGAGCGCGGTCTGCCTCGCCGCTGAAGAATCGGATGTGCAAGGCGGGTTCTGGACTCCGGCAGCGGCGATGGGAGATGCACTGCGAGCACGGTTGGTCGCGAACGCGGGGATGAGCTTCGAATGGGAGGGCACGGGCACTAGTATTGAGCCAGAGTGAGAGAAAAAACAGCCTGCATCACCGATGCTACCAGCAGCATCAGCGCGGCATTCGCGTCGAGATTTTCCAAGCGGGGCTATGACCTGATCCTAACAGGACGGAGGACGGAGCAAATCGATTTTCTAGCGGAAACGCTGTCCAAGGATCACACCCCCCGGCGCTCACTGAAGACCAGCACCGAGTACAACCATCGCACAGGCTCTGACAAAATCTGCCGGGCCACAGATCGCGGGATCCTTAGTTAGTGCCTGAGAGAAAACGACCTTAACGGCAATTTTTGGACCTTGGACGGGACGCTTTTGCTACTTTTTCGGCCGGGCGTAGATTCCAGATTGAGAAATTGTTATCGAGTTCGGGGAAGACAGAGCGGGGATTGCAGCGATTAATTTTTTGAGTTCCGCTACGCAGTAGGCGTCCTTTAGGTGAATTCGAATTGTGGGCATGTAAAAGTATTGCGCCGCCCTAACATTCCCTAACATGTAGAAGAGAAAACTTCCTTTTCGAACACACTCTAGCTCTCTAGCTTAGCTATAGCTAAACGTTTCTCCGCTCCGCGAAATCCTAACGTCGCAAGAATTGTAATCCTATTTGTAACCCAAGGTGTGAATTTTGGATTCTTCGGGAGGACTCAGGAACACCCTCAATCGATGCAATTAATTGATCGTGATACTGTAGATCACTTCCGATGACTCAGGAGAATTCAGGCAAAAACCGCCTGTTAGCATTAGAAATTCGTTGCTCTATCCAGCTGAGCTAAGGGCGCTTAGATCGATAGTCGAAGAGCTAGCAGTTGATGCTCTGCGACTTCCTAAGAATTTATACACAGAATTGATCCGAGCGAAGGGGCTAGTATTCGTCGTGAAAGCGCATTGCTGACTATAGAAAGCCGTAGAGCTACTCAATTCCTTCTTTTTTCAATTTCAGCATCGCTTTGGCCATGGCGTCTCCGATGAGAAAGTAGGTTTCGGCGTTGTTGTTCCAGTGATAGGCCTGACCGCTGGGTGATTCTTCCTTTGGACGAAAAAAATCCTTGGTGCCCACGAATACCACGTTGCCCTTGAATTCTTTGTGCTCGGCAACGGCTGCCTGTGCGCGCATCAGGGAAAGTGCCCGCGGATGCTTTTCTTCGTGACCGGACATTCCAGTCTCGGCGATAACAAATGGCAACTTCGGAGCTTTCAGGTCTTTTCTGACATCGTTGATGAAGTTGATCATGTTCGCCTCATAGGCATCGTTGCTGGCTTGATTGACACGATCATTCCATCCCTGGTGCCAGCCGAATCCGGCAAGTTCATAGCCGCCTTCGGCATCGTAGTCCGGGAATTCTGTTGCAAGATTTTCCAGAACATTTTTCACGTGACCGATCATCTCCGTGTAGAATGGCCCGACGGTTCCGCCGCTGCTCGGAGGACGGAAATCATGGCTAAGGCTTTTGCCGCCCCAGGCGATCTTGATCAATAGAACTTTCTGATCAAATTCCTGACCAACGACGTGCCCAAACTGAAATTCGGGGCCAATTCGATCTTCCTTTGCGCCGTATCCCGCTGTCAGCCATCCCTTACGATCAAGGTACCAAATCCAGACGTCGTCCCGAACGATCCAATCTCCGTTCTCGTCAATCGTGTGTGCAAACTGCCCGGCAGTGGCGGGATCTTTCACCAAGTACTCCAATGTCCCCTTCCCTCCGTTACTGCTTTTTTCTGCAATATGAATTGCTCCAGCCCCCTGCATGTTCGACTGGCCGGCGAGAATAAACACTTTCAGCGGCTCCTTTGACAAAGCTACACTTGAAAGAGAAATTGCCACCGCAGCAAGTAGTGCAGCCCAGAGGGATCGGAGATTGTTGGTTTTCATCATATCGATTAGTTTTTGTGTAAGTATTTTCTTCTCAAGAACGCCTTTTTCAGTTTGGCACAGCCATCCGTGCATCGACCGATTTCAACCACTCGTCCAATTCCTGCGACAACTGCCCGCGCAGGACAGTCATGTTACTCGCCAGATTTTTTTGCTCTCCAGGATCATCGGATAGTCGGAACAATTCCTCTTCGCCGTTCTCGTACCAGCGCACCAACTTGAAATCACCCTTGCGCACCGCAGCCGTCGGTCGATTCCCCGATCCGTGATAGTGCGGGTAGTGCCAGAAAATGGCTTCCCGGCTCAGTTGCTGCTTCCCTTTCAGAAGACCAGCCAGGCTCACTCCATCCACATGTTGTTGTGGTCGAGCGCTCACTCCCGCCATGTCCAGAATGGTAGGATAAAAATCTGTACTCACTACTGGCACAGCGCAGGTGGTTGACGCTTCAGTCACTCCCGGCCAGCACACGATCAGCGGCACACGAATTCCGCCCTCATACATCCAGCCCTTTCCGCCACGCAATGGCAACGAGCACCCTGGCCCTACCCGCTCTCCCTGCAGTGTGCTTAGACCACCATTGTCAGAGGTGAAAACGATGATCGTGTCCTCGCTCAAACCCAGTTCATCCAGCTTGTCTAACATTCGCCCCACACTGGCATCGACACTTTCTACCATCCCCGCCAACGCGGGGTTATCCTGGTGCAAACGCGTGCGGCCGTATCCTTTTTCATCACGAAACTTCGGCCCTGCATCCTGTTTCATCGACTCCAGTTTCTTCTCGTACTTTTCCACGTGGTCAGATTTCGCCTGTATGGGCGTATGAATCGAGTAGTGCGACAGGAACAAAAAGAATGATTCGTCCCTATTCTTTTCGACGAATTTGACGGCCTCATCTGCGAAAAGATCGGTCAAATAATCGCCTTCCATTGCCGCCTCAAAGTCCGGCACAGCTGAACTCTTATTCTCACCCTTCTTCCTGGAAAAAGGAAAAAAATACGACCCCGGCTGTCCTGCGCGATTCACTCCGCGATGATAGTCGAATCCCTGTTTCGCAGGATGATGTTCATCTTTACCACCCAAGTGCCATTTACCAAAATAGGCCGTCTTGTAACCCTCAGATTTCATCGCATCGCCAATCGTTGTCTCGTCAGTCGGCAGGAATCCCACATTCTCTGGAGTCACTAGAGCTTTGCGTTTTTGACTGGCTCCAATCCAATCGGTGATTCCCAACCGCGCTGGATACTTGCCAGTCATGATACTGGCGCGCGTTGGCGAACACACCGGGCAGGCAGCATACGCATCGGTAAATCGCATTCCCCTTTCTGCCAGCCGGTCCAGATTCGGGGTTTCGTGAAATTTGCTACCATAACACTGCAAATCCGCCCATCCCAGGTCATCAATCAGGTAGAAAATGATATTGGGACGTTCAGTGGCTATGCCCATGTTCATGAGGCTAGCCAGGACAAAGAGAAGACAACAAAAACGTCGGATCATGTAAGCATACTAGCCGTGGTTGCTCACGCCTGTCGACACTGAAACCAGACGTCCTGACAAAGGCAGAGGATCGATTCAAACTTTTCCCTGCTGCTGTCGCTGCAGAGATTCTTGATAGACAGCACGGGCCACAGGATCTTCCTGAGCATCGGTAGAATAGAAAATAAAGCCCAATGCCCGCCGAGTTCGAGTGAGTGATGCATTTCCGTCGGCGCGATGAATCGTGAGCGCATGATGCGCAAGGAGATCGCCCGGATCTGCTGGCATTGGAATCTCATGCTCCTGGTCAGCGCTTGTTCCATAGTCAACGATTCCCTGAGAAAACCCGAGGGTTCCAGTGAGTCCATGTTCGCGCATTCCCAGCGAGTGAGAACCCCGTACGTAACGCACACATCCAGTTTCCTCATCGACATCTTCCAGTGCCATCCACATGGTCAGGGCATCCGGTGGATCAAGTTTAAAGTAGAACCCGTCCTGATGCGGCGGCGTTGGTTGGCCGACACCCGGCGGCTTGTTAAAGTATTGGAGATTACGGCCGATGACCTCAGCCCCCAGAAGTTCTTCTGCCAGTTCTCGCGGCGCGGCATTAAAAAACTCGCGAAACCAAGCGTCATTCTCGTGAATGCATTGTAATTGTTTCAGCGTAGAAGGGTCGTTCTTGTCCTCGTAGAACACCTGATCCGGTGGAAGCCCAGGCGCGATCGCGGAAACATAGCGATCAAGCTGGCGGATACACTCGCGCACTTGATCCCTGTCTAAGAATCCCGGCACCGCCACGAATCCGTCGCGCTGAAACTGCTCTCGCTGTTGTTGCATGTGGTTTGCATGTGGTTTGCAAGCATCTCGAAAGAATCAGCATGATGCAAGGAAGATAAAACACGTATGCTTATTGTTGCTGCCGCAGTTTCTTGCTAATCCACTAGCGATGCCTTCTTCACAAACATCCAATCTGGCCCTCGCAGATGAATACAAGAATTCACTACTTAATGACACTTTGCCCTTCTGGCTTCCGCGTGCGGTTGACGTTGAGCATGGCGGCTATTTGACTGCGCGAGACCGCGACGGATCACTGGTAGACGACGATAAATCTGTGTGGCAGCAGGGCCGCTTTGCCTGGCTTCTGGCGACACTCTACAACACGATGGAGCCGAACGAGGAATGGCTGGAAGCATCGCGATCAGGCATCGAATTCATGCGCGACCACTGCTATGACAGCGATGGCAGAATGTTTTTTCACATGACTCGTGAAGGGCAACCATTGCGGAAACGTCGCTACTATTTTTCTGAATGCTTCGCAGCAATTGCTTCGGCCGCGTATGCCAAAGGAGCCGGATGCGCCCAGTCTGCCGATGAAGCCCAGGCATTGTTCACGAAATGCCTCAGCTACTACGAGCATCCCGAGCTGCTACCGGCAAAATTCACGGGCACGCGACCAGTCAAAGGAATCGGTGCGCCCATGATTCTCATGAACGTCGCCCAGCAACTGCGCGAAAACCTTGAAATCAACACTGCTGATCAGTGGATCGACAGGTTCATCGAAGAGATTCGCCGCGACTTTGTGAAGCCAGAAATTCAGTGCGTCATGGAGCAGGTCGCGCCCGACGGAAGCATCATCGATCACTTCGACGGGCGCACATTGAATCCCGGACATGCAATCGAGTGCGCCTGGTTCATTTTGCACGAAGGAAAACACCGCAATGATTCGGCACTCATCGCACTCGGCTGCCAGATCCTCGATTGGATGTGGGCACGCGGCTGGGATGAAGAATACGGGGGGCTGCTGTATTTTGTAGATGTCGATCGCAAGCCCGTGCAGGAATACTGGCACGATATGAAATTCTGGTGGCCGCACAATGAAGCGGAGATTGCTACACTCCTTGCGTTTCAACTGACGGGCGATGCTAAATATTCTGAATGGCACACAAAGGTGCGCACTTATGCTCATGGCACATTTCATGATCCTGAGTACGGCGAATGGTTTGGCTATGTGCACCGCGACGGTCGCCTTTCATCTTCCCTCAAGGGCAATTTGTGGAAAGGCCCCTTCCACATGCCGCGTATGCAGTGGTATTGCTGGCGACTATTGAGTCAGCAGTAATTTTGATGGATCACTGAGAACGGCGCTTGGCAGCGGGATACGATGCCAGGATTTTTTTTAATCGAGCGACGACAGCAGGGCGTTCCTCGGTGTGGTTTCTGGTTTCGTCAGGGTCATCCAGATAGTCATAGAGTTCGTAATCAACTGCGGCGTTTTCGGCACCTTTCCATTCGACCAGGCGATAGCGGGCAGTGCGAATCGCTCGACCTATTTTGGCTTTGGGATATGCGTGGTAAGCATGGTCACGCACACGGGCCGATGGATCTTTCAACACCGGCACAAGACTCTTGCCGTCGATCGGCTGTGGCCCTGCAGGCGCAGGCAGGGCCGCCAGCTCAGCAAGTGTGGGAAAAATATCCACGCTTTCGGCAAGTTGCTGCGTCACGCTATTCGCAGCCGTCACACCGGGCGCTGAAATCAAAATCGGAATACGATTCGCCTGTTCGTAGTTCGTGTGTTTCGTCCAGATGCCCAGATCGCCGAGATGAAATCCGTGATCCCCCCACAGCACGACAAGCGTATTTTCTGCGAGCTCCAGCCTCTCGAGTTCATCCAGAACTTTACCGATCTGAGCATCGGCAAAACTCGTACTGGCATAGTAGCCGTGGATCAATTTCCGCTTCAAATCTTCCGAATACGGTTCCTCTTTCGCTCGCTGCGGAACGGGTTTGTAATTGGCGATTTCGCCGTCGCGCTTGCCCGCAATTCCCGGTGCCCCATCGGGTAGCGATTCACTACCTGGCATTGGCAATTTCTCTGGATCGTAGAGATCCCAGTATTTCCTGGGTGCGGAGAACGGGAGGTGCGGACGGGCCATGCCCATGGCGATAAAGAATGGCGTGTCCGTTCTTTTTTTCGCCGCACGAAGGCGGACAATCGTTTCTGCGGCGACTCGGCCATCGGCATAGGCAGCGTCATCGACATCAGGCGATTCATAGGCAGCGCCTCGGGGGAGCGATCGGATTTGTCCGAGTTTCTGATTCGTAAAGTAGGCTTCTTCGCGCGTCAGCTTGCCACCATCCGTGCTCTCGGGATCAAGGTATTCGATCACTTTGTCGTGAAAGTGCGTCACGCTGAAGGAATCAGGATCTCCCAGATTGCCATGGCCGATGTGAAAAATCTTGCCGAGCGATTCCGTGCGATAGCCATGGCTGGCAAAGTACTGCGGCATGGTCACAGCATCAGGCAACGATTTCCGCAGGTGATTCCCGAGTCCGTAGAGGCCCGTCGAAGTGGTATGGGATCCAAGCATCAGGGCAAATCTGGACGGTGCACACACAGCTTGATTGCAATAGGCAAACTCGAATCGCATACCCCTGGCCGCCAACTTGTCTATGTTCGGCGTTCTTGCCGTCGAATCTCCATAGCAGCCAAGCGCTGGCTTCAAATCATCCACCAGTATCAGTAGAATGTTAGGTTTTTCCGCTGCCTGCGAATGAACGATTAGAAGTGTGCTGAGGAAAGTTAGAATGGCGATTCTCATCGGAACCAAAAGTCAATCACACCCCACCGTCCACTGACAACTCCCCTTTTCTCCATTTGAACTTTGACCTTGGACCTTCGACCTCACTTCACGCTGCCCCAAACCATGCAGCCAGACATTGATGATGATGGCCTGCTGCGCTGACTACAGCCTCGGCTACTTTACCTTGAGCGATGTGCTCGCACGCAAGAACCGCATTCAAGGCGACACCGGCTCCCATGCAATTGCCCAGTGAAAGGCCTGTCGCCAACTGCGGCCCCTGCCAGTCTGCCCAGGTGATTCGTTCGGCAGCATCTGTTACTGCATGCCCGGTAGCACTCGCTGCCAATAGGGCCTCAGGAGAAATTTTTGAGGACAACTGCTGACGTGCGAACATTGCCGATTCCTGCTTCTCTTGCAAATTGAGCCAGATAGAGGGCTCGGTAACGTCTTTCAATATGATCCCATCTCGATCGCCTTTTTCTAACTCAAGATAAAGCGCACCCGCACCTTCAGATGCGGTTCCGAGACGATCAAACAATTGCATAGCTTCCCAACTGACCCAGTCGAGTTCCTCTACCCCCACTACCAGACAACCCTCAACTTCGCCGGTACTGAGCCAGTCGCGGGCGACTCTCAACGCGGCGAGAAATTCAGCACTATCTCCTACCAATGTGTAGTTGGCAGCGGTCGAGCGAAAGATCGCCGAGAGATGGCTTGAAGGCGCATTAAACACAGTCTCAGGAAACAGAATGGGACTCGCCGTCGCTGGATTTTTTAACACTTCTTCATAGAAGCGATTCGAATATTGGACGGCTCCGCACATGGTCGCAAAGACAACGCCCAGTCGCAGATTTCCTTCTTGCACGCGAGCGATGCGCGCATCGCCCAGTGCCTCCATACAGGCAGCCGCGGCAAATTTCACCTGCGGACTGGCGCGCCGCAGCCGTGGATGACGCGGCATTGTTCCAACAGGTGCTATTGGCACTGCGCGCACGCGAACGGGATGAGTGGCTCCATCTCTCTGCCGGACTTCCGGCTCAGGAATTTCGCCCGACTGCATGGCATTGAATAATGGGGGCACGCCCCAGCCAGTTGCCGACACGGCTCCCCAGCCAGTGATTGCTATCTCACTTGACCGCATTTTCATTTTCCGCTGGGTGCGTTGTCCTCATGGAGTGCACGCAAGTGCTCGGTAATTAATCCCGTCCATCCGGTCTGATGACTTGCGCCTAATCCCTTGCCGTTATCTCCGTGGAAATACTCATGGAAGAGGACAAGATCACGCCAGCCTTCGTCCTTAGCGTAGCGTTGATCACCGCCATTGCAGGGACGGTCTCCCTCCTCATCCGGCAGGAATATTCCGACAAGGCGACGACGAATTTCAGAGGCAGCCTCAGCCAGCGTGACATCGGGCCCACCGTTACTTGGACACTGCGTTGTAAACCTGTCACCGTAGAAGTGATGGTAACTTTCGAGGGCCTTCACTAATAAGTGATTTAACGGAAACCATACAGGCCCACGCCAATTCGAATTTCCACCAAACATGTGCGCAGTCGCTTCGCCGGGCACATACTCGAGAACGTAGTCGCGTTCCTTTGTTTTGAAGACAAAAGGCGTTTCCTTATGAAATTTCGACAGTGATCGAATGCCATAAGGCGATAGAAACTCGTTCTCGTCCAACAGGTAGCGCAGCACGCGCTTCAGTCTCTGGCGCGGCACTGTAGACAATAGCCAACGCGTCGGATTTTCTGCTGAATCGGGCGCAATATGACGCGACAATCCCTGCTGGTAATTCAAGAACCAGTTGAAGCGCTTGGCGAATCCGGGCAGCTCGTCGAGCGTTTCCTGATCAATGATGAAGACTGCCGCAAGCGGGATCAGTCCAACCAGTGAGCGCGTCTTGATCGGCGTCACAGAATCGTCCTGCAGAATCTGATCGTAGTAGAAACCGTCTTTATCATCCCATAGTCCGGTTCCGCCATGGGTGTTGATAGCGTCGATAATTTGAACGAAGTGCTCGAGAAATTTCGAAGCCATGTCCTCATATGCAGAACGATTGTTGGTGCCGCTCTTCTTTGCCAGCTCCAACGCCATTCGCAGCATGTTAGAGCAGAAAAATGCCATCCATCCTGTACCGTCCGCTTGTTGCAGCTGGCCACCTGTTGGCAGTTCCCAGTGTGAGCGATCGAAGATACTGATGTTGTCCAGTCCGAGGAATCCGCCGGAAAAAATGTTAAGTCCATTGGCGTCCTTACGGTTCACCCACCAGGTGAAATTCAGCAGCAATTTCTGGAAGGCACTGGCAAGGAATCCAACGTCGCTGTTCCCCTGTTTGTCCTGAATCCGATAGACGCGCCACGCCGCCCATGCATGCACCGGAGGATTCACGTCGCCGAAAGCAAACTCATAAGCTGGAAGCTGACCGTTTGGGTGCATGTACCACTCACGCAGAAACAGGAGAATCTGGCGCCGGGCAAACTTGGGATCAAATCGAGCGAACGGCACCACTTGGAAAGCGAGATCCCACGCGGCAAACCATGGATATTCCCACTTGTCGGGCATCGAAACCACATCGCGACTGTAGACGTGCCCCCAATCCGCATTGCGCCCACGAGTTCGTCCTTCAGGATTCGGGCCCGTCGACTTGTCACCTTTCAACCAGTCTGCGACAACGTAGTGATAGAATTGCTTCGACCACAGCAATCCGGCATAGGCCTGAGTCGAGACATTGCGCTCTTGCGTTGAGAGCGACTTCGGTTGCAACTCAGCATAGAAATCGGCGCATTCCTTTTCTCGATTTGCAAAGGCTTCATCAAAGCGTTCAAATGTAGAGTCGTCAGGATTTTCCTGCACATCATAGAGGCGCAATCGAATCGTGACACTTTCCCCAGATGCAATCTCGCGCTTGTAGACTAAGCCTACCTTTGTTCCGCGATCCGCAGGATTCACTGCCCCCGTCTTGCCATCGATGATATGTGAGTGAAAGGCGTCTTTCACGAATGGCCGTTGCTCAGAAACCGCCTTTCCGAAGATGCGTTCCTCGTTGGTCTCGTTCTCGGTGAAAAGAATCTCATCAGCAGAGTTTCCTGGATCCACCTCCAGACAGAATGTGCCCAGTGTTTCGTGCCACAGCGACAGCCGCGTTTCTGACTCGAGTTCAATGTGCGGCTTCTCTTTAACTCCTTCGTGAATTTCTCCCCACGACCAGGTATTTCTGAACCACAGCTGAGGAATGATATGCAAGGGTGCTGAATTCGGCCCACGATTGGTCGCGGTCACTTTTATCAGCAGACTATTGGGCGAGTCCTTTGCATACTCTGCAAAGACATCAAAGTAACGACGATCTTTGAAGATCCCCGTATCGCACAGCTCATACTCCGGTTCTTCAGGAGTCCTCGCGCGCGATACTGCGGCCAGATCGGAGTATGGAAACTCGGCCTGTGGATACTTGTACAATCCCATCATGTAGGAATGGGTCGGCGAAGACTTCAGGTAGTAGTATTCTTCCTTTACGTCCTCTCCGTGGTTGCCCTCTGGATTCGTCAGGCCAAATAGGCGCTCCTTCAGAATCCCGTCTTTCCCATTCCACAGAGCAAGCGAAAAACACAGTCGACACTGCCGGTCGGAGATTCCCATGATTCCGTCTTCCCCCCAGCGATACGCTCGACTGCGAGCATGGTCATGAGGAAAATAATTCCAGCAATCACCATTCTCAGAATAATCCTCGCGAACCGTCCCCCACTGGCGCTCAGAAAGATATGGCCCCCACCGCTTCCAGTTCAACTTGCGGGCAGTGTCATCTTCCAGTCGTTGGAATTCGTCCATAGATTAAAAAGTCAGGTAGCGTGTTGGGATTCGAGACATTATAGCTTGGCAAGCAGAAAATCCTGCCGGAGCGGACAACGGCAGGCATGATGGCATGTTTCGTGCGTCTTGCCTTTAAAATCGAACACCTCTTATCCAATCATACAATGACAACCAAGAAATCTACTGCGAAAAAGAAAGTCGCGAAGAAGGCTTCGAAAGCAGCCCTTGGAGCAAAAAAAGTGGCGAAAAAGAAAACGACCACCAGCAAGGGCGTCACCAAAGGCAAAAAAGCCGCACCTAGAGTCAACAAGTCCTCTACTACTGCGAATTCGAAACTCACCCCGGAACAACTGTTCGTCGAAACTCAGGAGCTTGCGTATTTCCTCGCGGAGAAGGACGGATTCCGCCGGAATCCTACGCATTACTGGCTCGACGCTAAGGCAGAAGTCGAGAAGAAGAGCTAGCCACCATTGTGAATTGCCAAGCCCCCGAATGCACGCCACATTCGGGGGCATTCACATGGACTTTTCGAACCCCTACTTCTCCATCATTCTTGTCGCTGTCGTCGGACTCTTCGTCCTCGACACAGTTGCAAAGCTCCTGAACCTCAAGGCACTACGCCCTGAGCTTCCGAACGAATTCAGCGATGTCTACGAGCAGGACGAATACCGCCGATCGCAGGAATACACCCGCGAAACGGCACGCTTCGATCTGATCCAATCGGTTTTCAGCCTGATCGTTTTTCTCGCCTTCTGGCTGCTTGGAGGGTTCGGATGGGTCGACGATCTAGTGCGCACATGGACGGACAATCCCTTAATTCAGGGAATCTACTACGTCTGCGTACTCTTTGCCGCGAGCATCGTGATCTCGCTGCCATGGGAATTCTTTGACACTTTCGTCATCGAAGAAAAATACGGATTCAACAAATCAACCAAGGGAACTTTTTTTGTGGATCAAATCAAGTCACTCGCCCTGGGTGCGGCTCTGGGATTGCCCCTCCTGGCACTGGTTTTCTACTTGTTTGAGCGATTCGACATGGCCTGGCTGTGGGGCTGGATCGCGGTGTCAGGATTTTCCCTCGCTATGGCCTACCTGGCACCCAAATTTATTCTGCCACTGTTTAACAAGTTCACGCCACTGGAAGATGGCGAACTTAAATCTGCCATTCACACGATGGCAAAAAACTGCGACTTTCCCGTTTGCGAACTTTCTGTCATGGACGGCTCAAAGCGCAGCTCCAAGTCCAACGCCTTCTTTACGGGCTTCGGAAAAAACAAGCGTATCGCTTTGTTTGACACATTAATCGAAAAGCATTCTGTCGCTGAACTTGTGGGTGTGCTGGCGCATGAAATTGGTCACTTCAAAAAGAAACACATCGTGCAGACGATGGTGATCGGAATTCTCCAGACGGGTGTCCTGTTTTTCTTGATCAATGTCTTCCTGAAAAACGAGCAATTGTTTGCGGCCTTCGGCGTGAAGCAGACGTCCGTCTACCTCAGCTTCATCCTCTTTTCGCTGCTCTTCAAGCCTGTCAGCAAAGTGCTGTCGGTGCTGATGGCAATCTTCAGCCGCAAGAACGAATTCGAAGCGGATGCCTATGCAGCCGAAGTCACAGGTGATGCGAACAGCCTTGTCACTGCACTGAAAAAGCTCTCACGGGACAATTTGGCCAATCTCACTCCGCATCCCTTTTACGTCTTCATGTATTACTCCCACCCGCCACTTCCAGAGCGGGTCGATGCATTGAAGAAACTCGCCTGACACGACCTCATTCTTCAACGACAATTCGCTCAGGATGGGCATAAATGTTCATCTTTTCGCCGCGGAGAAATCCGCACAATGTCTGCCCCGATCCACGCGCAAAGTCGACTGCGAGACTGCTGGGAGCAGAAATCCCTGCGACGATTGGAATTCCTGCAGCGAGCGATTTCTGCATCAATTCGAATGAGATCCTTCCGCTCACTAGAAGGATATGATTATTCAGCGGCAGCCATCCGTTCAAAAACGCAGAGCCCAGCACTTTGTCCAGCGCATTGTGCCGCCCGACATCCTCGCGTAAAATGAGCAATTCTCCCGTTCGATCAAATACCGCGCTGGCGTGGATGCCGCCCGTTATCTCGAAAGTTTCCTGCGCAGCACGCAATGCAGCGGGCGCTTGAAAAAGTGTGGCCGCACTGACTGCAGCTGTCGGCTTCACTTTAGGAAACTGGACGAACACGGAATCCAGCGTTGCCTTGCCGCAAATACCACAACTCGAGGAGCTGAAAACATGGCGTGTCAGCCCGTCCAATTGCGCAGCATCAGGGTTGCGCAGCAGGACATCCATTACATTGCCGCGATTTCCTCCTTCCTGAGACGGACAGTGCGAAATTTGAAAGACATCCTCTGGGCGGTTCAATATCCCCTCGCTGATCAGGAACCCAAGCACGAGTTCTTTATCATTGCCCGGCGTGCGCATGACGACTGCAACACTCTTGCCCTCTACTCTGATTTCCAGTGGTGCTTCTGTCGCCAACTGATCCGCAACATCAACGACGTCCTTGCCCCAACGAAGAATTTGCACGGTTGCTGCCGGGTTCCCGGTATCAGACAAATTTTGCGTATCCGCATCGCCAAGAACTATCCGAAAAGCTGCAAGATCCTCCTGCGTGTTCACATTGGAAAAATAGGTCTTCTCAGAAATGGTCAACGCACATTCCTGTATCAATCCACTTTCTACCGCCGCGGACAACAACGACTGCAGGGACAGTTGGCCTTCGCTCAGACTTCGCTCCGCCTGCGGAAGTAGCGACCGAGGATACAGTGCCGCCAGTGGCTCAAAGTAAGCACCTGAACGGTAGACCATCCCGGAACCGTTTTCAGCATTGGCACAAAGGCGCTGCAGAAATTCCTGCGGCATCTGCAGGAGATCAACCCCTAACACGAGCACATAGTCTTCACTGGCAGACCGTAGCGCAGTCACTAACCCACCCAGTGGCCCCTGCTCCTCCACTTCATCATAGATCAAGCGCGCATCCACCAGTCCCTGAAATAGTTGCCCTGCATGTGCGGAAACGAGGATCTCGCTGGGATGCAATGCCTGCAACGTAGCCATCTGACGTTTCCACGCGGGAACTCCCCCCACCGTGACGAACGCCTTGTCTTCGCCCATCCGGGTCGACCGCCCACCAGCCAGCAGAACAGCACTGATACCCGGACTCATACCGAGCCACCTGCAGTGACCGCTTCTGCAACGGGATCGCAGTGCAGGATCCCATCGCTCAGAATATGCGCCCGTAAACCTCCCTGACCTTTGAGAAACTCTTCTGCTCCCGGCGCGAACGCCTGATTCATCCAGTAACACGGAGCCGCTTCCTGCGTTCCAGCAAAGCGAATCCCCTGAATTTCAAATTCCTCGCCGATCCAATCGTTCAGATCAACGCCTTCGATCAAAACATTCCTGCGCAACACATGCGCCGGCTTGTCCCACACATCGAAGTGCCTGCACAGAGAATCGTAGACCTCTCTGGAAAAGAAGGTCACTTGGCCTTTGTAGTCATCCTTGTAGTCGAAAAAGCGATCGCCGCGAAGTCCTTTGCCCGTCACACACTCAACCTCTTCGACAATGTCGACCTTGTGATCGTCCGCAGGCTTTCCGTGGTTGCCGAAAAAATTGTGACCGGGTGATATGTAAATCTGAGCGACGCGCATCATGGGTAAACTCTAACGCTGCCGGGCATTCAGACAAACGAAAAGCGCCCTGGAAGCCGCAACTTCGACTATCGGACTCTCACTATTCGCCAGTGCTGTATGAATCCCGCAGCAATTTCTGAAAATCATCCAGCGGCTTCTTCAAATCCTGTTTCGGTGCCTTCACCTCACCGCCGCTCTTTTTAGCTCTCTCCTTCGCCTCAGCGTCCGCCTCGCGGTAAGAATCACTCACGATCTGCCCGCTGGAATCAAGAATCGCAATCTGTGGCGCTACTTTCCGCGAGTACAACTGACGTAGAAACTCCGCCCCCTCGCTGCGCAGCATATTGGGAGGCGACACCGGAAACTCCACACCCGCTTCCAGAAAAGTATCCTTCACCTCCTCCGATGAATCGCCGAATGCGATCGCCACAAATTCGAAGTTGTCGTAACGATTTTTCAGCCTCTTGTAGAGACGGTTCAGCGTATCGACATCACCTGTAAGACCTTCACTGGTGACGTAGACCAGAAGGTAATCAAGCTTCGACGTATTCTTCACATTATAAGGCACCAGTCCCTTCCCTTTCCTGATCAGTGTCCGATCGATCAGGGCCTTGCCCATCGGCTTCGATTTCGCCAACAGCAAATCTGCTTCCTCCCGATCTGCTAGAATCTTTATCTGCTTCTTCTCCCACGCCAATGCAAGCTCACGATCCGACTTGGCCAGTTGACTTAACGGTGCTTCGATTAATTTGGTTTCAGGTCGAATGATCGCCTTGCCATCACGCACGGCAATCAATTCTCCTTTGATAATCGTGCCACTGGCACTGCGCCACCCACGCACTTTATCCTCTGCATCATCGGCAGAGGCAAAGTGAGAAAATGCCAGGCCAACAACCGTCAAGCATCCTGGAATAACGAAAGAACGGATCTTCATGGGTGGATCATACGCATTCATTTCGATCATGCCAAGCCGATCTAGAAATCAATTCATGGCGTGTTCAGCTATCAATCGGATGATTGCGGTTTTTTACGACGCGCCGATTTGCGGCGTGGCCGAGCTTTTTGTTTTGATCGTGGCGGCTTTGCGCCTGATGGCACATCCGTCCCATCTCGCTGTTTCTGAGGAGATTCTCGTCTATTTGGGCGATGAGGCCTGGCTTTGCCTTGTGGATCACGTCCCTTTCCTCGACCGCCACTCCCTCTCTTTTTCTTGCCTGTCGCTTTTGAAACAAGGCGAAAATCGACACGTTTCTTAAAGGTGTCCACCTTTGCAACTTCGACTTCTACGGAGTCACCCAGGCGAAGAATTCGACGCGTTCTACGCCCTCGGATCTCATTCTTCTCAGCATTCAACTCATAGAAATCATCATTGAGGATGGACAATGGCACGAGTCCACTCATTCCCAAATCTACTACATCGACAAAGAATCCAAAATTTCTCAGATCAGTGACCAGCGCAGTGTAACGATGCGGTGACTTCGACTCAAGTTGACCGATCAGGTAAGCATGTAGCTTTACATCTTTACTATCGCGCTCCGCATCTGCGGAGTTCCGCTCGGTTGAAGAAATGTGTTCCGCCGTCTTCTTGAGTTCCGCCAGCCCACTTGGTTTCTTTTCGAACATGCTGCGATGCACAATTAAATCCGCGTAGCGCCTGATCGGCGAAGTGAAGTGGGTGTACTTCGTTTTTGCCAGTCCGTAGTGTCCCAGTGGCGTTACCGCGTAGCGAGCGCGCATCAGCGATTTCAAAAATCCAATTTTCAATGCAGATCCGATCGCAATACCATTGAGCCGTCGCAGTAGCTTCTGCACTTCCTCAGGCTTGGTCAAATTGCCACACGGAACGTTGTGGCTCAACACCTGCAACCGGTAGTCGTTCAGGCGTCCCTCGTCCGGGGCTTCGTGAATCCGATAGATCGAAGGTCGCTTCTGTTTCATCAACTGGCCAGCGACTGCTTCGTTTGCCAACAGCATGAATTCTTCAATCAATTGATGCGATTCGTCATTCTCAAGTCTCTCGATACGATCAACTTTGCCCTCACTGTCCAGACGAATCTTGGTCTCCGGAAAATCCAGCTCAAGGGAACCTGCCTTAAACCGAAGCTTACGAATCTTCTGCGCCAGTTCATTCGCCTGTAACAGCATTTCATCAATCGCATTTTCGGCTCCATGATTGATCACTTTTAAGGCGTCGCCGTAAGCAAATCGACGCTGCGAATGAATCACCGCCGGATAACACTTCGTGCTCAGCACCTTGCCGTCATCGCTGATGACAAATTCAACACACTTCGTCAGGCGATCGACATTTGGCTTGAGCGAACACAATTCGTTACTCAAAGCCTCAGGCAGCATCGGAATCACTCGGTCGACAAGATAAGTTGAATTGCCACGTTGCCGCGCTTCCTTGTCCAACTCTGATCCTGGTTTTACGTAGTGGGAGACATCAGCAATGTGCACCCAGAGATTCCATTTCTTTCCCCCGGCACGTTTGAGATAAAAGGCATCATCAAAATCTTTCGCATCATCGGGGTCAATGGTAATCACCGCATGTTCACGGCAATCCTCGCGCCCTTTCAGATCCCCTGCCGTCACCTTATTGCCGATGGCACGCACTTCCTGAAGCACTTTGCGCGGAAATTTCAGAGGAAGGTCATACTGCCTGAGAACGCCCAGCATATCGACACCTTCCGCAGTCGGCGGCCCTAACACTTCGACCACTTCGCCTTCCGGATTGGTATGCCGAGATTCCCATTCACCTAATTCCACGACAACTTTGTCGCCTGGATTTGCAGGGCGCCCCACATCACGTGGTTCCGGCACATAAATATCCTGTGGCATGCGCGGATCATCCGGTACGACATAGAGAAAGCGTTTACTCTTTTTCAACGTTCCGACGATCTGCTTCCGTCGGCGCTCCAGGACGCGAATGACGGTACCTGTATCAGGAGCATCTGACTTGACGCCAGGCGGAACATGCTGGACATCACGGCGCACCAGCACGTGATCCTCATGCATTGCGGTTCCTGTGGCACTTGAGGCAATTGCGATCTCAGGAATTCCTTCATCGTCAGGAGCCAGAAATCCTCGTCCCTGCCGGGTGATCTGAATTCGCCCTGGTATCAGATCCGCTTCTCGCGGGAGGATATAGCGATTGCCTTTAATTCGGGCGATCTGACCATCTGTGGCAAGCATCTCTAGCTCTGCCTGGAGTTTTTGTTGCTGGTTTGCCGGGAGCTTCAGAAGTTCGAGAAGTTCCGGGATATTTGCGGGTACGTAGCTTTTACGCGACAGCAGTTTCAATATCTGTTTTTGCATTAACTGGGGTTGGGATAAATGATTTGAGCGCCGTATGCAGCGGGTGTGACTCCATCCATTCGACGACTGCCGACATCAGTGCCGATCATATCGGCAACATTGCCGACGTCGATTTCGATTCCGCCTTTGTGAGCACTGGTGAGATTACACGCAGTGCCAAGTTCGGAGCTAGTGGTGATAAAAGTTGATTCACCCTCTACCGGAGCCATCGTTGCCGTTAGTTTCGAAAAATCTTCATTCATTCTGCTTTTTAGCAGGGAAAGTTGATTCCGTTGAACAATGCACTCACAGTAAGAGTTCGCGACAATTGGCAAATGTCAACAACGAGTATTCATCTCTGTGATTGTAGGGTTCCAGGTTTACCACATACGCCCACAACAGCGACGCCTATGGAACTTTGCGGTGAATCACCGCAACTAAGGCGCATTAAGATCTGTGCTCATCCTTCTTCTGTGGGCATCGGTGTTGATTTCTTTTTCTCCGGCACGGGATAATTCAACACAGATTTGGGAGGATATCCACAGATAGTCCAGATGCTCGGATGGGCTTTTGCAAGGCTTCAACGATTGATGATTCCCCCCTTATTTCTCCAGTTTCGCGGGATCGAGGACAACGTGTTTGATACCAGCGCGCTGATACGTGTAAGTAATGTGGACGTTTCCATCCATACTCTGAATCACAGCGGGATAGGAGTAGCCTTCAGGATTGCCTTCTTTCTCAAGCGTTATGACGGGCTCCCACTTGATGCCATCTTGCGAAAGTGCGACGTTGAGAATTTGCCGACCGTTCTTGCCGTCTTTGCGAATGCTGTGATTGTAGACCAGCAACTGTCGGCCGTCCTTGAGGCTGACGGCGTCAGTTCCTGCACTTGGATTGGGAAGGCGGAGCCCGCTCATTTTGCTCCATGTCTTGCCGTTGTCTTCTGACCAGCTTTGCGCAATGACGTTCTCGCGCGAGCGACAGAGGATCTGTAATTTACCATCTGCGTAACTAAGAACGCTGGGCTGGATCGCGCCGAAGTCTTTGCCATCGTGAATCGGGCCAATGACATCCCAGGTTTTTCCATTGTCACGGCTCGCTTCGAAGTGGACACGCCATTCATTGTGCTCGCTGCTGCTCGGACATAGGATGGTGCCATCGGCGAGTTGGATCGGCTTGTTCTTCACCGGCCCCAGCAGGTTCGGATTTTTCTCGCCCAGTGCCGGTGCGTTGGTGCCAAGTCGGCGACGATTGCCCCAACTCTTGCCATTGTCGGGTGAGGTCATCATCACTCCCCACCAAGTGTCAGGGCTCGGCCCAACTTTGTAAAACAACATTAGCGGGCCTTCTTTTGGCTGGAACAACACAGGATTCCAACAGGCAAAGTCTTTCTCTTCTCCTTCTGAACCGTCAGCCACCATCGCCGGCTTCGACCACTTGCCATCGACATGCCGCGCCACCCAGATGCCGACGTCAGGGTGCCTCTCATATTTCCCTCCAAACCATGCGGCGACTATTCCATCAGCAGTTTCAACCAGCGTTGACGCATGGCATTCGGCCGTTGGTTTGTTGTCCAGTGGGTAGATGAGTTCCCCGGAAAGGTACCCACCCTCCCCCGGCTTTGCCGGCGGCGGCAGCACGGCGTCTTCCTCGGCCAGTGATGGTGAAACAACTATCAGTGATGCCATGAGAACACTGGCGTGGGACAACGTTGAAAGGAATCGGTTCTTTTTCATGCTTCGTAGATTGCACCGAGTGTGTCTGACCATGGGACAAGGCTCAAGAGCTTTCTCGTGAAGTATCAGCCATAAATTCCCTCCAGAAACCAGCCGACACGATCGCGATAGATGCGATAGAGGGTGCCGCTGCCTTCGTGACAGACATCCCATTCCAGGCGCGTCCAGCAGGCGGGTTCCCACCAGTCACCAGAAACGGCCCACGGCCCGCGCGCATCACGTAATGTCCCACGCGCCGAACCAGTGAGAATGGCCTTCGGTCGCTGATTCTGTGGCTCATCAGCAGGCTCAGTCGCTACTTCGATCTTCTCCGGTGGCCGCAGGCGACGCATCGGCAAGCCCAAAGGCTGCTCACTGGTCTGCGTGCGCGGCACCTCCACCGATAATAGTGGCACTTTTTTCTCCCGGCTTCCCAGACCAGCGTTGCCAACACCTAATTCCGCATAGTCGAACGGTCGCATCTCAAACGCGTCCGGTCGATAGGACGGCAGCGGCAATGGCGTGCCGACATTCGAAGAACCGAACAACGCTTCCAACTGCGCCAGTGTCTGTGCGAAACGCGCGGGATTCTGAATCGATGCCTCAAACAGGCGGCGCTGCTGACCATGCGCCCGCACTGGATGCGCCGCAATTCCGATACCGCATAGAGGCGCTTCACTGCTAAAGGTCTCCAACCACGCGTGCAGAATCTGAAACAATACCTCAGGGTCAGCCGAAGGCTCTGGCACACGAAAATTTCGCTCAGTGGTGGTCTTGTTAGAGCATGTCAATGTAAGATCGATCGAACCCGCCACATAATACGCCGACGCCAATCGCGCACAGACACTTTCCAGCAATCTCTGCAGTAGAAAGAGCAACGGTTCCAGCTCTTGAATCTCGTATTCGCTCTCAATGTGAGCGCTGTAGTCACGCGGCGGCGTCACCAGCCGCAGCAGACGTGTGCCCTTGCCAAAACACAGATCCTGCAGTTGCACCGCCTCCTGGCCCAGTCGCTCACCGATTGATGTGCGGTCTAACTTTGCCAGATCTCCCAGCACACGGACACCCCAGAGGTCGAGCACTTCCAGCAGTACGGGTGATGGCAGCAGTGCCGCAATCGGAATTCCTGCCAACCGCTTCTGGAGGGCTGTCGACTCTGCTGGCAGCACACATGCAGGATCCCCCATCCGCGCCGCGATAAACGCCAGATCCGGCGTTCCGGCTACACCCACACGACCATCACAAAATCCCGCAGAATTCAGACTGGCAGCAATTTGCGCAGACAATTCCTGCGCCTGTCCCTGCACACCCGCCTCCTGCACACCCATCAAATCCAGCGTGCAAATCCCTGGTGCCGTGTTTTCAAAATGTGGCGTCCATTTGCCCGCCAGCTCCAGCAGTTCCAATTGCACACGCTCCTCTGCATCACGATCGCGGTAAAACAACGTTAACGCAGCACACCGCGCCAGCCCTTGAGTGGCAGTCATCCCCCGCTCCACCATGTGCACCTCCGCCTGACGGGACACGGCAGCAATGAACGCCTTTTTCTCATTTGCTGCATCACCATCCAACACCGCGATCGCACTGCCAGACGCCACATCCGGATGCAACCGCAGGATGGCTTCAAGGTGAAAACGCGGGAGATACAGGCAGGAAAACATGAAAGAAAAATCTGCAAATCATGAACTGGCTACCGAGGCGATTGCGTTCATTTCTTCAGAGCGTTTTCCTGCTACTCGGAACTCTAACATTCCTCTTAAGAACTCGCGTGGCTTTTCCAGCGTTTCTGGCAAATAGGGATGCTCAAAAAGAATACGTGTGGTTGCCCGTGGAATCAATTTTGCCGGCGTGAAGGCAAGGCACAGGCTGCCAGCTTTTTCAGTCAGCATGCGCAGGCGATGCCACGAGCTTGCGGGAATACGGCGCAGATCCACCGATGGACAACGTTCCAGATCCATTAGTATCAATGTCAGGTTTCCGTCGCGCAGCAGCAGATCCGCGGCCTTCACTGCATTCTGCACAGACTGACAGCGGATCCACAGCAGCGAGCGACAGGCGGTCAGCGGCAGAGACTGCGGGTCAAAAGTATCGCAGGCATCGATCAACACGACAGGCCGAGACTGCGCCGCAGCTTCGCGAATCACTTCCCCCAGCAACAAACCCGCCCCCCGCCCCGGCACCTCCGATACCGCCTCCGCAATGCATCCCCCGGCAATGCCCAGTCGGTCTAGAATCCCAATCCCCGACAGCTGGGCACTCTCCCCCATAACCACCTGTGGCAAGTGCGCCTCAGGAAAGCGATCTTTCAGCAACTCTTTGATCTGCAATATTTTACCAGGCTGAATCGGATGTTTCACACTTCTTAAGTAAATTGTTCAAATGAACAGTTACCACAGAAAGTGCACCTTTGGCAACTGAGCAACGGACAAAATTGCAACACCCTCCTCCCTCCCGGCAGCACTCGGCTGATTTCTCTACGGCATCAGCGCCGCAATCTCCGCTTCCAAATTCGAGCGCGCCTGCTCTTCAAACCCGCGGAAGTGTTCGGTGACATAAATCGACTGCTGCAAAATTCGTCCAAGCACCTTCGCCCTTCCTTGCGAAAATGCTTCCGCTGGAACATGCGCGTATTCCTTACGAATCGCTTCCGCGTATTGTTCGTATCCTGCTTCGTCCGAAGCGAGCACCAGCAAGTCAATATCGACCAGAATGCATTCATCAACCGCCTCGCCTCGATCGCAACGCGGGTCCGTTGCCAGAATCAAGCGTTCAATCGCCGTGACATTGACATTTTCCAACTCCGCCCCCAGCAACTCCACAAATAACGCAGCACTATCCGCCTCATTCGTTGCCGACTTCGGATCATAGACAACGTCGTGGAACCAGATCGCCATCTCTATCCGATCCTTGAAGAATGCTTCGATCCTGCCGCCTGCATCAACACCATCCAATGCCGCCAGCATAGCACCAATGTGTTCCCAATTGTGGTAATGCCGATGAGCCTCCGTATAACCTCGCCAAAGCGCCCGCCATGCGAGAGACACCCGGCCGATCCGCAATCTTCATCCGCTCACACAGGCATTCAAAACGGCGGCACTCTGTCGCTGACATCTTCACTATAGCAATATTTTGCCAATAATCACCGCTGATGGATGACACATCTTTGGGATCATGAGAGTCTTGCGAATCGGTAGAGTCTGTCACGAAAATCAGAGTGCCGTAATGAGGCAACTTCTGGCAAGCCTAGGGTAAGCAAATCGCGGGGCGAAGCAAATGCCAATAGAGGCGATGCGAAGCCGCCTTCGATACTGAATTTCTAGCCCTTTCAGACTCAGAAATCCACCTTTGTCACTTGTTGCTCTACTCTGGTGATCGGAAGCTCTCCGCAACCTCCTCATGATGGGCTTTAAGCCTGGCTACGACATCGGGATGTTGCGCAGCGAGATTGGTCGCTTCGGAGGGATCCGCGTCCAGATTAGCGAGAAAAAGGCCAGGGAGTTTTGCAAATTGGCGACCATCCGAAGTGTCATGGGCATTGCCAATCAACTTCCAGTTTCCTTCGCGCACCGCCCATTGGGATTTCTCAGGGTTGGTGCCCATCATCCAGTGCAATTGCTTGTGAGGAGATGGCGCATCCGCTGCCTTGAGAACGGGAACAAGACTGTGCCCGTCCAGTCGTCGATCAGGCAGTGAGATGTCGCACAGTTCAGCAAGTGTGGGCATCCAGTCGCAGGCGTGGGCCATTTGCGCGCGGGTGGCCATGGCCTCGATGTGCCCTGGCCAGCTGACGATCGCAGGGACACGGATGCCGCCTTCGAACAGGCTGAACTTTGCCCCGCGATAACGCCCAGCGCTGCCGCCACCATAGTGGGCGCGGACTTCAGTGGAATGTCCGTGATCACTTTGAAAAATGATGATCGTGTCCTCGCGCAGACCATTGGCATCGACTGCGGCGATGAGTTTGCCGATGCGTGCATCGAGCGAACTGAGAAAGGCAGCGTAGAGATTGCGTGGCGAATCCAGATCTTTGTAGTGCTCCAGCCACTCGGCCTCCCCCTGATAAGGATAATGCGGAGTGTTCATGGCGAAGTAGATGAAGAATGGCTCGGCTTTGTGATCGCCAATGAACTCAGCAGCTTCTTCGATCATGAGATCAGGGAAGTAACGACCATCGGCGAAGATCTCTTTACCATTGCGATGAAGGTCATGGCGGTTCGGGCCATTCCAGTAGAAGAAATGCGAGTAATTGTCGATGCAACCACCCATGTGGCCGAAAGAGTGGTCGAAGCCCTGCGCATTCGGCATGTGCTCGGGAATGTATCCAAGGTGCCACTTGCCAATGTGCGCCGTGGCATAACCAGCGGACTTGAACATTTCAGCAAGGATAACCTGTTCGCCGGGCATTCCCGGCTTGCCTTTCTCTGATGTCGTATTGCCAGGCACGCCAGCCCGCACCGGATAGCGACCGGTGAGCAAGCCCGCACGGGACGGCGAACAGACCGCCGCTGCTGCGTAGAATTGAGTAAAGCGCGTGCCTGCCTTGGCGAGCGCATCGATCGAGGGCGTCGCCAGATCATCGCTGCCATAGCACGCGGCGTCAACCGTGCCCTGGTCATCGGAGAGAATGACGATGACGTTTGGCTTGCGATCGGCTGCGGCAGCCGAGGCAGCGGGGATCGTCAGTGTCAGAAGAACGAAAAGATGATGGGATATTGAACCAGACATGCCACACAGTATGTACGCTCGACCGGCTGAATCCCAGCCTCAAAGTCAAAGCGCCGCACGTTTCAATTTGAATGCGAGAGCGCTCCCCATCAGACAAAGGCTGGAAAACAGGATCAACGCAGCGGTTGGCCCGAACGTCTGCAGCGCCGCAGCCAGTGCTCCCATTGCGAGAATGATCACCGCGGTGATGGTATTGCTGGCTGAGACATAGTCCGTGCGCGCGCCTCCTTCAGAAATGTCGACAATATAGACTTTGCGGCCAATACGAACACCTTCGTAGCCAATGCTCATGACAAAGAACAGAAGCGGCCACGTCCACTCCTGCGCCGCCAGATCAGGAAACCAGCGATAGACAGCGATGCCCGCAAATCCCGTCAGTCCTGCGACAATACCACCCGCGGCCATGGCTGAACGACTGGAGCGATCGCTCCATTTCCCCCATAGAAAGGCACTCAATGCGGAGGCGAGGCCACCCGCAAAAACAAAGGCCGCCAGCGTCTTTACGCTCAGCCCCTGACGTTGCGACAAAACGACCAGATACGGCGAACCGAGAGCCGAGCCCAGCAACAACGCGCGCACGCCAACAAAGCTGCGCAATACTTTGTCCGACCACACCATCTGCAATCGCCGCCGAAGATCGGACTTCAAGTTCACTGGCACCTCATCGATTGACGGTCTTTCATCAACTGAAGCGATTGCCCCGGCGGCGAAGCCGTATAGCACACCACCAACTACCAACAGTCCAGCCAGCAGAGCCTTGGATACTTCGCGATCGACACCGAACATGAACACCGCCGCGCCCGCCAGACCACAACCACCCGCAACGGACGCCGCCAGGCCAGACACTTTTCCTCGCGTCCCTTTTGGCACACACTTTCCCAGCACATCTTTCGATGCGATCGAGCACAGACAACGCGCCAGCGCATGTAAGCCAAGAGCCCCCACAATGGCCAGTCCCGCAGTGCTACCATTAAGCACCAGAGCCGCCGTGGCCATTGCAAACAAGCAAAGTGCCTGACCCGCTGCGCCTAACACAAACACCCATTTCCGCAGCCTCGCTCGCTTCACCATTCCAGAAAGAAATGCCTGCGGCAGCATCGAGCCCGATTCTCGAATAGGCACCAGAAATCCCACAAGAACGGGCGGCGCTCCAACGGCCCCGAGAAGCCACGTCAATACTGTCTTCGCACTGGAAGAAAGGTCAGCGAGCTTGCTGCAACTCCGTGCAAGCACAATGCGGCGAGCGCTCTTCTTCTCTGATGCGGTCAGCGACATGTCCCAGACAAATACGAACAGACAATCCAGACAATTGGTTCACCGCACGGATTCATTCGCTGACTACTTCAGGATGCGCTCATCAAGAACAACATGCTGCACGCTGCCCTGCAACTCACGGCCCAGGAACGGCGTGTTATTTCCCATTGAGCGCATGAATTCAGGCGTAATTTTCGTCGTCGCCTCCGGATCGAACAAAACGAAGTTGGCCTGTGCTCCCTCGCGAATTTCAGCTGGCGCAAGTTTCAACAGTCGCCGTGGTTCTTCGCTATAGTGCTTCACAATCGCATTCCATCCCAGGATTCCCGTCTGCACAAAGTAATGATACAAAGACAACAACGCCGTATCCAGTCCGGTAATCCCGAACGGAGAGGATGCAAAATCCTGCGCTTTTTCAAATTCCGCATGTGGCGCATGGTCGGTGGCAATGACGTCGAACACACCCTCCTTCACCGCCTCAACTAACATCGCACTATCTTCCGCAGTGCGCAGTGGCGGCGTCATCTTAAAATGCGTATTGTAGTCGCTCACATCTTCATCAC
>JBNMNB010000068.1:0-31644 GCA_051270635.1 Verrucomicrobiales bacterium | reverse complement strand
ACGCGATGAAAGCCGATAGTTCGGCGGCCGCGATCAACGTGCTCTACACCCTGGATGGGCTTCACAGCCTCACAGCCCAAATCCTCAAATCTGGACTCAATCACGGTGAACCAGGTGTCCGCCGACACGCTTTGCGTCTTGCGGAAAGCCAATTCAACGACAACCCGTCTCTTCTTAAGGAAGCCATCGCTTTGTTGGATGACGAATCTTCAATCGTTCGCCTGCAACTCGCACTCTCTCTGGGTGAAAGCAGTGAGGACAGCGCCCTGTCCGGGCTGTCACGCTTGGCCAGGCAACACGGCAGTGAGACCTGGCTGGACGGGGCCATTCTCAGTTCACTCGGCGGCCGTTGCGGTCAAATGCTAATCACATTACTGGAGAAACCGACGGAACTCGGCCAGGCTCGCGGTCTCATCGCTCGACTCTGCAGCGCGGTCGCGACACGGCGCGAGCCGGGAGAACTCTCCAGAACGATCGAGAATGTCGCAGTCCTCGAAGACCGTACATTGCGACAGGAGTGTCTCCAGGGACTGCTCGCATCGTTAAAGTCGACCACCAGTATCAATCTCTCAAAGAAGGCCCGGGAAGTTCTGGCAAAGCTTACAGTCAGCACAGAAGGCGACGTTCGAGTATCCGCGCTTGAGTTGACGCGGGTGCTGCAACTGGAATCGACATCCGAGCGCGCGAAGCGGCTCAAAACGGCTCTCATGGAAGTTGGTAACCTGCAATTGCCAGTCGAACAGCGCCTCGCTGCCGTCAGGGGATTGAGCGCTGAAAGAGACGTAGGTATCGCGGCTGCCCTGCTGCGAGCTTATCCGACAGCAACGCCGTCTCTACGCAGGGAGATCCTCAAGAGCGCTTTCGCCAGACGCGATAACTTGGTCGTCGTGATCGAATCCCTGGAGCAAAAGATTCTGGAGGCATCCGTATTGAATACCATCCAACGAAATTCCTTGCGTGAACATCCAGACGCAAACATCGCCGCACGAGCAAAGAAAGTACTCGCGGTTCCGCGCTCGATAGACGAACGCACCATCAAGGAATTCCTGGCGGCGCTTGAACAAAAACGTGACCCGGTCGCCGGGCGAAAACTTTTCAGCCTGCACTGCGCCCTCTGTCATCAAGCACATGGGATAGGCTTTGCGGTTGGTCCGGATCTGACTTCGGAGTTTCGCCGGGCAGAGCAAACGATGGTGCATGATATACTGGCGCCGAGCGACAAAATCGTTGCGGGACATGAAACCTACATTGTCGAGATCAGCGACGGCAGAATCATGGTTGGGATCCTTGCCCACGAATCTGCTGGAAGCCTCACTCTGAGCCTGCCTGGCGGGCAAAAAGTAGACGTTCTCCGTAAGGACATTCGCTCGCTCAAATCACTTCCGATTTCACTCATGCCCGAGTCGCTTCGCGAGGCCCTCAGTCCCGGTGATGTCGCCAATGTAATCTCCTGGCTGAAGAAACCACCATCGCGAAAAGTGCTCTTTGGCGACGACCCGGGATTTGTTGATCTGCTCAAAGACGGAGAGGGAGCTGCCACCATCGTCACATCGGACAAGTATTCCGGATCGGCCTCCCTGCGCCTTACCCCTTCACAACGTTACTCGGTGCGAATTCCGGGGTGGGAATTCGCGATCCGGGAAAATCCTGGCCCCGGAGAGTATCGCTATCTCCGCCTCGCCTGGAAATCACCCAAGGTGGATGGCGTGCTGATCGAACTTGCCGACAATGGAAGCTGGCCGGCGGCTGAAAGCCCAAAGCGGCGGTATTTCAGCGGCAAAAATACCACCCCGTGGGAAGCCACTCAAGTGGCCGCTGAAAGCCCCTCTGACTGGACCGTGGTGACCCGGGACATGTGGAAGGATTTCGGGAATTTCACCCTCACCGGGATCGCTCCAACCGCGATGGGTGGTCCCGTTTGGTTTGACCAGATTGAACTGCTGCAGGAGAAGTAACTGATTCGGTTTATGGCTTGATTACTTGCCATCGATGCGCCGCCTATGAAATATACTTATATGTCGAACCTGCAAAAGTTTCTCACGCTGACCGTGTTCGTATTCGTGTCGGCCGCATCGCAAGTCTATTCTCAGGCGGATAAGAATTGGTGGTCGCTGCAAAAGGTCGAGCGCCCGGACCTTCCTGAGGTCGTTTCCAAGGAGTGGCCCCGTAACGCGATCGACCACTTCATCCTGGCAAAGCTCGAAAAATCTGGCCTCCAACCTGCTCCCGAAGCCGATGCGCGCACGCTGAGCAGACGATTGCACTTCGACATCATCGGCCTGCCTCCTGAACCAAGCGCGAAGGGCGATATCAACGAGCTGCTCGCTTCGCAGCACTATGGCGAACGCTGGGCACGGCACTGGCTGGATGTGGCGCGCTTTGGCGAGAGTCAGGGATTCGAATACGACCAGCTGCGCGAAAACGCCTGGCCTTACCGTGATTGGGTGATCAACGCTCTCAACGACGACATGCCCTACGATCGCTTCGTCCGATTGCAGATTGCGGGCGATCGCTTCGAGCCGGACAACCCGGACGCGATCACCGCGACCAGTTTCCTGGTCTGTGGGTCGTTCGACGGCCTCAAGCCCAACGGCGACAAGCAGCGCAAAATCATGCGTCAGGACGAGATGGAGGATCTCGTCGGCACGGTGTCGCAGACCTTTCTCGGGCTCACCGTCAATTGTGCACGCTGTCACGATCACAAATTCGACCCGATCACACAGCTCGAATATTTCCAGATCGCCTCCTCCCTCGCCGGCGTCCACCGCGGTGATCGAAACATGCCCGCCGGCGGCGACCCGAGCGCGTTGAAAAAGCGGATTGAGGTGCTGAGCAAGCAACTCAAGCAACACGACGCAAAAATCCGCACCGCGATCCTCGCCGGGCAACCCGACGAGTCGGCAAAGCAAGCCGAGCCACCGACACCAGTCTCGCGATGGACCTTCGATAGCGATCTCCGCGATCAAATTGGAACGGCTCACGGAGAAGCCAAAGGCAGTGCGAAAATTGTTGACGGCGCGCTCGTCCTCGACGGCAAAACCGCCTTTGTCTCCACCGCGAAACGCAACTCCGAGCTCAAAGCGAAGACATTGGAAGCCTGGGTCCAACTCGACAACATCGGGCAGCGAGGCGGCGGCGTGATCAGCGTGCAGAACGTCGACGCTGGTCAATTTGACGCGATCGTCTTCGGCGAAAAAGAGCAGGGCCACTGGATGGCTGGCAGCAATGGCTACGCGCGCTGGCAGAGTTTCCACGCGAAGCCAGAGAAAGAGGCAATTGGGAAATTTGTGCACGTCGCGATCACCTACACCGAAGACGGCACCATCACCGCCTACCGCAACGGACTTCCATATGGCAAAGCCTACAAGACCAATCCTTCGAAATACCTCAGCAACAACCACCAGGTGATCTTCGGATTGCGACACGGGATCACGGCGGGGGACGGAAGAATGTTGGCCGGAAAGATTGACCGCGGCCAGCTCTACGATCGCGCCCTGAGCGCCGACGAGATCGCAATTTCGGCAAATGTTAGAATTGTCACCGAAGCGCAGATCGTTTCGCACCTGAACGAGAAGCAGAAGGCGGACCGGGAGGATTGGAAAAATGAGATCGCGCAACTCAATGGCGAGCTCTCGAAGATCAAAGAGAAGAAAGTCTACGCGGTGACTCCCAAAAATCCCGGCATCACCCGACTGCTGGTGCGCGGTAGCCCGTTCGAGCCAGCCGGTGAAGTCGCGCCCGGGGGGATCGCCGCAGTCGCAACCGCACTGCCAGCGGATTTCGGTCTCAAACCGGACGCACCCGATGACCAGCGGCGCACGAAACTGGCCGAGTGGATCACGCACCCGGACAACCCGTTGTTCGCGCGCGTCATGATGAACCGCCTGTGGCACTACCACTTCGGCCAGGGGCTGGTGAAAACGCCCAACGATCTCGGATTCAGCGGCGGCGGGGCATCGCACCCCGCGCTACTCGACTGGCTCGCAGCGGAATTCCGCGCCAGCGGCTGGAGCCTGAAGAAGATGCACCGCCTGATCTGCGAATCAGCTACCTACCGGCAGTCGTCGAAGGCAAATTCACAAGCGCAAAAGATCGACGCTGGCAACGTGCTACTGTGGCGGCATACCCCGGCGCGACTCGAGGCCGAAGTGATCCGCGATTCCATCTTGAAAGTTTCCGGCCAGCTCAACCCAAAGATGGGAGGTCCGGGCTACCGCGATTTCAAAATGTACAAGCACAAGGGATCATGGGTCTATGATCCGATCGATCCCGAGGGAGCAGAGTTCAACCGGCGCAGCATCTACCGAACCTGGGCGCGTGGCAATGTACACCCCTTGCTGGCACCACTGGATTGCCCCGATCCGAGCGCCGCCACGCCCGTTCGCAGCGTGACGACGACACCGCTTGGCGCACTCGCTTTGATGAACACCTCGTTTTCCCTACGTATGACCGACAATTTTGCGCAAGGCCTCAAAACCGAAACAAGTGACGGCATCCGCACCCAAATCAAGCGGGCCTTCCTGCTGGCCTTGGCGCGCGCGCCAAGGGAGGAGGAACTCGTGCTCACAAGCGAATTTGTCAAAAAGAACGGCCTTCCCGCCTTCTGCCGCGTGCTGTTTAATTCAAATGAATTTCTCTATGTCAACTGACCCACGGTAAACAGACAAGAGTCTCCGCTCCCCGAATCCCATGATCACCCGACGCAACTTCCTCGACTGGACTTCCACCGGACTTGGCACCGCCGCAGTCTCCTCGCTCATGCTGCGCGACAGCTTCGCCGCCCCACCGAAACTCCCGCACAGCGCGCCGAAGGCCAAACGCGTCATCCACATCTGCCTGTGTGGAGGCTTGAGCCAGGTCGATTCCTTCGACTACAAACCGAAGCTCAAAGAGCTACACGGAAAATCACTCTCTGCGGACGAGAAACCCGACGTATTTTTCGGCAAGGTCGGCCTGCTGCGGCAGAGCGACTGGGAGTTCAAACAGCGCGGCCAGAGCGGGCTGTGGATCTCCGAGCTTTTCCCTCACATTGCCACCGTCGCCGACGAGCTCGCGGTGATCAACTCGATGGTCGCCGAGTCATCGAGCCACACGCCAGCGACCTTCCAGGAGAGCAGCGGATTCCGCCTCAACGGATTCCCCGTGATGGGTTCGTGGGTCTCCTACGGACTCGGTAACATGACCGACGACCTGCCGACCTACGTCGTCCTGCCCGACGCGCGCGGCCTGCCCGCCGGTTCGACCAGCAACTGGACGAACGGTTTCCTCCCCGCAGTCCACCAGGGCGTCCCGTTCCGCACCAGCGGCGAGGGCGATGCGATCAGCAACCTGTTCCCCGCCCGAAAAATCGACGCACGCATCGAGAAAGAGAGCCGGGCGCTCTTGGAAAAAATCAACCGTCTGCACATGGAAGAAAACGGTGCCGAGGACGCCTTCTCCGCACGCATCTCCAGCTACGAGCTCGCCGCACGTATGCAGCTTGCGGTTCCCGAGGTTACCGACATAGACGCGGAATCCGAAGCGACGCGCGAGCTTTACGGACTGAACGGAAAGGAGACCAAAGACTTCGGGCGCAGTTGCTTGTTAGCACGGCGCATGCTCGAACGCGGGGTCCGCCACGTGCAACTTTTCTCCGGCGGTTCGTTCGGCTCGCCGCGTATCAACTGGGACGGCCACGAGGACATGCAGCGCAACCACGGCCGCGAGGCCGCACGCATCGACCAGCCGGTCGCCGCCTTGCTCAAGGATCTGCGCCAGCGCGGCATGCTCAACGACACCCTGGTGTTGTTCACCTCCGAGTTCGGCCGGACGCCCTTCACTCAGAGCGGCGCCGATCAAGTCGGCACCGGCCGCGACCACAACCAGACCGGCTTCAGCGTGTGGATGGCTGGCGGCGGCGTAAAGGGAGGCATCAGCTACGGTGCGACGGATGAGGTCGGCTACAAATCGGATCTCAACCCGGTGCCGTGGCACGATTTCCACGCCACCGTTCTGCACCTGTTAGGGATCGACCACACCAAACTCACCCACTACCACAACGGTATCCAGCGCCGCCTAACCAACGTGCACGGCGAGGTGCTGAACGGCATCATAGCCTAGGCAAGGCCTATCGACCAAAATTTCGCATGATCACTTCATTAAATGCATTTTGGCGAGGGACGTTTGCCTTGGATGTGGGAATACCGACTCAGATGAAACCGAGGAAGATTCGAGGCCGTGTTACGAAGCTTGGTCTTAAGCTTGCTTTAGCAATCGCTCTTATCTTCCCAACGACAGCACAAACTGAAAATCCTTCTGCAAGTGTGGGCGACTTCAAGAATGGGATTCAACCCATTCTTGATCAGCATTGCTACGATTGTCATGGTCGAAAAAAAACCAAGGGAAAGGTCGATCTAACCGAGTATGCATCATGGGAAGATTTCGAGAAGAATCCCCAACTGATCGAAAAAATGATCGAGGCATTGGGCAAAAACGAAATGCCTCCCGAAGAGAAGAAGCAGCCCAGTGACAAGCAACGCAAGTTCATGGTATTGGAGCTGGATAAGGCCTTCAAGAATGCTGTGTCGCACGGCCAGCCGGTGATTCCTCTAAGACTGCGACGCATGAATCGCTTTGAATATGGCAACGCGGTCAAGGATCTGTTTAATCTCAAATCCTGGGTCTATTCCATCAACGATCGCATCATCAGAAATCACAACGATTATTTCAGGCCGGAATCAGGCCAGATGCCCAAGGTCGTCAGAGTCGGCAATCGAATCATGGGGCTGCAGCAACTGCTGGAAAATCGCTTGCTGGGTGTGGTGGCGTTCCCCAAGGATCCTCCGGCAGAAAATGGTTTTAACAATCGTGGCGATCATCTGAGTTTGACTCCAGTCCTCATGGAATCCTTTCTGGAACTCAGTCGGTCCATCGTGCATGCAGAAAATTTCGATGAGAACTGTCGAGTTTGGGATGAGGTGTTTGAAGATCCATCGAGCACAAAACCGAAGACCCGAAATGCGTCAATTGCCGTAGACAAATCCGTCGCGACGCAAAGCACCGGACTGACGATCAGTGCCTGGATCCGCCCATCCAAAACGACTGACCAATGGCAGACCATCGTCCGCCGAGAGGATTCATGGCGACGCCAACTGTTGAGCATCGGCAGGACGGGCGATACGTGGGGGCTCTGGATGGGCGCCGGTATTGCAGGTCGATACGAAGAATTCGGTGCTGCGGTGGAACCCAAAACGCTCGGCGACGGCAAATGGCATCACGTTGCCGGTAGTTTCGACGGCAAACAAATTGATCTCTACGTGGACGGAAAGCAGGTCGGCAGCAAGGCGATCGCGGGCAAGCTCAATATGCAAAACACAGAGCCGATGGCGATCGGCTCGTATGATGGCAACGAGCCCTTTCATGGCGGCCTGAACGACATTCGTCTCTACCGATCCGGATTGGGCAAACTTCAAATCCAAAGCATTGCAGCAGGGAACCAGATCGTCGCCAAGGAGGAGATGATGGGCAGCTGGAAACAGCGCGATGAAGTCAGGCCAAAACTCAAGCAACCGATTGAGAAAATTGCGCATCAGCGAATCGAGAATTTTCTTCTGAGAGCGTTTAAATCTCCCGCCGATGAAAAAACGCTGAAGTTGTACACGGGGTATTTTGACAAACAGTATACGAAGAGCAGTGATTTCACCCGGAGCATGAAAGATGTCGTGTCGGCGGCGTTGGCTTCTCCGAGGTTTATTTTCGTTCACAACGCAACCGACAACGCGTCACCCAATCAGGCCTCATTCAATCTGGCCACGCGTCTATCGCTGTTTCTATGGAGCTCTGTTCCCGACGATGAACTGCTGGAATTGGCAGGCAAAGGGAGGCTTCAAGACATCGAGGTGTTGAACGAGCAAGTGGAACGCATGCTCAACCATCGTCGCGTGAAAAACTTCTGCGACAGCTTTGCACCTCAGTGGTTGAAGATCAACAATGTGGTGTCGGCATCACCTGATTTCAAAGCGCACAGAGAATATTACTTTGGGGGCGACGACAAAATCTCCTACAAAAGGGGGATGCATATGATGTTGGAACCGCTCTTGAATTTTGAGACTGTCTTCATTGAGAACAGGCCAATTTCGGAACTGGTGGATTCCGACTTTACTTACCGCAGTCACTTGTTGAGCGAATGGTATCAAGGCAGGGCGGCGACCTATGGGATCAATGTGAACCTGCGCGACATTGAATTCACACGGACGCCACTCAGCGACAGAAGATTTGGCGGCGTGATCACGACAGGGGCTGTGATGGTGATGACGTCAAGTCCGTCTCGATCACTGCCAATCACGCGAGGCGCTTGGGTCTCTTCGGTCATCTTCAACGATCCTCCCGAGCCTCCGCCTGACGATATTCCTGACTTGAAGGCGGATGACGAAACGCTAAAAAGGGAAGGTTTGACGGTCCGGCAAAAACTGAAACAGCACAGCAGTGACACTCAATGCGCGAGCTGCCATAAAAAGATCGATCCCCTTGGGTTTGTCCTGGAAAATTACGATTTACTGGGTCGGTGGAGGGACGATTACCGAACCGGCTTGAAGGTGGATGCGAGCGGAAAATTGTTTGGCAAACATAAGTTCAAGGATGTCGTTGGATTCAAGGAAGCGATCCTCGCTGAAGAAGAAGTATTTACGAAGGCCTTCGTGGGGCACCTTCTATCTTATGCCTTGGGGCGAGAACTGACTTTTGCAGATCGAGTTGCCATCGGTGAAATCGCAGAGGCGAGCAAAAAAGATCACTACAGAATGAGAGCCGTCATCAAAAACATTGCGGTACATTCAATATTCACCCAAATTAAAAATCAATGAAATCTATCGACCGTCGAAAATTTCTACTTGGGGCCAGCGGTAGCGTGATGGCTCTCCCTTGGCTGGAGATGTATGCTGCGGATCCGAAAACAAAGAAAGAGAAACAGCCTTCATTGCGTTTCGCCTCATTTTATTCGCCGATGGGTTTTGTGAGAGATCACTTCTTTCCGGAAAAGGACAACCCTGACTTTCTGTCGATGCCCACCCTGAGCCCACTCAAAAAAGTGGGCAGCAAAGTCACCCTCATCACCGGGTTGTCCCGGGTCAATGTGAGAGGGGTCGATGTTCACAATCAATGCAGTTCCTGTTATCTCTCTTCGGCCGATCCTCATGGCAAGCTCAAGTCGCCTTACCCGATGGACAGAACGCTGGACCATCTCATCGCAGACCAGGTGAGCCATCGGACGCCGATTCGATCCTTGGAGTTGAACTGCAATAGTTTCAAAGACCTCAAGGAATCGATCTATTTAGACAACATCTCCTGGTATGGCCCGGAGCATGTGGCGACCGCGATGAAAAATCCGCTTCAGGTCTATCAGCGTCTGTTCAAGACGAGCAACTCGGACAAAGACATCACCGATTTGATTTTGGCAGATGCCGCTAACTTCAAAAAGAATCTGACGCATCAAGACAAGGACAAGTTGGATGAGTACTTTGATTCAGTGCGAGAAATCGAAAAGCAGATTGAGAAGTTGAACAAATACTACCGTGCCCACAAGAGAGCGGACGTGACGGAACCCGATGAAGAGCCAATGACCCGCGGGGAGTACATCAGGTTGATGGGCAAACTACTTGTGGTGGCATTTCAAGGCGACCTGACTCATGTCGCAACCTTCATGCTTGCGCCCGAGAGGTGGGGTTCGCCGCAACTCTACCATGAATTGAACTTTTCCAAATCACATCATGGACTCACGCACGGCCAGAACGACAAAAGCGTGAAGAACTTTCTGGTTCAAGTGGACCGATTTTACGTGGAGTTGTTCGCGGAAGTTCTGGAGCAGATGGATGCGGTCACGGAGGGGGACGGCACGCTCCTGGATCATTCCATGGTCACATTGGGTTCAGGATTGGGTGATGGACGGCATCACACCATGAATGAACTCCCCATCATCGTGGCAGGTTCTGCCAACGGTAAAATCAAGACAGGTCGCATCCTCAATTGCCCCGAAAATACGCCCCTGGCAAATCTGTGGTTGTCACAAGCACAATTGATGGGGACCGGCATGACGCAGTTTGCCGATAGTACTGGTCCATTGAAAGGCTTGCTCACTTGAGCCGAATTCGAATGGGGTGTTGAACCCCCTCTATCCCTGGGCTCCGCTCGCCCATGAACCCACCCCTGAAAATCAAAGTTCCTACCAATTTGATTTCCCTGAAAGGATAAAGCCATGCTTAAAATACCTCTATTTAATCACCGATACCTCAGCGCTGTCTTTTCGGCAAAACGCCGCTCTGCTCAGTTTTTGGCACTGATCACTTTGCTATTAATCGCAACCACTTCGTGCACCGATGAGGGCGCTGACAGCCAGCCACAAACGCAGGCAAGCAAATCCAATATTGTCACTTTAAAAACTAACCTTGGTGTCATCAAGGTTGAGCTTGATGTCGCAAAAGCACCGCTAACCTCAGCAAACTTTTTATCCTACGCGAACGAAGGCTATTACGATGGCACCATCTTCCACCGTGTAATCCCGCAATTTATGATTCAAGGCGGCGGCTTTGAGGCCGACATGGTTAAAAAATCAACCAATCCTCCGGTACACAATGAAGCCAATAATGGTTTACTTAACGAACCCTACACCATTGCTATGGCGCGCACCAACGACCCGCATTCAGCAACTTCACAATTTTTCATCAACACCCAAGCTAACGCCAACCTGAATCACACAGGTGAAAATGTGCGCGGTTGGGGCTACACAGTATTCGGCAAAGTCACCGAAGGGCAGGGTGTGGTGGATGCCATTGAAAAGGTACAGACTACCAGCCGTGCTGGACATCCGGATGTGCCAGTTGCGGATGTGGTGATTGAGTCCGTGACCGTTGGCGGTTAATAGGCTATTGAGGGAGTGAAGTGGCCGTTGTAATGGGCGCCAAGTTGCGTTTCCAAAAGAGTGAATGTAGCATTCTCCATGCGCAACTGCCTCTTCGTCTCTCTGTTCCTGCTCATTGGATTGATCGCCACTGTCGCCACAGGCCGCGATTACAACACTGAGATTCTGAAAACCATCGAGGACATGCCCGCTGGCGGAACCTACGCCAAGTACCGCAAAGAGCTGCCGGAATCCAGGCGTTTCGATGACCTCTACCAGACAGTGGCAGATCTCGACAGTGCCATCACATCCGGGATTGGCGGGAGGCTGAAAGTGAACCCTGACAAAGCCGCAAAACTCAGTTTTTGCTCCAGTGCGACTTATCTCCTGTTCGGAGAAGTGATCGATGATCTCGGCGTGATCAAGAACAAGAAACTGGCCGTGGCCGTAGCCGATGTTGGCGACAAGAATGCGGTGATTCACGGAAAGCTGGACGGCGTCGGAATCTTCGGCCACTGGAACGCCGACGGGCCTGGCACCGCCGTGCTGTTCAAAAAGCTGGATCTCGGGACCAACTTCACCAGCTACGCCAGAGCGAAGCCAGGTGACTTCCTGAAGATCTGGTGGAACGAAAACATCGGCAAAGACGAGCGGGGACATCTCGTCGTTTTTCTCGGTCAAAGTGTGGACGGGAAGTCGATCCATGTTTGGTCCAGCCAATCGGAAAACAGCGACGGAACGTCCGGCTACGGACGCATGTGGGTCGAGAAGACCCGAATCAAACGGACGCTCTTCTCAAGGTTAGAGCGCCCGGAAAATCTGAAGCGTTGGCTCTCACTTCCAGAGCACGAGCGTACGAGCAACTACTTGGTCCGAATCCGCAAGTCAGGCTCGACGAGCGCCGGGTTGAAGAAGATTACTGGCTCGAAGGACTGAGAAGAATGGGGTGTGAATGAAGGCGGAGGTGAGGCGGCTTTCTCCTGCCAGAAGGTTTCCCACTCATTGTTCGTGCGCGTCACCTGGAACTGGGCCATGTCTGCTGCTGTTTCTTTCTTCCACCATGCACCCGGGATTTTCAGCCGCTACTGGAGCAGGTGCCAGTGAACTAGGGAAGCACCCGGCACCGCGCAATTCGTTTTGAGGTTGTAGATCGTAGAGTTACTCACGCTTACCCGTAGCCATAACTCTGTAGTTATTTAGTGATTAAGCGTTGCCGAAAGCAGATTCTTCTGCTGAACTCTGTGAAGTGAAATCCCGTCAGCCAGCACGAAGGATCTTTTTTGGAGCACTGTTGAGTGCCGGCTTCAGCACCTTGCTTTCTGCAGCGGACGATTCAAAAACCTCCGCGTTCTTTGAGAAGGAAATCGCCCCGATCCTGAAACAGCGATGCTATGAATGCCACAGCCACGAGGGCGGCAAGGCAAAGGGTGGCTTGGTTCTGGATTCACGTAACGGCTGGGAAACTGGGGGCGATTCTGGGGCGGCTGTTGTTCCTGGCAATCCCAATCAGAGCCTGCTGATTGAAGCCGTCAGTTACGGCAATGTGGACACTCAAATGCCTCCGAAGGGAAAGCTCCCTGACAAAGAAATTGCGCTACTTGAAAAGTGGGTCGCAATTGGTGCGCCCGACCCTCGTTTGTCCGATCCAGCTACCGAGAAAGAGGGCATCGATATCGAAGAGGGTCGCAAGCACTGGGCATTTCAGCCCATTAAGCAGGCCACAGTTCCGAAGTTGAAGAATGCAAGTTGGCCGCTGGGTGAAATCGATGGGTTTATCCTGGCAAGGCTGGAGCAGGACGGAATTCGTCCTGCGGTTGACACGAATCGACATACTTGGTTGCGCAGGGTTACTCTAGACCTGACCGGATTGCCACCGACTCCTGAGCAAGTCGAGACGTTTATTTCTGACGGTTCGGAAGGTGCCTTTGCAGGAGTCGTAGATCGCCTGCTAAGTTCGCGAGCGTACGGCGAACGCTGGGCTCGGCATTGGCTCGATCTAACGGGTTACGCAGATCAAATCGGTACTGCGAACAATGTGTTTGCTGAACATGCCTGGCGTTACCGCGAATACCTCATCGATGCTTACAACAGTGACAAACCGTTTGACCAATTCATCCGCGAACAAATCGCTGGAGATCTGCTTCCAGGAGCTATTGAGGAACGCTCCGCAGCGATCATCGCCACAGGTTTTCTCTTGCTCGGCAATATTGAGATTGCCACTTCCGACAAAGAGCAGATGCGCGTCGACGTTGTCGATCAACAGGTAAATAAGATCGGGACGGCATTCCTTGGAATGACAATCGCCTGCGCGCGCTGTCACGATCACAAATTCGATCCGATCCCTCAAACGGATTACTACGCTATCGCTGGCATCCTTAAGGGCACGGATTCGACCCATAAGATTGAACGTGGCGTGTGGAGTGGCGTGGCGACCTCAGAGTTGCCCGAAACAGAATCGCAAAAGGCTGCTCGCGCTGGCCGAACTGAAGAATACATCGCCGGGCTATCTGACTGGAAACAGAGACGCGATCATGCCAGGAAGAAGGCCGATACCCTGGTGAATGACAGTGAGGAGAGGAAGAAACTGGAGGGCGAAGTCGGCACTCTCAATGGTAAGATTCAACATGCCGAATACTTCGCACCTTCGGCCCCCAGAGCTTTCGCCGTGCGTGATGTCGAACAACCGGGCGACATGAACATCACCATTCGGGGTAATCCCCATGCTCTCGGTGCCTCAGTGCCCCGCGGTTTCCTGCAAGTTGCTTCCCGATCACCCGCAGCAACAATTCCAAAAGGACAGAGCGGTCGCATCCAGTTGGCCAACTGGATAGCGAGTCCTGACAATCCCCTGCCTGCACGAGTTACAGTAAACCGAATCTGGCAAAAGCTTTTCGGCGAAGGACTAGTGCGCTCAGTGGATTATTTTGGGCTCAGGGGGGAGACTCCCAGCCATCCTGAATTGCTCGACTACCTTGCGAGCTGGTTTGTCCAAAGCGGATGGTCGCAGAAACAACTCATCCGTGCCATCGTGCTGAGTCGCAGTTATCGGATGAGCGGAACCTTCAATGCCCACGCAACAGCCATTGACCCGGAGAATCGCCTGCTCTGGAGAATGAACCCGCAGCGACTGGATGCGGAGTCGATTCGCGATTCTCTCCTTGCTGCCTCCCGCCAACTTCAACTCTCAAGCGGTGGCCCGGCACTTGCGCTGGAGTATCCGGAGAACGTCAACGGACTCGATCCCAAGAACGTGAATCCACCTGGCTTCAGTCTTTCAAAGTATCACCCGGGTCAGCAGTTCCAGCGTACGATTTACCTGCCAATTCTCCGTTCAGGTGCCCAGCCTGGCCCCGCCTCCCTGCGCAATCTATTCGACTTCACTCAACCCGCCGAGATCGCCGGGCAACGAGCGATCACAGCAGTACCCACCCAAGCCTTATTCCTCATGAATGGCGACGAGCTGAAGAAGTATGCTACGGAGCTGGCCTCACAAACCGCTACAACCTTCGGCGAAGCCTCCCGGCGCATCGATCGACTCTGGCTCCTGACCTATGGTCGGCCCGCCAGTGAGGACGAAAAATCCGAAACGATCCGGTTTTTGCAGGCACAGGCTGATGACGAATCTGCGTGGGTCGAACTGTGCCATGCGTTGCTTGCCTCGAATGAATTCCTGATGCGCCTTTGACCTGCCTGCTTCAACACCTTAAAGTGATGAGTCACTCAAAATGATCAGCCGACGAAATTTTCTCCAGAACGCAGCCTGCGGATTTGGTAGCCTTGCATTCCACAGCTTGGCCCAAGCCACCTCATCCGCTGTGGCTCCCATCGGAACCACCCATTTTCCCGCGAGAGCGAAACGAGTCATCTTCCTGTTTATGGCAGGTGGCCCATCACAACCCGACCTGTTTGACCCGAAGGCATACATCGAAAAGAAGCACGGTCAGAAAGTCACACCGCCCATTAAGGATCACCAACTGCGTACCGGCGTTGAGAAATTCCTTGCACTAGCCCCAGGCGCGCCCGTTCGACCACGTGGAGAATGCGGAATGATGATCTCCGATCTGCTGCCGCATATGGCATCGGTCGCCGACGACCTTTGCCTGTTACGGGCCATGCAGGCCGATAATAAGTCGCACCCTCAGGCGTCTCTTCAGATGCATACTGGCGCGATTGCAGAGGCACGTCCGTCGATGGGATCGTGGATCGGATATGGGCTTGGCTCAGAAAACGACGACCTTCCCGCTTATCTCACCATTCATCCCCAAGCTGATGTTCGCACTTACGGTTCGGGATTTCTCCCTGCCTCGTTCCAGGGGACGCCGCTCACTGTGCCGAAAGACGATAAAGCGTTAGCAATTCAATATCTAACTGATCCGGAAGCCGATCCCGCACGACAACGATCGCGGCTCGACCTTCTCCAGGGAATGAATCGCCGTCTGTTGCAGCGCTACCAAACCGAGCCCCAGATGGAAGGTCTCATCAGTTCCTTTGAAATGGCCTACCGGATGCAGGCCAGCGCCCCGGAGCTCGTCGATCTTTCTGGCGAATCAAAAGCCACGCTCGACCTCTACGGCATCGGTGAAGGAAAGACCGATCGCAATGGCAAGGCCTGTCTGCTCGCGCGACGCCTCAGCGAAGCAGGTGTGCGCTTCGTCCAGGTAACCATCGACGGCTGGGATCACCACGGTGACATTCGAACTGCTCTGCCGAATTCTTGTGCAGGGTCGGACAAACCCGTTGCTGGCCTGATTAAAGATCTCAAGAGCCGAGGCATGTTGGACGATACTCTCGTCGTCTGGACAGGCGAGTTTGGCAGAAGCCCCTGGAGTCAGGATTTATCTGGAACGTCGCCGATCGAAAAACATGGTCGCGAGCATCAGCAGGAAAGCTTTTGTTCGATTCTCGCTGGCGGCGGCATCAAGCCGGGGCTCACCTACGGCAAAACAGACGACTTCGGATTCCTGCCTGTATCCGGCAAGATCCACCTCCATGATCTCCACGCCACGATCCTGCACCAGCTTGGTCTCAATCACGAAGAATTGACCTATCGACACGCTGGCAGAGACTATCGACTCACGGATGTTTACGGCAGAGTCGTGGAAGAAATTCTAGCATAAGTCTCCAGTTCTATCATCCGCCAGTATCAACAGAATGTTTGGACTGGAATCAGCAGCATTGCTGTTTCCTGAAACAAGGATTCCAATCGCGATAACGATCGCCAGAGGAATGGCTGCGAGCGCGTTTTTCATGAGAGCATTCTATCCGAACATGTGCTGGGTGCCTGCTTGTCGATCAAGCTAGATCGAATACATCTCGATGATGTCATCAGGAATGGATTGAGCGCGACCGGTGAGCTTGTCTACCATGCTATACTCACAGTAACCGTCAGCACTGAGCTTGCCGGTTTCTTTTCGGACAATTTCGAAGTTCACCTTCACTTCGCGCCGCGCGATGTCTGCAACCTGGGTGCGCACCAGAATGGCTTCACCAAGAAACAACGGCCGTTTGTGCTGGATGTGAGCGGTCTTGACGAACCAGTTGAGCCCTCGTTCCAAAAACTCGCTCATCGCCATTTTGTAGCACCGCTCCATCTGTTCGTAGCGCGCCGCGAGCACGTAATCGAGATACTTCGGATTGTGGACATGCCCGTTCATGTCGATGTCGTCAGGACGAACGATGAGTTCAGATTCAAAAATGGAGAACGGGGCAGTCACGCGGTGCAATTAGCACGAAGAGACGCGGTGATGCAACATCGAGATCTCGCTGGAGTGTGAGTGAATGTGGTCGTCAGGCCTGCAAATGGCAGCTGGAAGCCGCCTCCACGTGGCTGCGGCATCTTGCTGCAGATCGCCAACCTGAGTCCCATTGAGATCTTCCAAATTGGTTTGAAGACTTTCAAACTACTCTCCTGCCCAGGAGTTTCATTTTCACCCATCGCGAAGCACGATTCATTGCAAATTGCAGAAAATCGTTGTTAATCTGCCCAGGTTCCAAATCCCGTTCCTCGATCGGACGGGAGCCAACCCAACTCTCACAAGAACCGTCACGATGCCACGAATCCCCACACTATTGCCCCGTCCGTTTTTTCATTGGCTGATCCTCGCTGCGACCGTGCTCCAGCCAATCATCCATCAAGCCCAGGCAGAACAGAATGCAGATGTCATCGTCTATGGCTCCACTCCGGGTGGGTTCTGCGCCGCGATCGCCGCCGCTCGCGAGGGAGCCTCGGTCATTCTATTGGAACCGACCAATCATGTCGGCGGTGTGAACACCGGTGGCCTCAGCCACAGCGACTCGAACCAAACTGTCCGCAGCACGGTGATGGGCCTGTTCGATGAATGGCACACCCGCATCGAATCCGACTACGCGTCCCGTGGCATTGTGTTGCCTTACCAAGTAAGCAAGAAAGATCAGGCGGTATGGACATACGAGCCGCATGTTGCTGCCCGTGTGACCACGCAGATGTTAGAGGAAGCGAAGGTCATGGTGATGACCCAGCAGTTCCTCCAGTCTGTGCAGAAGGATGGGGCACGCCTTACTGCCTTGGTCACTAGCAATGACACATTCACCGCCAAAGTCTTTATCGATGCTACCTATGAAGGCGACCTGATGGCAGCGGCAGGTGTCAGCTGGACAATTGGTCGTGAAGGCCGAGACGACTTCGGCGAGTCCCTTGCTGGCAAACAATATCCGAAACCCAAAATGAAAATCGACGGCTTCGACAGCGAAGGCAAAATGCTGCCGCTCATCACTACCACCGATGCTGGCCCTGAGGAAAAAGGTGATACCAACGTGATGGTTTACAGCTTCCGGCTGTGTTTGACCGAGGATCCTAAAAATCGTGTACCGATGCCAAAGCCCACAGACTACGATCCCGCCCGGTTCGAATCTTTGCGCCAATATGCAAAGTCTGGAGGCAAGCAGTTCGGCTTTGATCTCTATGCACTTCCCGGTGGAAAATTTGACGGCAACAATTCCATCGGTGGACAATTTTCTCTGGGCATGGTCGGCGCCTGCAACGGCTGGAGTGAAGCCGACGAGGCCGGTCGAGCCGCTATCTGGGAAGCGCACAAGCAATACACGCTGGAACTCTATCACTTTCTCACCACCGACCCAGCGGTTCCCGACGGAATCAGAACCAAGTATGCAAAGCTTGGCCTGTGTAAGGACGAATTCACCAACTACGAACACTTCTCACCCGCGCTCTATGTCCGCGAAGGCCGACGTATGCAGGGCATGTATGTGATCAGTCAGAAGGACATCATCGATGACCCAAAAAAGGACGATCCGATCGTGATCTCTTCGTTTCCAATCGACTCGCACGACTGCCAGCGCGTCGCGCTAAAGGACGGAACCGTGATCAACGAGGGCACGATCTTTCCTGTCAGAATAAAAGGTCGCCGATACGGCTATCCTTACCACATCCCCTATCGCTCGATCCTCCCCAAGGCCGACGAATGTAACAACTTGCTGGTTCCGGTTGCCCTGTCGTGCACCCACGTTGGCATTTCCTCGATCCGTGTTGAGCCGACCTGGATGATTCTAGGCCAGAGCGCCGGCATCGCAGCAGCCCTGGCGGCCAACAAAAAAATACCCGTGAAGGACTTACCGTATCCGAGCTTGCGTGCACGACTGCTGGCACAAGGCCAGGTGCTGGATCTCCCAGTTTTGCCACCGCTGCCCGTCCAGTGACGGTAGAAATTACCGTGAATTCTGCAATTCTGCCTCACAGTTCGTGGATGACTGACCCCACTCCATCCTCAGGCTCCGCCCGCCCATGAACCCGCTCTTGAAAATCAAAGTTCCTACCAAAACATCGGTTAGCAACTTCAGCGGCACGGGGACGGTCTACTACATTGGCGATCTCCGTCCGGGCAATTCCCCCGCGACGGTGAGCTACCTACGGCGGCGATGTCGTTTACGGCGCATTGACGAACGTCGGTATGGAGATCGGCGGAACTGCGGATTCTTGCAGTCGAGTACGACAGCGCTGGTCCAACGGTGCGGATCACCTTCGAGATTACGCTAGCGGTCTTTCCTATCCTGTCCCTCTCGGTTCCCCGTTGATGAAGATCACCTTGTCCGGGTAACGCACTCGGTATTCCCGCACCGCGCGCGCGGTCGATTCCTGCGACGCTTTCTTCGGTTTGAGCTGCCGCGCATGCTGCCGGGGCGAGAGGTGCTTCCCGCCCTCCGGGGCGTAGAGCTCGCCATCGCTGGTGTACCACCAGTAGCGGATGTCGATTATCGAGATCGCTTTGCCACGGGTTGGATCTGCAAGAATCGCGTCCTGGACATCTTTGGTGCAACTCAGACACACGATGGCGTCCTTACCTGTCTCGCTCTCCCACTCGACGATCGTATCGATCCAGAATTCGACAAACTCGAGCGGACCGGTAAATTCTGCTCCGATCGAATGAATCACGTTTGGGTTGCCAGCAAAGGCGTCGAGATGCTGGCGAATGTAATTGCGGTGGAGCGGGCGGCGGAACTGGTTCGTGGCGTCGTAGAACAAGTGTGCTTGGAAAATGCGCTTATCACCGATGTAAGGCGGCGGCTCGGGGAAGGCGGTGATGTTGATATTGTTCGCTTCACGCCAGGGGAAGTCCGTCCAATGCGCCCCTGCCTCGAGCAGGTTGTGCTGGAAGTAGTGCTGGTTGAACAGAGCGAGATCTTTCTGCTCACTGAGCCTCGCGAACTCAGTTAGCCGGTGCCAATACCACCCATTGAACTTCGACAGATCGTATTGGCTGAGGCCATCCCATGCACTCCCGATCCCGCTGCGAGCGAAAGGTTGTTCGTAGAAGGGAGGCGCAACGTTCCCGTCCGCGCGTCGCACGTGGGTGTGGTCATCCCGGCGTCGGTCATACCAGAGTCCGTGGTGGTGCTCGACCACGCCGAACCCGGATTGAACCATCTCACGAGCGACTGCTTCAAGATCGTCCGTAAAACCCTTACCGATTCTACCTGGCACAAATCGCGTGATTGCCGGGCCGAACGCGGGAGCCTCGCCCGGCCGGATGTTGCCTCGCCACCAGATCGGGGTGAAGCGTTTGCCCGTCAGCGGTTCACCACCAACCATCAGCTCGCCGCCCTTGATGGATAGTGGGCGGCGCGCCGGCGGTGGCGATGCCTTCTCTGGCTCGGGGTTCATTTTTGCCCCGCCAGGCACCTCATCAGCCCAGAGCTTGTTGCGCTCAGGTGCGGCAACGATCAAGTCCCGCAGCGATCGGGCTGGCTCCGAGGATTCCTTCGCGAATGCCGCTGCCTCGGTAGGAGTCGGGTTAGTCGATGACACGTAGTCGCGACCGATCGGCCCCAGGTGTGCGACCTTGGCTTCGCCGCCGAGGCGCTTCGCGAGCTGCGCCTTGAACAGGCTGCGGGGGTTCGCGAACTCGTCTAGATGTTCAAACGATCCATCACCCGACGGTGTGCCCCAGATTCCGACGGCCCGGTTCACCGCACCCGGTGGGTTGAAGCATCGGAACTCAGCGGCGTCCGATTGCCAGATGGTGCAATTGGCAGCGCACCACCCGGTCCCGCCGTCGGACCGCCAGCGATTCTCAAAGTGCAGCCCAGCACCGTCGATGGTGACATTGTCGTAGAGTAATCCCGAGACCCAGCTCTCGATCGGGCCGCTGAAACCGGTCGTCCTGGCGTGGCACTGCACGAAGGCGTTCGGCCCCGGGGCGCAGTGCCCCGCCGAGAAATCATGTCGGCCGTTATCTGACCAGCAACGCAGGAACAGGGTCTGTTGGCCCATCGTGAAAAACGTGTGCCGCCGATAGCCGCCATCCGATTTGGCTTCGGTACTGATGCAGTCTTGGACGGTGATATTCTTCGTGCTCTCCCAGAGCGCCACCGCGGAGCCAGGAAAACCTGAGAACGATACCTGTTGCACCCAGGCGTTCTCAATATTTTCGGCCGTGACGCCGCACCAAGGTTGATCGCAATCCGCCGCCGACTCGGCGAGCGGCTGCGAGATCAGGTGGAGGTTCTCAATGCCGACTTGGGAAATGCGACCCGGCCAATCGAAGGTCTCGACGCGACCACCGCCGAAACGCTGCTCCAGAGCCGTCGTGATGGGGGCGTCGAGCCGGATGGTATTTCCCTCGATCCCGACAATGCGCCGCTCCCATCGGACGTCGCGCGTTCCAGGCTTCCAGGCAATCCCTTCGCGATCCATTCCGAGGGCGGTGATCCACTCCGCGGTGCTCGGTCGGGTGATCAAGACGCGCTCGCCAAGTTCGAGGCCAATGATCTTGTCCAGCGTCAGCTGCATCGCACCGGAGGGAACGTTCTCGTCGACAACACGTCTCGCGCTCTCAACATGAAGAGCAATGTCTGGCCTGCCGAGCAAGCGGATCATCGTGGCGCGGGACACGTCGTATCCGAGCACCGAGGTCTTGTCTTTCGCCGAGCCTCGCAGCACCACACCAGACGTGGTGATGGTGAGCCCGCCGCGAATGACAAAACGCTTCCCATTCAGCAAAACTGCACCCCTGAAGCCGACCGGATCGGGTTCGAGGCTGGATACAAAATCAATCGCCGCTTGGATCTGAGGCCGATCGTCGTGGCGGCCGGCTTCCGTCACCACCGCCCGAACCGAAACCAGTGGGATCGGTGTTTCGCTCTGATCGTAGCCGCAACTAGAGAAGTCGATCTCGGCGCCAGAAAGGCATGTCGTTATCAAGACGACGACGCAGCTGCTTGCCAAGAGGTGCTGAAAAATCGTCATCTCGAGATGGTATCGACGTTGTTCCCCAAGTTGCGATAGTCAATGAACTCGTTGGGATCCGTGCCGTTGAGGAATTCCTCGACGGCGGTGTAGCCATCCTTGTCGGTGTCGCTAGCGCCGTCGTCGGCCGACTTCGGATCGAGCTGGTGCGCAAATTCCCATGCATCGGGCATGCCATCTCCATCGCCGTCCGCTGGCACACCCTCTGGTTTGAAGTTGTACTCCGGATACCCACCGACGTCCTTCGGGTCTTTCACGATGCCATCGGCGGTGGCGAACTTTCCTGTTCGGATGGAATCGATCACACGCCTGTCCACGGCATCACGGCGCGGGAGCGTGGCGCCTGCCGTTTCGAGAACCGTCTCGTAGGCCTCCTCGGCTGTCTGCTGCTTCACCGGCCAGCCTTCGAATGGGGTGAGGACTCGCGCCGATAGTGGCGCTTCCTCACGATCCGAGTTGCGCATGCCCTTCCAGTTGTCTGCGGTGATGTCCGCATGCCCTTCGACGACGTTCCCCGCGACGTACCATTTGCCCGGGCGAACTTCTGTATCGGGGAACCAGTCACCGCTTTCGAACCGGCGCCCGGGCGAGTACTGGCTTCGCTCCTCGATTCTGGCGATGACGCGCCGCATGTTCTCATTGGTCGCCGGCCCCGGTTTGTAGTAGTTTGCAATGACATTGACCATCGAAGTCTCGTCGCCTCCGTCCATGCTTCGATGGCGCCAGTTGAATACAACGTTGTTGCGGAAATCGAATTCGCCGCCCATGCCGATCGACGGGTTGCGCCCGGTATTGCTGGCCAGCAGATTGTGATGGAAGGTCGCATCCTCACCGCCCCAGGTTCCACCGAAGGCATGGTTGTTAGCGTCAAGAGCCTCGCTCGAAATACAGTGCTGGATGGTAAGATTTTTGACTGGCAGCTTCAGATCACCGCCCTCGCCAGGCCTCCTCACCATGTGCCGGTAGAGCGAGAGGTTCTCGTCCATGCCCCAGCTGGTAGAGCAGTGGTCGATGATGATCTGTGCCACCGGATGGCCGCCAATATTGTCGGAGCCTTGCCCTCCCTCCGGCTTGCCCCGCCGAACACGGAGATGGCGCACGATCACGTTTCGAGTGTTGATGTTGATCGAGTCGTGGGCCAGACAAATGCCATCGCCGGGAGCCGATTGGCCGGCGATGGTGATATCAGGATTGTCGATGTCGATCGCGCTCTTCAAATAAACGACGCCGGCCACGCGAAGGATCACGATGCGAGCCCCCTCCACCGCGACCGCCGCGCGGAAACTGCCGGGGCCGCTATCTTCGAGGTTGGTGACCGTGATCACTCGACCACCGCGGCCGCCCGTCGCAAACATGCCGCCTCCCCAAGCTCCCGGAAAGGCAGGAATCGCCGGTTCCAGCAGCGGGGGGAGCGGCGGAACCATCGCAGTTTCACCAGCCAGGGAAGGACTGGTGAGCATGCCTGCAATGGCGAGAGAAACGAAGTGTCGGCAATCCATTGGAGCCATTGTCCATCGGGCGAGGCTTAGCGCCAAGTCTCAAAGCGATCGCTGCAGGGAGCTTTTATGTTCAACGTTTGTGCCCCTGTGTTTCCGTTTCCGCAAGGACGCGAATACCGACGGTGATCTGGAATTGATCCCCAACGCTGTCGGTGACCGTGAAATCGACCGAGGCGAGACCGGTGAACGCTGCCTCCGCAGTGACGCGAGCCGTCGCTGTGCCCGAAATCATGGCCACGGTGCAATGGCTCTCACCGCTGAAGGAATAAACCGGCGCCAGGGTGAAGCCGCGGAATCGCGCGGCGAGATCGATCTCGATTGAACTGTCCTGATGGCATTGATAGTGCGGTGCCGCGATCCAGTGGAGGTATTCCTCGAGCGCGGTGTAGCCGTCCCGATCCAGATCAGCGTGCGCATCACTCAGGTCGTTGAAGGGCGATTCCGGATTGCTGCCGTGGATCTCTTCCCACCATTTTGGCAGGCCATCACGATCCATGTCCCAGTCACCATCGCGCACTGTCGTCGGGTAATTTTCCCACCCGCCGACATCCTCCTGCGAATCTGGCAGGCCGGGGAGTGATGAGATGCTACCGACGTAGGTGGTGGTGCCCTCAAGTGTCTCGGCGATGATCCGGTGGTCGTGGTCGTCGAGCATCGGGCTCGAGCAACCGACGTCCGAGAGCACACGCTTGTAGGCAAGATTGGCCGATTGCGTGTCCACCGCAGATTCGAAAAATGGCGCGTCGACAAAGTTTTCGTAGCTGGGAAGTTGACCACCATTGGATGCGGTCTGAGTTCGCCCGTCGGCTTGGTTTTTCTCATCGAAATGTCCGGGCATGACGTTGCCGGAAAAGTAGTACCGCTGTGTGCCGGGGAAATTGTCATACTGCGCGTTGAGCGCGAAGAAGGTTTTGGTCGCCGGACCCGGCTTGTAATAGTTACCAACAAAGTTCACCTCCATCGCGCCGCCGTCGGTGGTGCGCTTGCGCCAGTTGTAGACGACGTTGTTGGTGATGTCGATGCGCCCGGCGAAGCGACCGTCGCCGTCGAGCCCACCGGCAAGGCTCCAGTTTCTCCCGTCGCAGTGAGCGAGCAGGTTGTGGTGGAACGAGCCGACGTCGCCGCCGATGCTCGTGGCGTACCCATGGGCGGTGCCGGACGGGTAATTTTTGTGGCCTGAGATGTTGAGCGCCTCGGAAATCAGCGTGTTCTGCAGTGTGATGTTGCGCGCATTGCGCGAGCTGAACGCCTCGTCGATCGTCCAGCTGATCGAGCAGCGGTCGATGATGCAGTGGTCGCTCCCTTGCATGCCCATGCCGTCGATGGTCGCCCCGCTGATGTTGCCCGGGCGCACGCGCAGGTGGCGCACGATGGCATCGCGCGCGCCACTCAGCCCAAACGGTCGCCCGCGAACACAGATGCCTTTGCCCGGGGCCGTCTGGCCCGCGATGGTCACGAAATCGTCGCTGAGCGTCAGGCGGGCGTCGAGGGTGATGAGGCCGCCGACCTTGAAGATGATCGTGCGCGGACCGGTCTCGGTTTCGACCGCATGGCGCAGCGTGCCGGACTGCGGGTCTTCGGGTTGGTCGTCGAGCGAGTCCACGATGACAACCCGGCCGCCACGGCCACCGATGGCGAAGCGCCCGTGTCCCTGTGCACCGGGGAAAGCGAGGTGGCGCGGGCGAAAACTCCAGACGCTACCACGCGTCATTTTGCCCAGCGAATCGAACCCGTCCACTCGCCAGAAATAGAGGCTGCGCGAATCGATCCCGGCCACCTGATCGGTGAGCGCGGTCTGGTTTCCTGCAAACAAGGGCGAGGTGTGATCGGCCGCAGCGACGGCGCTAGCGTCGCTTCCAAAGTAAAGGTCGTAGGAGATATCGCTACCAGAGGCGGCCGCCGCCCACGCCAGCTGCGCCGAACCGTCGTCGGCATCGACATGAAAATCACCATCGAGCGGCGCAGGATTTCGGGTCTGCTTGCTCGAATTTGGTGTGTCGATCTCGAACCCGTTGACGACGACGTTCCCTACGAGGTCAGTGGGGTCCGAAGTGTCAGCCTCGAAGAGGACGACGGTGTCAGCGCCAGCCGTGGCCTCGAAGGTGAGATAGGCGATGGGAGCTGCGGCGTTATCATTGACCCGGTTGGACGGCTGCAAGCTGCCCACGACACGCTTGCCATCCACGCTGATGTGGATCGGGCACGTGTCGACGGTCGGGTTGTCGCAGATGTTGTGATAGGTCAGCAATGTGTGCATCCCCGGATCGAGCCCCGCGATGCGCATTTCGATCGCCGCCCCGGTCGTAGTGTAGTCGACCGTGAGCCCGTCGCTGATCATGCGCGCGTTCAGATCGGCGCTCTCAGCGTAGGTTTTGTACCAGGTGCTCTTCAGCCCATTTCCGCTAGAACCTGATTGGGAGAACGTGACCTTCACCGCTCCAAAACTGCGACTGAACGATTCGCCACCCGCGATGTCCCAACGTTCGAAGGCCGCGTCGGCAGCGTTTTGGCGGCCGGTCTGGTTGAGGTCGACCTTCAGCGGTTCCGCAAGGCTGAGGTTTGTGAGGAGCAGCGATGCAATGAGATGGCGGATCAATTCGTTGGACATCATGATTGCTGAGTTAGACCTAAACAACCTCTTCCCACCAGCAACTTGCGAATTTTACGTGTAGAATTACTTCCCCTGTGCAAACGTAGCACCGAATTGGCGAAGAAGACGACCGGCGAAACGGTCGCGGTTGCCGACGCGAGCCGGATGCTCAACGTCAAAGAGATGCCATCCGCTGCTGAGGGCGCACTCTCGACATCAGGTTAATGGTTGAAATTGTCCTCACGATTTCGACTTCGCGGCGGCAGCGGCTTGGCCATCCTCGTCTTGTTCGGCATCGGCGATTTCTCGTGGCTCTCACTCGTCGGGAGTTCTCTCAATTGGCTGTTTAGAGCGAACTAATTACGTTGTCGTCCCAGGTTGTGAAATCCCCATCGGATCCTGCGCTGTATACAAAAATTGTCTTCTTCAAGGTTTTGTTTCCATCGACAGGATCCGCGATAGCGCCGTCATCGTTTCCGTCGATTATGATTGTGAAGGGATTTCCCCATGGATCTACGAGCGCGCCATCGGGCCACTCGCCGAATTCAATGCCACGTGGATTTCGCTCCAAGTCTTTGCCGCGTAGTATGTCCATGAAGGACTGGTCTGTGGTCCGCGTGAAATCAACAGACTGATTCTCGAGTGAAAGAGCGGAACTCGGAAGGTTCAGTAGCAGTCCTCTGACGCTATTCCTTAATGATTTCGTGAATGTCCGCGCATTCTTTTCGTCATCCTGGAACTTCCACAAATCCTCTTCAGTGGGAGGCTGAGCTACTTCTTCTTGCTCTTGGAGCCCCGTCACAACCTTTTCAGCGGCACTCCCGCTCACTTCTTCACTACTCGCTGAGATCGATGGCTGGCCCGCTTGCTCAGTTGGAGGATCATTAGACCATCGTAGAATTAACATTACGCCTACAATAACGACGAACAATGCTGCGATGAATATTACCTTTTTCTTGGTGTCGGTCATGATTCTCTCAGCGGGTTGACGATGGTTTATGCATTATTGGGATCTCCTGCCGAGACAATATGATGCCACCCGTCGCGGGCGGCGAGCATCTGAACATGAATGATGATGGCACGTTCACTGAAACATTCAACTACGCAGCGGCGACGGGTTGGTCATCCATGTCTTGAAACTCATCTAAGCCCTCGTTCGTTTTGAGGTTTAATGGCACCGGAGAGCGGGCGCGCCGGCGAAGCGCTCCTGTCCATGGCTCTCCAGTTACCAAACAACATACCCGAAAACTAGATGAGATATCACACTTCGACAACCCAATACCACTGCGGCATCGATCTGCATTCCACCCAGATGTACGTCTGCGTCATGGACACCTCTGGAAAAGTGCTCCTGCACATGAATATCCGTGGCAACGACTTCGATTTCTTCCTCCACAAAATCGCCCCATGGCGTCACGACATGACCGTTTGCTGCGAGTGCATCTTCAACTGGTACTGGATGGCCGATGCCTGTCACGCAGCGGGACTCCAGTTCGTGCTCGCCCACGCCCTTTACCTCAAAGCCATCCACGGCGGCAAAAAACAAAAACGACCGCATCGACTCCGAAAAATTGACCCACCTGCTACGCAGCAATCTCATCCCACCCTCAAAGGACTACGCGGAGCCAAACTCGGCAACGCCTACCTGAGATGGGCCTTCGGAGAAGCAGCCGTCCTCGCCAAACGACACAACAGTCAAATTGCAGCCCTCGCCGATCATCAGGGAACCGGAGAGAGCGAACTCCAAAGCGAGCCGCACTCATTCCACCCGATCGAGCCCGAATAGGTGTTTAGACGGAGCCAATACCTCCGAGCCGTACAACCGAAATCAAGCCGGCGAGTCACTCGCTCGAATACACAAACGACAAAGTAAGACACACCAACTTGCTACTTATCCCCTTTTGTCTCTTGACGTTCCGGGCTTAATAGGTGTTCGGCTTCTTCGTTTGATGTGTCACCGCCTGCGACCATAAAAACGAAACCCAGAATGATGAACGCTACTGGCCACCACTTCACAGGAATGAAAAAGAGAGAATGATTGCCTCCAATCTCAATCTCCTTGCCAGTTTCTTTGTCGATCACGATTCGGGGCTTCTTCAGGGATAGAACGTTGCTTCAAAACACGCTTACAAGCCGGGCTTCGCGTGCAACAAATTGTTATCTGGCGATTAGATGTATTGCCTCATTGAATTCTTAGTTCAGTAGGCAGTTCTGACGAACGAAATGGGCCAAAAAGCTTTTGTTTCCCGCTTCTCCATTCTCGACCCCGTCTTTTGTCTGCTGGCTCTTCCACCAAGAAATAGGCGGTATCGAACTCGGATGGTAACAACAAATCCATTTCCTTGCCTGCCTCTATTTCCGGAAACTGGCGCGAACCAAGTGAAGGTAGGGTGCCCGCGAAATCGGTATTTGGTTTCTTGAGCCACATTCCCGTACGTAGCGTGCTTGCACCTTCGGACGAGAATTTGATTTTGTGCGCTTGCAGCCGTTTGCGCAAGTCAATGGTGCCGACGTCAACGGAATTCTGTTTCGTTAATCGTGCGAGTTCCTGTGCATTGAATCGGTGCACTATGGTAGACACGCCAGTTGCGATTTCCAGTTTTGTCAGGGTCCCAGTGAAGGAACTCCGAAACCTGAACTCGTTATCCAAATTCAGCCATTCGCGAGTCGTCGATCCATCCTTGGCGATGTCGATGATGACGTGCACACCGCGAGCTCCGTTACCAGCCGGTAATTGCAGTTGTCCAACGACAACTTGTTCTAATTTAGAGCTTTGCACTTCTTGTGCAGATGAGGAACAATCGAGATGCATGGCAAAGGCGGCCGAAAGGCAACCGATTATTGCGAGATGGCGATTCATGTTCATATTGATTCCTCAGCCAGATATAGAGGTAGAGACACCCGTTACCGGGGGCCCCCTCGCAGATCCCTGCGTGCGGTTTTCCCGCACAAGGCTCCTCAGAGAGACGCGCACTCAGCCAAGTGTCTGATTCAATAAACCAGATTCTTGACTCCATTGCAAGCAGGGTGCGTGACACCGATCTCGGGAGCAATCGCCTCCCGCGGTGAGTGCTTTGCTCGCGTTGTCTCTCTGCCCACCCCTTCGCCCTGTGATCGGTCTTACCGTTTGCAAACAGACGACCTGCCAGAACGGCTGGAACGGCGGCAAGGCCTCCCGAGTTCGAGGTGCTCCCGCTCTGCCTAATTCCTTCAGCACCGGGAGTTCATCAGCTACGCTTCTTTGTGTACGTGCCACGATCTTAAAAGACCCCGATGGAACCCATACGCGCTCGCCATGTCGCACGCATCGATGCTGCCTTCCCCTTAACGTTACAGGGTCGACTTCCACGTATTCGCATTTACGGGGCTGTATCAATCTTAAGGAGGCTGCGAACCTCCCTGCGGCCTGCACACTTTTATCCCTCCTTCGTCGGGCTCTGCGGTTTCGCTTCGCTATTCTACATGCGCTTCGCGCAGGGCAGTCTGTGTACGCTTCGTCGATGCTGTTCCGCCATCCTTTGGCCAATTGCAAGCAATCGGCTTCAGGCTGTACGTTGGTAACGCGGTGGCTCCCGCGATTTTCAATGGCTTAGCTAACATCTACGCAACACTCGGTAGTTACTACTGGCTAGGTTTTATAACATTTGGACTTTCACCAAATAAGAAGCGCCTCGCTTGGCTCGGCGCACAACGTCAAAGTCCTGCCAGCCGCTGCTGAGAGCGAACTCTGAACTCTGTGTTGATGTTAGAATTTGTACTCACGGCATCGACTCCACGGCGGCAGCGGCTAGGTCAGCGACCCTTTATTGTTCTGCCCGGTGCATGATTCTCATCCGGAACCGTTTGCCCAGAGAGCTGTGAAATAGCGTTAGTTCTAGGATAATCCAACCAGCCCACCTCGACAAACACGTTCTGCAACGGAGCCAAGGGATCCTCTCCATAAATGCGAATCGCGGAATCGATCCAGGCCTTCGCATTGTCAGTCTGTCCAAACTCGAAGTGCGTTGCCGCCTGTTCAAGATAGAATTCTGCGCCATTGAGATAAGGGGCAGCGTGTCGATCTTCTTTCGGTTTCAATCCTGCCTTCTCTGCGCAAACAATTTGCCTCAATCTCAACACGGATTTAACCTCAGAGGGCAAGCCCTGCGATTTCGTCGTAGCGAACTTCTCAAGAAGGTCCGAGTAGAGGTTGTGAGCCTCACGCCACTTAAGTTGTCTAAAGAAAACGTAGGCAAGATTGCACTTGGCGGCGAACGAATCAGGATCTATCTGCACCGCCTCTGCCCACTCAATCTCAGCCGCGAGGAACCGTCCTGCCTCGAACATAATACTACCTTTGAGACAGTGAACTTGGAACGGTGTAGCTCCATCTCGTGACGCAATTCTTTCGGCTTCCTTGAGTTCGCTCGCTCCCTCCGCCGTCTTTCCTGCAATCATGAATTCAATCGCTCGGTTCGTTAGCTTTCGGAATTGGCGTCGCGCTGCAATTGGGATCTTTTTGACGGATTCCTCTTTCGAATGGTGTAGGTACCACAACGTGCCTGAAGACTGCGCATACGTTTGCTCTTCGTGCATGAGATACGATACCCTTTTCTGTTGAGGGGTAAGTTCAGGGCTAGGCAATATCGCAACCCTACCCAATTTATCATCCACCGTCAAGCCGTCCAACCAGAGTTCCTCTCCTGCGTGTGATTGGAAGATCGTCGCCCCAGCCGCTAGTATTCCAAGTGGCAGTAAGGATAACCAAGACTGTAGTTGGGCTTTCACAATCGTTTTCTTGGCAACGTTATAGCTGACCCGCGCCTGACCTGGCGGCGAGATCAGATTGCCGGATTGATGTTTGAATTGGCTTCACACTTTTGTTCTACAGCGGGTCAGGCGGTGTCCAGCGCGTTATGCCCCTGGATTCACAGATAGAGCGCCCCTATTTTAAACGGAGCAGACGCATCGATGGGGAATCCGGCCACTCTCTAGTCATCTCCGGGATATCGGTCGGCTTCATCGACCTCCACCTACTTTCCAGAGCCCTCCATTCCTCAATTTCATCGGTATCGGCGTGTTCGAAAAATGCCGGCCGGTACTTCTTCAGCACCCCCAAAACAGCATCGATCACCTTCTGTCCACAGGCTCCGACGCGCTCCTCCGAATACTCGTGATTCATGGCATGGCGAAGCTCTCTCAGCCGACGCTCGAGGACAGCCCACTTATTCGAATCTACAGCCATCGACGGAAAGCGTGATCATTTTGAGTCGGGTTCCTTACTTCGACATGATTTTGGCATAACGTCAAAGCGATGCCAGCCGCTGCTGAGAGCGCGCTTTCGACTTCTGGGTTAATGTTAGTGCTGGCTTCAAAACTTCTACTCCACAGCGGCAGCGGCTTGGTCATCCGCGTCTTCGCTTTTGGTTCGTCTGACCTCATTGTCGGCTCAGAGTGCCATTCGTGAGGAATGTCCCGCATCAGAAGCGCATGATCCAACTCGATGCTGCCCTCCGGGAAGATCGAGCGATCATCGTAGTAGGCTGAGCGAGCGCAATGAACGCTTAGTGGAGAGACTCGCCAATCGGAAACCTTCAGAAGGAGTCCGTCGAGCGTGCAGGAGTCAGGCCGAGTCGAATATCCGATGCAACCTGCCTCGAAAAACTCGGAAGAATGTCTCAGTGATGGAAAGACAGACGCCTCGGGAAATACCTCAGTCTCACTCGCTTCAAGCTCGACGAGAGGCTGTTCGATGTCGTCAGCGACTATCCGCATCGAAATCCGTCCGTCCCGATCCGCCACCGTGAACTTCGAATGATGGTGAACACCAGGAAACGCGCGTCCTCCGGCGAGTGCATTCATACGGGAGTCCGTGTCACGCCGTGGAACGAAAACGCCTTCCTGGGTATCTCCATGATCATCCTCCCATTCTACGGCGATTCGATGGGCGGAATTCTCGCTGGAAATG
>JBNMNB010000067.1:0-32096 GCA_051270635.1 Verrucomicrobiales bacterium | reverse complement strand
AGCACTTCGGCCAGAGGATCGGATTCTTTTGTGCTGAATCCCAGATGCAATCGCCTGCTCCAGCCTTCTGCGTGCTCAAAATCCTCGGACAAGGCACCGACCGCTCGCGACATTTCGTCCATCTCCAGCAAGTATGAATCCATTCCCTGACTGGCATCGAGCCATTCCTTCTGGCTTGCGTGTGCTGCCAGAGCCTCCCGTTTTTGCGCGTGCACAGTTGTCGTGTCGACGAAGCCATCGGGCATCACTAGTTGGCGCGACAGGGGATCGCGAAGTCCGTGGGGCATGGCGTGGTAGACGGTGACGCTGTGATCGCCGTGGGGAGTTGGCGGATGGGTGTCAAAATTAGGCATTCCCCGAGCGAATGCTGCCGTGACTGCCAGGCGGGCGGTCATCTCGTGATCCATCATGTAGTCGTTCGGGGAATGGGTCAGCACCACCCTTGGGCGAATGCGTCGGATGACGGCTGCCAATTGGCGCAGCAGCGGCACCGAATAGATTATCTCCAGATCATCGGCGATCGATGGATGCCAGGTGGCTCCGAGTATTTCTGCTGCACGCTGGCTCTCTGTCCGCCGAATTGCCCGTGTCTCTTCTGCGTTCATGGAAAGGCTGCCGCAATTGCCACTTGAGACAGTCATGTAGTGAATGTCCCACCCTGCCTCTTTGAGCAGCAGTAAGGTGCCAGCGCAGCAGAACTCGATATCATCTGGATGGGCAAAGATGGCAATTGCAACTGCGGTTTCGGCTGCAACTGCGGTTTCGGCTGTGGAGTCAGTAGTGGACGTGGACATCGCTGGAAGGTTGGAAACAGAAAGGCATCGGTCAGTGCGACCGATGCCTTTGTAAAAAAAACGGAAGCACTGTTGCCCGGTGAAACCTTACTTGATGGAAATCGAAACTTCCTTCTTCGTTTCCACCTTCACTCCAGGAAGCGTCTTCATCATCTCCATAGCTTTCGACTTGTCCTGCATGTCTTCGCCGAGCATCGCCAGCTTGCTGAAGGCACCCGGATCTTTCATTATGTCCGCGAACTTCATGGAGAAAAGTGTTACCTCGTTGCCCTTGGCATGGCTGGCGTTCGTCTTAGCGATGTCGCCGTTTACTTTCACCGTGAGGCTCATCGACATGTCAGCGAGCATCATTTTGGCCATTTCCATCTGCTGTGCTTCCTCAGGCCCGAGCTGCAACTCTGGCTCGAGTCCTTCGAGTTCCTTGTTCGCTTTTGCAGTAGCTGGATCGATTTCTGGTTGCGGCAGATTGATCTTTAACTCTCCCGCTTTGAAACTGAATGTGACGGGCTCTTCTTCCTTGCCGGCTTCGTCCAGTTTCTCCTGGATCTCGGGAGCCATTCCCTTCATTGCTTCCGGCATGTCAGCACCCATGCTGAGTTTCAATTTGTTGATGTCTGCAACCGCATACGTCACTGTGACACCCATCCCACCTTTCGCATCCTTCGTTTCCTCCAGTTTTGTCAGCGTCACCCCTTCACCCATTTTTTTTGCCTGCGCTTCATACGTCGCGCGATCCATGAGCGGGTTGGCAGGAGCTTTTGCTTCGCCAGGCTGACCAAACGCATCGCCAAATCCGGCCATCATTTGCGCCATCATTCCACCTAGCATGGTTTTCTCCACGATGGTTGCAGTTCCGTCTTTGTTCACGGAAACAACAGTGTGTGACTGAATGCAGCTGGACAGGCCAAAGGCCGCCACGATTCCCATTACAAAATTAAGCACGCGCGTTTTCATTGCCAATATTCTAACTGCTCCCATCTGTGTCTGCAATGCCGATTCTGAAGTCGAAATAGCAGCAGAAATGGTCAGGATTTTTTGATTTCTGCCGCGCGGAGATTACGAAAATCGATCGCCATGTCCTTGCCACCATGCAGTTGCAGCCCGATCGGCCCTTTTTCTACAGCGCTCTCGGAAGTGTAGGTCATCACCTTTTTACCATTCAGCCAGGAAGTGTAGGTCGCGCCACGAGCCTCGACCCGCAGCGTGTTCCAGTCGTCCATTTTGAGGATTTCTTTGACTCCCTCTGCCTCGACAGGATATCCCTTCCCTGGAATGTAAGGCGAAGCCGTCATGTCACGCATCAGTGAGCCGGAGATGCCAATCTGGATCTGTTCTTTGTCATTGCGGATGAATATTCCCGAGTCGACCGTGCCCTCGCCAAATTTGAATTCTACCTCGACAACAAAGTCGGAGAACACTTTCTCCGTCTGTAAGATTGATCCTTTCTTATCCGGACCGCTTTGCACCTTAAGAACGCCCTCCTCTGCCTTCCACCAGATGTTGTCGTCCGGCACTTTCCATCCGCTCAGATCTTTTCCATTAAAAAGGGGACTGAGTGCAGGCTCTTCTGCCGAAGTATAGGCCGCCAGCAGAGCGAGCATGAGAAGAGAGAGAACAGGGCGCAATTCAGCATTCATAGGAATCAAGTGACTGGGTTTTTGGAACTGGCTCATCATGCGCACACCTGACCACCATGACGCAAGAAAGAAAATCCGGCCGAGTGGTTTGCTTCAACTTGAACGCCGATCTCTCTGGTCGCGGCGATCTTTATTCCGAAATTCTGGCCGTTCTAAGCGGGCGCTAAGATTCGCTTTGCATTTTTCAGCGATCCACTAAGGTGCTGGCTGATCGATCCCTCGTATGTCCGTCTCCGCACGAAAACTCGCCCAATCACGAAAATTGCACAAGCGCTCGCGCTTAGGTAAGTACCGGATCGAGTCGTGCCTCGCCGAAGGACATTACTCGAATGTCTACCGCGCCTTCGACACGATTGAGCATCGCGAAGTGGCGATCAAGATTCCGCACGGGGATCTGGCGGACGAGGAGTACTTGGATAGCTTCCGCAAGGAGGTCAGGTTGGCGGCTAAAATCGACAGCCCGCGGGTGGTCGGAGTAAAGGATGCCAGCTACATCGACAAGTTGTTCGTGATGGCCTATCCGATGGGAGTGGAATGCCTGACCGACCGGTTGGCGCGACGCACGTCGACGGCTCACATGAATCTGTTCGTCACCCACGCGGTCGATGCGCTCGCATGCTTGCATTCGCACAAGGTGATCCACTGCGATATCAAACCGGACAATTTTATCGTTTTCTCGGGGCCGCAATTGAAACTCGCTGACCTCGGTATTGCCCGTAAATCTGTGATGCGCACGGTGCGCGCATCCGGCTCAGGGACGCTTGGGCACATGTCGCCTGACCAGGCAATGGGGCGTGCATCGATGCGTGCGGATGTGTTCGCCCTCGGGCTGATGCTCTACCGGATGGCGTCGGGAAAATGGCCGGAGTACCCGTTCGATTGGCCACCGCCAGGTTACGAGCGATTTCTCTCGCGGGTGCGGCCCGAATTTTCTGCGCTGGTGCGCAAGTGCATCCAAGTGGATCCGCGTAAACGTTTCCGGGATGGGGTCGAACTCGCGGCCGCCTTCCACAATCTCAAGGGGGCACCGCTAATTCCAAGATAAATCTTGATGCCTGCTATAAATGTTAAGTTGGCCACGCCGGATGCCGATCTTTTCCTGGGTGAAAACATGGGGGCTCCGCAGGTGTGCGGGCTGCCGTTCGGTACCGCGGTCGTTTACACTATCGCTTGCGATGTAGAGGCAAAGCCGAACGAGGATGCTGCCGGGGTTGTCCGGGTCGGCGACTCGGATGTGCTGTTGATGGTGGCCGACGGGATGGGTGGCTCGCGCAACGGACGGGCGTCGTCTGAGGCGGCGATCGAGCAGTTAGCGACGAGAGTGGCGACCAGTGAAGGTGTCGAGGTGCAGATGCGGACGGCGATCCTCGACGGCATCGAGGCGGCGAACGATTTCATCTGCAAATCGATCCCGGAGGGTGGCACGACAATCGCAGCGGTTGAACTCTCGAAACACGCGCTGCGACCGTACCATGTCGGCGACTCATCGATCATCGTGATCGGTCAACGCGGGAAGCTGAAGCTCAATACCGTCTCGCATTCTCCGGTCGGCTTTGCAGTGGAGGCTGGGCTCCTGGACGAAGACGAGGCGCTGCACCATAACGAACGCCACCTGATTTTTAATGCGCTAGGTTTTCCCGAGATGCGCATCGAGCTCGGGGCACCGCTGGACCTGGCGCGGCACGATACCTTGCTAATTCTGTCGGACGGCGTGACCGACAACCTGTTCATCGGTGACATCTTGGAAAAGATGCGCAGGGGGCCGCTGGTCGATGGAGTGAGTGCGGTGGCGAAACTGGCGCGCATGCGGATGAAGACACCGCACCTTGATACGCCGACCAAGCCGGACGATCTGACCATCGTCGCGTATCGACGGGATAAGTAGATAGGGCCAGTCACAGAGGCTGGTTTCTCTCAAATGCCGGTCTCTTTCAGTGTCCTCCTGCTTGCTCTCGGTCTCGTCTTCGATCGCAGGTCATCGATTCGAGGACGAGTTGGAGCACAAGCAGAAACACGAGTGCATTCTGAGCTTGGATTTCGCGAGAGTAAATTGATGGATTTGATCACGCTGACTTTGGACTCTATCGCGGGCTGGATGAACCGGCAACCACAGGTCGTCATCGACTATCTCCAAAAGAAAGTCAGAGTTCTATTACATGGAGCACTATCACTACGAGAGAAATCACGACCGGAGAGCGGCTTGAACGTCGTTCGAATTTTGGGATACTACGGCGTCACCAACGGTGTCAGAATTGAACGGATCTGTTCCAATGCTCACCTCTTCGTTAGGACTTAGGACAACCCGTCGCCGTCGGCTAACTTCAACTCTGCAGGTAGCCAGACACAACTACTGAGGACTCCAGGGAACGGTTAGCACGGGACACGGCGCAGAACGGACGATCTTATCTGTGATACTTCCACGCAGGGCGTCCAAAAATCCCTTCTTGCCCTCCGTTGCCATTACAATGAGATCGGCCGCAAACTCCTCCACCGCGTCAAGAATGACCTCTTCCGGTAATCTTTCGACGCAATGCTCAATCACCTGCCACGATTTCCTGGGTGGAAACCGCACTTTCGGCATCTCATCACTGGCCCCCGCGTAAAGCAGCGTAAAAGTTACAGGCTCCGATCCGCACAAAAGGTAAACGAGAGACATGACAGCATCAACAGCTCGCTGAGGAGCAGGATGTGCATCAATCGGAATGAGAATGCTCGAAAGATAAGTCCTGCCGGTTGCGGGAGAAATGAACCCTCGCGTGCTGCGAGGCATGAACAGACTCATCGCCTCTGTCGACCTCGTGACAGGCTTAGCGATTGCACGATGCATCCAACAGTCCAGTCCTTTGCGCTGATGCGTTGACAACACTATCAGATCCGCCCGGTGATGATCGAGATAGTTCATAACCTGATCACAGGTATCGCTTCCATCTGCCTGTATTTTTTTGAAGTAAAGACCCAGTCTCGCCGCCGCGTCGCGGCCACCTTCTGGTGGAATAATCTTCCATCGCCGCAGGTATTCGAATGCCGAAGGAAAGTCCAACCACTGAGTCCCCTCAGGCGACGCATCGGAATGAAAAACTTCTAACCGTCCCTTCACTGCAAGTGCGATGCGCAGAGCATGCACGAATGCTGCTTCGCTTCCACGCGTAAAATCTGATGGATGAAAAACGTCTTTGATCTCGTATTGCATGGCAATCTTCACTTTCCAACCAGTGGCAATCGGAAGGAATCAGGTAAGGACAAGGGCTTGAAAGTTGGAGTATCGGCGGATGCTTGACGCCCGCCAGCTATTAACTCAATGATGGCAGTCTCCTCACACGTCCACCATACATCCCTAATCGGAAACGAAATCGACTTCAAATCCGAGAAGATGGTGCTAACCATCTGCACCAGCAATCTCGCGGCGCACCCTCCTCTCTTGAGTTACTTGGTATCGACCACCACTGAGTCACAACTCCTTGATCCCGGGCAGCCCTTACGGCAGTTATGTTTTCGGCTGCATAGTCGAGTCCCGTGTCCGTGCGGATTCCGAAAGGGTATAAGCACGCGCGCGCAGCATAAACGGCTGAAGCGTCAAAAAGGATGAATCCTTGTGGCTTCCAATACCCTTATCTCCAATGGTTTTTGCTGTAATCGAGCTTTTCGGCAATTACGGAATCTCGATTTGCAGTTCAAAACTCAAGCGTGCAGAACACCGAGCCCGTCCAGGCGTCGAGATCGAAACTATAAGATGACGGGCCGACAGAACCTGAGACATCTTCATTGAAATCGTAGCGCCCAAAAACGCCAATGCTCAGAACTTCGCTCAGAGCGATGGATGCGCCAGTTTCAACATAAGCGCCAACCGCCAATCCGGAGTCCTGCTTAACGTCGGTCCATTCTTTGTGAAGCTTCGCTCTTCCCGGGCCATCTGCCAGGAACAGGCGTTCACTGTGTACACCTTGAACATCGTAGATATTCAAGGCTAAACCTCCACCAACAAATCCGGTGACAGAGGTAGTTCCAGCAATGAGTGTCGCGGAGGCAAAAGCGGTCTACGACACCTCTACTGAATGGGATCTCATATTTACCGATGCCATGCTTCCAGATGGCACGGGACTCGAAATCATTGACCACGTTCTTAAGCGAGCTCCTGACAGCCGGATATTGCTCAGCAGTGGTTACTCGGACAATCGGGCACTACTTCAGATGGCAGAAGACAGGCGCCTGCGGTTTCTTGGTAAGCCTTACACGGTTTCAACACTCTACAGCGCGGTCCGCGACGTTCTGGACAACAATCTGGTACTATCGGGCTAAATTATTATTGGAATTGGAAGGAAATTTGATTCCGAGGGTAGCTTCATGGCTGCCGAATCCATTGCCGATGCACGCGAGCATATTGACCAACTACTTACGCCTGGCTGGCTGCTCGTGGGAAGACTGACAGAGCGGATCAGCAATATCCAGGAGCTCGAACTCCGCCTTCACCCGCATTAAGGGATCGCCCGCAGTCAAAGATCTGACAAAACTCGATCGCTACCGCGATTCGGCTGTCACCATCTGGGCTGAACGCATCGACTGCGCCTTTAAGCAATGCCACCCGCCAGACCAACACCTTGAGCTTCTCGAGCGCGGTTCGACTCTCGGTTAACTAAAGGAGTTTGCCCGGAGTTGCGCGGGCGAGTCAGGCGGTAGAGAGAGGTGTAAGACCGCCGCATAGAGTCACGAAAAAGAGGCAGGCTTTTTGAGCCTGCCTCCTCTGAAATGAGAAAATCTGAATTCCGTAGATGTGGTCTACTTTGCGAGCGAATCTCTGATTTCTTTGAGCAGTTTTACTTCGTCGCTTGGCTCAGCGGGGGCTTCTACTTCCTGCTTCTTCATCGCGTTGACCACGTACTTCACCATAATGAACATCGAAACGCCGATGATGAGTAGATTGATCGTGTCATTGTTGAACACTCCATATTTAACGAGTGTGAAAACCTCGCCCGCTTTTTGAGCTTCTTCCGCAGCTGCCAGGGTCGCAAACTTGGTTTCGGCGCCGAGGCTGGCGAACTTGTTGGCGAAATCGATTCCACCCGTGAAGTGCCCCGCAAGAGGCATCACGACGTTGTCGACGAGAGATTTCACAGCGAGTCCGAAGGCGCCGCCCATGATGATGCCGATGGCCATATCGAGCATATTGCCCTTAAATACGAATTCTTTGAAGTCTTTAAGCATAAGTCAGTTTTGGATTAGGATTTGGAGACATTGTCCGGACAATGATTCTCCGGAAACGGACATAGAGGGCCGTGGTGGAATAAAAGTCACACCTCAGAGGCGCTTTTGCTCATGATGATGTAGTCGGCTTCGACCATGTGCAGGCCGATGGTGGGTTCTACGATGGGATAGAGGTTGCGATTTACTTTGCGGTTCTTTGCAGTGTTCACTGCGGCCGATGCTGCGGGTGAGTTGGGTGAGTTGGGTGACGAGCTTGATGCGCTGGGCTTTGCCGTCGCTAAGGGTGGGCTGCACTAATAAGGCAACCTCCCGGAAACTGTAATCCGCGGCGCGATACCGCGCGCAGCATCACTGATTACGCCTTGGCCCGACGTAGTCCTGCGAGATGACGACATCATCCAGATAAAGATGATAGTCTTCTTTCGCTTCCCATGTCCCACCGTAGTAGACATTGAGCCAAACGGTTTCGATCTTGAGCGAGTCAACGTCCCGCATGCGGATATCTTGTTTTTCAAAGGCCAACGCGCCGTCGACCCACGCGCGCAGAATGCCATCGTTCTTTCCGGGCGTATTCATTTGGACGTATTGCTCGATGCAGTACCAGCGGTTGTTCTCGATCAGCCCGCGCCCTTCCTGATCCCACACCCACGCGGCACCGTATTTGCCCTTCATGTCCGCATGGTAACAGTAGTAACCGATCGGTGTTTTGCCGTCCTTTTGGCCGTGGAATAAGCCTCGCGCTGACCAGCCATCCGTGCCATTCACCGGACGTCCACCCCATCCGGCACGGCCATAAGTGCCGCCGATTCCTGGTAATTTTCCACCACGTTCCGGGTGCCAATCGTCGGCAAAGCGAAGGTAGTAGCGAAAGTAGAGTGTATCGGGTTCCGTTCCGGTGCGGTCTTTGAGTCGATAGTCCAGGCTGACCCCATAGTGCCCGCCTTTAGCAACCTTTACGCGGAGCCCTTTGCCGGAAAGGGGCACAAATTTCCGGACGTCATCGTTTGTGACTGTCTCGGCAAGCCTGGGCGCTTCTCGCAGTCCCCATTCTTTGAACCATGTTCCGGATTCGAAATCGCAATCGAAATGGGGCATTCGATGGTAAGCGCTGGCTCCACGACCTTTCTTCGCCTCCTCCGCGATCATTGCTTCAAGATCGGTGTGAGGATCGATACTTCGCCATTCGCCGCCCACTTCGTCGGTTGGCAGGCCAAGTTCTCGTCCCGCTGGAGTAAGCCAAATATTGTTCCTAAACGTGAATGTTTCCGGTGCCGTGCCGCCACCCACATTCACCGGAACGCTGACCTGCTCCGATGTCACGACAATATTGTTTTCAAATCTGCCATTGCGCGAAGGCTTGAACTGATCGGCGGTGTTTTCTTGAAGGATGCGTAGAACCCATTTGTCTGGGTGAAGAATCGTATTGTGGTGAACCCACCCACCGTTGGCCGTTGCCCAGGCAATCGGTGCCATGCTGCCAATGAATTGATTTCCTGCCACCTCGATCCGGGTTGCCTCGTAGTTGCTCACCTCGGGGCGAAAGTAATCCTGACCGGTGCTTCCACCGATATTGATCGACCGTTGTCCGACGTGACGGAACGTATTTTCCCGAACCAGGAGGTCACTGCTCCCGCCTTTCATTTGCACTGCATTTGATTGCGTAAAGCCCTCACGTCCTTCGAAGGTGCACTGCTCAATTACCCCGTGATGGCAGCCAACCATGTCGATACCTGAACCGCCCCAGCCAGCAATCCGGCAGTTTCGGACGACGAAGTGATTAATTCCAGACAACTTGATCCCGTCTCGATTGCCTTTGGGCCCTGTTTCGAGAATGTCGATATTCTCCAGCAACAGGTGTTGACTTGGGCTGCCTGTTTTTCCGCCATCGTCAAGGTTGAGGCCATTGGCCGTGGCACCTTTCACGATAAAATCCTTCAGAACTACATGCTGGCATTGAGACAAATGGAATGCCGTCTGCCCCGGCGTAATTACCGGGCGATTGTCTGCCGACTGTCCCATGATCGTGATCGGCTTCTCAGCAGTGCCTGCCAGCAGCGTCGCACGAAAGCCACCTCGGTAGTCGCCTGGTGCGATTTTAAGAACATCGCCGGCCTCGACTTTGGAGAGCGCCGTTTCCAGTTCATCTCCAGTGGAGACGATGAATTCCGATGCAAGGGCAATGCTGGTTGAGGCCCAGAGAAAAATGATCGTGTGACAGTTCATGGCGTATTGGTTGTTTCATTTGAGGTTTGATCCAGTTTCAACACAAGCACTTCGTGGACATCTTCAACTGGTGGGGGTTCCCAAAACCATTCGTGCGACATTGATCCGAAATATCGCGACAAAGCGTCGCTCATTCTTGCACCATGTGCTTCTCAACCGATTAATTCAGGGATCGGCTGGCCGCCGAATTGGCTGAGTTGTTTGAAGCGACCGGCGTGGTAGTAGGTGAGCTTGTTGTCATCGAGTCCTAGAAGCTTGAGCAATGTGATATGCACATCGCGGACGTGGTGGACGCACTCTACAGCTTCCATGCCCGTTTCATCTGTGGCTCCGATGGTGTGGCCAGCGTTGCATCCGCCGCCGGCGAACCACATGGTCATGGCATTGGGATTGTGATCGCGACCGTAAGCGATGCCGCCTCGGACTCCGTTGTCTGGCGTGCGGCCAAATTCGCCACACCAGACGACTAGTGTGTCGTCCAGCAGCCCGCGCCGTTTGAGATCGCGGATGAGTGCTGCGATCGGTTGATCGACTTGGCGAATGAGGCTTCCGTGGGCACGTTGGATATATTCATGGCTATCCCAGCCACCAGCATAAAGCTGGACGAAGCGGACGCCTTTTTCGACGAGTTTGCGCGCAAGCAGGCACTTACGCCCGAAAGAATCTGTCGTCGCCTGCCCAATACCATATTCTTCTTTTACCGTGTCTGACTCCGAGTCGATATCGATGGCTCCGGGCACGCTCATCTGCATGCGGTAGGCAAGTTCGTAACTGTCCATCCGCGCCGTCAGTTCGTCGTGACGCGGGTGCATTTGTTGGTGATCACGATTGAGCTGGCCTAGCAAATTCAAGTTGGCCCGTTGGAGTTCTGGAGTGACTCCTGCAGGTGGTTTCAGGTCAAGAATAGCCGAGCCTTTGGGACGTAGTGTGGTGCCTTGATAGTGGGCCGACAGATAACCATTACCCCAATTTGACGAACCGCCTTGCGGATAGGAAACCTCTGGCAGAACCACGAATCCCGGAAGATCTTGATTTTCTGATCCAAGCCCATACGTGACCCATGAACCAATAGCTGGATCGCCCCCAAAGCGATTGCCGCAGTTCATTTGATACATCGCCGTGGGGTGATTCACGCTATCGACCTGGCAGCCACGATAGAAACACAACTCATCCGCCACACTTGCGAGATGATGCCATGGATCACTCATCCAGGCGCCACTTTGACCATGCTGCCGAAACGCAAACGGACTCCGGACATAGTAACGCCGCCCACTCTCCATGGCCGATTTCTGCTCGCCAGAACGCGTGAATTCCTTGAGGTGAAGTTTCTCTAACTGGGGTTTTGGGTCAAACGTATCTATATGTGAGGGGCCGCCCTCCATCATGAGAAAGATGCATCGCTTGGCCGGAGCTCTCAGTTGAGAGGTCTTCGGTGCCAGTGGATCTGCCTTTTTCTCTGAGGCTAGTAATGACGCAAAAGCAGTGCTGCCGACACCGGTACCGAGACCGTAAAGGAAGGAGCGCCTGGAAGGATGAGTGGGCATTTTTGAAATTATGAGTGATGAGTGATGAATTATGAATTCTTTCGGTTGCGCGCTGTGATGATGGAGCTGGCGAAGATGGCCATGAGTTCGTCGACTTCGGTTTGCAGTTCTTTGAAGCGACTGGCGAAAATGATTTCAGCATCGATGAGTAATTCCATCCAATACTGGCTTTCCTCCAATTCCTGCTGGCAGACGCCGAGTTTGCTGACGAATTCCGCTGTGGATCGAGCTCGATGTGCTTCTCGATAATGCGCTCCAACTGAAGTTCCTGAACGCAGCAATTGCTTCCCAATCACCTGCGCCTCCGTTGTCTTAGGAAGGTTCGTGTAGAGTCGAATGATCCTCAATGCGAACGCCTTGGTCCGCTGCCGCAAGTCCTGTCTTTCCTCATTATTCATCGCTCATACTTCATCATTCATACTTCAATACACATATACGAATTCGTTGGAGTTGAGAATGACCAGGCAGACTTCGGCAAGCGCGCGTGTGGACGGGGTTACATCGGCGGGTTGCAGGTCTGGGACGAAATCTCGGTAGGCGTGGAGGGTTTCTTCAAAAGTAAATTTCTCTCCTGTGATTTCTTCAACGGCCTCTCTCGTGACCTTCAATGGTGGTTTAGTTCTTCTTGGCGCTGTGGTTTCGTGATGCTCGATCATGCGCTGCCAATGAGCGAGACAGGCTTTGGTTTGGGCGGGCGAGGGATCGCGGGAATAGGTGACCTGGAAAATTCTGGCAATGACCGCTTCGCGATCCTCGTCCTGGCAGTCAAGCAAAGCACGTTGGGCCAGGGCCAGGGCGCGGTTGGCGCTGGCTTCACTATTGAAGAGGCTAAACACTTGTGGTGTGACGGTCGACGCATCGCGGCGTTCACAAGAAAAGTCCGGCGCTGGTTCATTAAAGACTTCCATAAAGGGATCGCGCAGGCCGCGAGTCTTCTGCACATAGATGGAGCGGCGGTGACGTTGCTCCGGTTTGGGATTCGGAACCCAGGCGGCGGCAAAGGCACCCATGACCATGCGTGGCTGGAGTGCGGCTTCAAGATTGATCTCGGGGCGGATGGGGATGCCGCCGAGCGTGGGATTCAATTCGCCAGTTACTGCGAGTGAAGCATCGCGCATCTCTTCGGCCGTTAACCGGCGTGGTTGAAAGGCTGCATATGAAGTGTTTAGAGGATCGAGTTTGGTGACAGTGTCAGGATCGGAATGGTCGCTGCTTCGGGCATAGGCCGCGCTGAGCATGATCGTGCGGTGCATCGCTTTGATCGACCAACCTTCCTCGACTAACATGCCAGCCAGCCAGTCGAGCAGTTCGGGATGGGTCGGTTTTTTGCCCGTGGCTCCAAAGTTGTTAGGGTTGCCTGCCAGCGGATGACCGAAGTGCCAAAGCCAGATGCGATTTGCCAGACTGCGTGTCGTAAGCGGGTTCGCCGGATGTGCGATCCATTCGGCTAAGGCAAGACGTCGACCAGATGGATCCTCGGGAAAGTCTGCACGTAGCTGGGGATTGAAGGTTTCGACGGCGCTGAGTGCTTTCGGTTGCACGGGATCGGAAGGCGAGAAAGGATCGCCACCAGTGAGGATGCAGGTCTGCTCGATCTCACCCCACGTCATGGGATTGTCAGGGGTACGCGTCGGCGCATTCACACTTGTCCTCTTGGGTGTGGCCCCGGAATAGACGGCGAGCGCGAAAGGTTCGTAGCGATCAAACTCCCACTTCAGGCGTTCGTTGCCCTTGCGTGCGACTTTGTTGGTGCCGTACTCCTGCGGGGTGAAACCAATGTGTCGAGACGGAATCTGATCAGCGGGCACCTTCGCCGCCTGCAAGGCATTATGAGTATTCGTAAATTTCCCTCCATTCTTTGTGAGCGCCTTTTCGAATCGGGTAGTATCGAAACCTTTTTCTGCGAACCACGCGCGCGCTGCTTTCACTTGTAGCGTGTTTACCTGCTCGAGCGTTTCATTGTAATCAGTTTGACGTTGTTGCAGATACGTCTTCTCCTCGAATCCTTGCTGGTTTTCCACGGGCAGGAATTTTGCGTTTCGCTCCGCCAACTGCGTAGTCGCAAAGATAGCCTGCATGGCGTAGTAGTCGTGAGTAGGAACGGGATCAAATTTGTGATCATGACAACGCGCGCATTGGAGAGAATGTGAGAGGAAGGCCTCGCCTACCGCATTGGTTACGTCATCGAGGAAGCGCTGCCGGGCGATCTTTGCTACTTCCATGCCGGTGAGTTCCCAGGGGCCCATGCGCAAAAAGCCTGTAGCGACAAGCTTCTCTGGATCAGCTGCATCCATCTCATCGCCAGCGATCTGTTCCTTGATAAACTCATTGTAAGGTTTATCCGCATTGAATGCTCGGATGACGTAGTCGCGATATCGCCAGGCGCTACCGCGATCATAGTCGTTGGAAAATCCCGACGTGTCTGCGTAGCGGGCCACATCAAGCCAATGCCGCGCCATGCGTTCGCCGTAGTGCGGACTGGCTAACAGTCGTTCAATCAGCACCTTCCTCGCTGCTGCAGGATCCACGGCAAAGTCCGATTTAAAATCCGCCACCTCTTCAGGCTTCGGTGGGAGTCCTGACAAATCGAAGGTCGCTCGCCGGATAAACGTGCGCGCATCGGCAGGTTGTGCGGGTGTGAGACCCTCCGGCATTCGGGCATCTAACAATGCATCAATGGCAGCAGAGCCTGTGGGAGCGTCAGGTTTCTTGACGGGTTGATACGCCCAGAGATCAGTTAGTTTGTAGCGCCGGTTTGCCCATTCTTCGCTGAGAGCCTTGCTGGTCTTGACCCGCATTCCGTCCGCAGCAAGAAGTCGATCGGCGTCGTTAAGGATTGCTTCTCGCTGTTCGCTCTCGGGCCATGGAGCACCGCCAGAGATCCACTGACGCAGCCACTCGATCTCATTCGTCTTCAACGCGTCGGAGTCCTTGGGCGGCATGGCCGACCAGTCATCGTGGTCACGAGTCACGGAATGGAAGAGCGGACTTAGATCCGGCCTGCCTTTTGTTATGGGCGTTTCTCCGCTGTCGCCACCGCTGAACAAGCCCAGCTGCGTTCGCATGTCGTAGCCGCTTTTGATTTTTTCGGGATCGCCGCCATGACAACCCAGGCAGCGCTCTTTCAGCAATGGTCGGATGCGCAAGACCGCGAGTTGATCTGCCGTCAGAGGGCTACCAGCCGCGGATGTCGTTGAGAAGGCGATCCACGATGCGAATGCTGCGGTAATGAGGCTTTGCCGATTCATGGGGTGCATTTCGCGAGATCAGGATGGTTTTTGATCTCGTAAAGTTGGCGAATAGTGTCGCTGTCGAGAGCATGGGTGAAAATAGCGAGTTCGTCGATAAGGCTGATTGGTGATCATGGGATCATGGGATGAATTGCAATTCAGGTGCATTAATGATGGCCCAAACCACATCTTCCATGCGTGTGCGCCAAGTTTTCATCCGAAACTGAGCGGGAGCACGATCCAGTTGACCGCTGTAAGACTCGCGTGGACAAGCAATTCGCTATTGATCGACAAAGCTGAAGTGCTTACTACAGCGCCCGGGCATAGGCACCGCCGTCGACGAGGAGTGTCTCGCCGGTGACGTAACTGCTGGCATTGCTTCCCAGAAACAGGGCAGGGCCTACGATTTCTTCGGGGGCTGCCCAGCGGCCCATGGCCGTGAAATCCGCGAATTGTTGTTTCTGGGCGTCGTTGAGGAGCTTGCCGGGGAGATCTGTGAGGAACGGGCCGGGTGCGATGCAATTGACGGTGATTCCGTGCGGGCCAAGGTCGAGCGCGCTGGCTTTGCACAGGCCGATCAGTGCGGACTTGGTCGCGCTGTAGGCATTGCGGGCTTCTTTTGAACCCAGGCCAAGGACGGAAGAAATGTGGATCACTCTGCCCCAATTGCGCTCCTTCATTTGCGGCACCAGACCGCGTGTCAACGCCATGATACTGCTCAAATTGACTTCGATCTGTGTATCCCATTCCTCGTCGGAAATCTGATCGATGGGCTGGGGGATATTCATTCCGGCATTGTTCACCAGGATATCCACTTTTCCTGTCGTTTGTAATACAGTATTCACCAGCGCCTTAACGGAGTTGCGATCACTCATGTCGCAGACGGTATAGGACACTGCGTTTCCGGTTGATTCGCTGATTCGTTTCTGTGCTGAAATCAATTCACTCTCAGTGCGGGCCGTGATGAAAACCTCAGCACCTGCTTCGCTGAAACCCTGCGCCATGGCGCGTCCCAATCCGCGACCTCCTCCGGTGATTAGGGCGACTTTTCCTGAGAGATCGAATAGTTTCATGCTCGTCATTTTGGGTGGGGTAAATCGACTGATTGAGCTGAAGGAGCAGGGTGATGTTTACTTGAGGCGGCCAATTCGTCCATCGGCACCCGCTGCCCAAATGGCGTCCAAGGTTCCTCCTGCACTGAACGTGTGGAATCCCTGGTCTCCAAACGAAGCCCAAGTCATTCCTTCGTCGCGTGAAAGATCACAGCCATTCGGGCCGACGGCGATGACCAGATTTGAATCTTGGACATAGCGCACGCAGGATCGAAACGAGAAGACGGAGGAATCACCGTCTGCTTTACTTTCGAGCAAGCTCCATGAGTTGCCCCCGTCCGAAGTTGAGAGGGCATTGCGGTCACCTGTCGCTTCCTTTGTATAGTCACCGCCTACTGCGAGCCCATTGAGTGAATCCTTGAACGCGATAGAAAAGATTCCTGTCGATGGCTCTCCCGCGATCATTGGCGTGTCCTGAATCGTCCAACTTTTGCCGAAGTCACTGGAGTAGAAGATCCGCGCGACACTGCCGCCCGTTCCGACCCAGACGTGACCACCTGGAGCGACTGCCAGATGCGTTCCACTCGCAGCAAATGCATGTTCACCTTCTTTCATCGTTGGCGTTGAAGCGATCGGTTCCCACGTTGCTCCGCCATCGACTGTCCGCAGAATGACGAGGTGTTCATCCACAGGATCGCCGGCGAGGATTCCGTTCTGCTCATCCCAGAATGCGAGGCCGTCGAAGAATCCTTTCGGCGCGTCGTTTTGAAATACCATGGTCCAATTCTTGCCTCCGTCGAGCGTCCGGTAGATTCGCGACGCGTTACCCTCGCCAACACTCATCGCGATACATTGCAAAGCATCAAAGGCTTCGACATCACGGAACTCCACGTCCTCTGCTCCTGCTACTGTAAAGTGCTTCCAGGTCTTGCCGCCGTCAGTTGTCCGACCAATCGTGCCATTCCCAGTGCCGAACCAGCAAACGTCTTTATTGACGGCGCACAGCGCTCGAATCGGCGTCGTAAATCCGCTGTTTTGCTCCTCCCATTCCCACTGCAGTTCCTCTGCTTGAGACGACGCACATGTCATGAGAATAAGGGCAAAAATTTCACCTAACTGCCTGGTCAATGCGCTTGTAGAGGATGCGACTTGCATAGTGTTTACGATCGATTCAAAAATAGATTCAAGTCATTCGATGCAACTGAGCTGTGCAGTGGTTCGACATTAATACCAGCATAGCTGACAGCACCTCAAGATCATCCGTGCCAGAGTAAAAGGAGGCAATACAGAATCTCACAGATAAAGAAGGATGAGCACAGATTTCGTTTTTGTTTATTTTCGGTGACTCACGACCAGCTGTTTGTCCGCCTCCCACAATGCAAGGGGGCGTCGGATGCCCTGGATCTTGTAGGTGCAATAATTTTGATAGAAACAAGTTCTTGATTCATTCCAGAATTTGATCTATTCTGAGTAGAATGCGCGATCCAGCCGAACTTCTTCGTGAACATTGCGTGCCCGTTACGGCCCAGCGATTGGCTGTGTTGCGGGCGGTGTCGGGGCGGCCGCATGGCACTGTGGATGCCATTGCTGAGGACGTTCGCGCCGATATTGGCGTCATTTCGCAACAGGCGGTTTACGACACCCTTGGGATCCTGACTGAGAAGGGGTTGATCCGGCGTATTCAGCCAGCAAAGTCGCCGGCACTTTACGAGGACAGGGTGGGGGACAATCATCATCATTTGATCTGCCGCTCCTGTGGAGAAACAGTTGATGTCGACTGCGCCGTGGGTGACACCCCATGCTTAAGGGCCTGCGCCGACTCGGGATTCAAGATCGATGAGGCAGAGGTGATCTATTGGGGCACCTGTCCTGCCTGTCTTAAGGAGGGATAAGACAAGAACCGACTTTTCAATACTTCACAACGAGAAATCCCATGATAGAGAACACAATCAAGAACAAATATACCGTGATAAACGATGCGGTTGAAAGCTGCGCGATGCGGTTGATCAAAGGTACAAGTCCAGTTTGGCTTGCTGCCGTGGCCTTCAGCTGTTGGGTTGGCCCCATTGGCCCAAATGGCGGCATCGCACTAGCGCAAACCACACCTGAAAAAAATATGGATGACATCAGTAAATGCCCAGTAATGGGTGCACAAGCCCCCGCAGGAAGACACACAGCAGCTGGAGCCATGTCCAATCGCGACTGGTGGCCAAATCAGTTGAACCTTGGGATTCTTCATCAGAATTCGACTAAAGGAAATCCGCTGGGTGAAGACTTCGACTACGCCGAGGAATATAAAAAACTCGACCTTGAAGCCTTGAAAAAGGATCTCACAGAATTGATGACCGATTCACAAGACTGGTGGCCTGCTGACTACGGCCACTACGGTCCATTTTTCATCCGCATGGCATGGCACAGTGCGGGCACCTATCGTGTCTCGGATGGCCGCGGTGGAGCATCGGACGGGACGCAACGTTTTGCACCGCTCAACAGCTGGCCGGACAACGTGAGTCTCGACAAGGCGCGCAGGTTGCTGTGGCCGATCAAACAAAAGTACGGCCAGAAAATTTCCTGGGCTGACTTGATGGTGCTGACTGGCAATGTTGCGCTTGAGTCCATGGGATTCGAGACGGTGGGATTTGCTGGCGGGCGTGAAGATGTCTGGGAGCCACAAGAGGACATCTTCTGGGGGCAAGAAACTACCTGGCTTGGCGACAAGCGTTACAAGGATGACAGGCAGCTGGACAATCCGCTCGGCGCTGTGCAGATGGGGCTCATTTACGTGAATCCAGAAGGCCCTAATGGCAATCCGGACCCGCTGGCCTCAGCAAAAGACATCCGCGAAACGTTCGGTCGTATGGCGATGAATGACGAAGAGACCGTAGCCCTCATTGCCGGCGGCCACACCTTCGGCAAAGCACACGGCGCTGCAAATCCGGACGAACACGTCGGAGCAGAACCCGAGGGTGCTGGACTCGAGGAGCAAGGCTTCGGTTGGAAGAATTCCTTCGGAACAGGCAACGCTGGCGACACGATCAGCAGTGGCCTGGAAGGCGCATGGACCAGCGCTCCGGCGAGATGGTCACACATGTACCTTTCAAATCTATACGCCTACGATTGGGAGCTTACCAAGAGCCCAGCTGGTGCTCAACAGTGGATCCCCAAAGAGGGAGCAGGAAAGGGAACTGTGCCGGATGCTCATGATAAGAGCAAGAGCCATGCTCCTATCATGTTCACCTCGGACATCGCGCTGAAAGTTGATCCTGCTTACGGCAAGATTTCGAAGCGATTTTTTGAAAATCCGAACGAGTTCGCAAAAGCTTTTGCAAGTGCGTGGTATAAGTTGACCCACCGTGACATGGGGCCTTTGTCGCGCTACCTTGGATCGGACAATCCTGAGCCACTGTTGTGGCAAGATCCAGTGCCAGCAGTCGATCATCCATTGATCGGGGAAGATGACATCACTGCTTTGAAAGCCACGCTGCTCGGCTCTGATTTGTCAGTTACCCAATTGGTTTCGACCGCCTGGGCATCTGCTGCAACGTTCCGCGGCAGCGACAATCGTGGTGGCGCCAATGGTGCACGCATTCGCCTTGCTCCGCAGAAGGACTGGGCAGTCAACCAGCCGGAAGAACTTGCTGCGGTTTTGTCAGCACTTGAGAAAATCCAGGAGGAGTTCAATGGGGTACAGACAGACGGCAAGAAGATCTCGCTCGCTGACTTGATTGTCCTGGGCGGATGCGCAGGCGTTGAGGCAGCCGCTAAGGCGGCTGGCCATGACGTCACGGTTCCATTTACTCCAGGACGCACAGATGCAACACAGGAGATGACCGAAGTCGACTCTGTTGCCCATCTTGAGCCAAAGGAAGACGGATTCCGTAACTTCCTGGGCAAAGAGCTCGACCGTCCAGCGCCAGAGACGCTGATCGATCGCGCTCAGCTGCTCACGCTCAGCGCACCAGAGATGACTGTCCTTGTTGGCGGCATGCGCGTGCTGAATACCAACGTCGGGTTCCCCGATCTCGGTGTCTTCACCAAGCGACCTGGAACGTTGAGCAATGACTTCTTTGTCAACCTGCTCGACATGAGCACCAAGTGGAATGTGTCGCCTATGTGCGAGCACTTTTACGAAGGCAAAGACCGCACCACTGGCGAGGCCAAATGGACTGCCAGCTCAGTCGATCTCGTGTTCGGTTCCAACTCACAGCTGCGCGCCATCGCCGAAGCCTATGCCAGCGGCGACGCCGAGCAGAAGTTCGTCACTGACTTCGTCGCTGCCTGGGACAAGGTCATGAATCTCGACCGATTCGACCTCGCTGATTGATTTCAGCAGAAACCGTTATTCCTTCAAAATTACCTGGCCAGGGTCTGTTCGGAGAACTCTTCGAGCAGGCCCTGAGCCATTTTGAAGTGGACGGTGCATAGGAATTGGATTGCAGAAACAGCGCAATGGTATGGGACGCGATTTTTCATTATCGAGAACGCCCGGAAAAAATGGCGAATCGAAAAACTGGTATGCTCAACTAACGCTTGAACTGCAGACGTTGGCACGCAAATCGGGGGATTACACTTCGGACAATCCAGCAGTCTGGAAAGCGCTTCTGGATACCTGGGACGAGATCGATGAAACGCCCTAGTGGGTAAGTGCCTGCCTGGTAGTCCCCGGCCACAACGAGAGAGCGTGATTCTCTGTCGTGAAGCGACAGTTCACCATTAGCCGGGCAGCTTCAGCGCCCGGCCCGCATCCCGGTCATTATCCCGTCGCGATGCGACGGTTCAATCGGGCAAGTGAGATCGCGTATTCCAACGATTGATCACGCTCGAATTCACAACTTCACAACACTGGCTAAGCGGAATTGAATCGTCGCATCGCGACGAACAGTTTTTCTCCTTTGGGGAACGGGGGCTGAAGCACCCGCCTGAGATTGAGCGGTCGCGTTGCGACCATGCGACCAGTTGTGCAAAATCCGACAGGCAGCCGATCCAGTAATGGGCGGCGGAAGTTCGTTGGAAAAATGCAGTGGACTGCGGCAACCTCGGCTGCTTTCGGAAGGCGACGAAGGAGCGCGGAGTGAGGGGCCGAGAATTATTATCAGGACACCAGATAACCCACTGCCCGCAGAGGGCGGCGGCTACCACAGAGCGGTAGAGCTATCGCATCCCACAACCAAGCAATCGAAAAATTGCAGCCACTCTATTTACTATTTATTAACAATATTACGCCGTTCTGTACTCGTGTTCGACCAGGTGGCCAAGGCTTAACGCCCCGGCTTTGATCTCACTCGCTTTCATGGAGTTGGAACCGTTGAAATTGAGATCGCCCATTTAGGCTAAACGGTTGCCACGACACGGCCGCGAATTTTTCCTGCGATGATGTCGTTGGCTGTGCTGATGAGATCGTCGAAACCGATTTCGGTGGTCAGGCTTTCGAGTTTCGTCATGTCCAGGTCGTTGGCCAAGCGGTTCCATGCTTCCTCGCGAACGGCAATTGGCGCATGCACACTGTCGATGCCCAGCAGGCTGACTCCGCGCAAAATGAATGGCATGACCGATGTCGGGAGATCAATTCCCTGGGCTAATCCACAGGCGGCAACCGCGCCACCGTAGTTGGTCTGGGCCAGCACGTTTGCGAGAATGTGGGAGCCGGCAACATCAATGCCCCCGGCCCAACGTTCCTTGCCCAGCGGTTTGCCTGCCTCCAGCAAATCATTGCGGTCAATAACCTCGCTGGCACCGAGGCTTTTCAGGAAGTCCGTTTCTTCCACACGACCGGTCGAAGCGACCACTTCGTAGCCGAGCTTGGAAAGCAACGCGATCGCTACAGAGCCGACGCCACCATTGGCGCCCGTGACAACAACAGGCCCGGCTTCCGGAGTGATGTTGTGGCGCTCAAGAGCCATCACGCAAAGCATGGCGGTGTAGCCTGCCGTTCCAATGGACATGGCCTGTCTGGCTGAAATTCCGGCAGGACGTTTTATCAGCCAGTCACCATTAACTCTCGCCCTTTGCGCATAGGCACCCCAATGAGTCTCGCCGATGCCGAAACCGTTGAGAATGACGTCATCGCCAACAGAGAATCCTGCATGATCTGATGCCGTCACTTTACCGGCAAAGTCAATGCCTGGCACCATGGGCCAGTGGCGGACTACGGGAGATTTTCCAGTAATGGCCAGGCCATCCTTGTAATTGACGGTGGTCTTTTCGATGGCAACCGTTACGTCACCATCCATCAGATCTTCATCGGTCAGCTCTGTTACTTCAACGGACTGATTTTTGTCTGCGTCGCGAGAGATGAGAATAGCTTTGAATGTAGACATAGTGAAATGAAGGAAGAGCAATGTTGCCGCAGTCGACGGCTATTTATAGGATGTTGCCGAGGGAGTTGCCGTGATCTTTCTCATGACCGATTGCGCGTATAGAATGGTCACAATTGCCATCGCAATATTGATGCCGACCATCCCCCACCAGAAGCCAACCAGGCCAACTTCAAGGACACGCACCAGCAGATAGAAAACTGCGAGCGGAAGAATGATCTTTCGTATCACTGCCTCGATAAATCCATACATTGGGCGCTTCACTGCCTGGAGGAAACCAATATAAATAAAAGACATGACGTAGGCCCACTGGATAAAGGTGACGATGCGAACGTAAGTGGTTCCGATTCCGATCACTTCGGAGTCACTTGTAAACATTCGCACCAGAGGAGTCGCAAAAACAAAGAGCAGGACAGATGCGGTGGTGATGAGGATGAATCCGTATTTTACGCAGAGTTGCACACACTCGCGCACGCGATCAATCTTTCCCGCTCCGTTATTCTGACCAACGATTGACACAATCGCTGCGCCGATTCCTATCGCAGGTAGCAATGCGATTTGTTCGATTCTAGTGCCCACTCCGAATGCCGCCACCGATGCCTCGCCATAGAATTTTAAGTAGTAGGTCGTCACAAAGAAGCCGAGAGCAATCGACATCATGTTAAAGCTGGTAGGGATTCCCTGACGGAGGATTTCGCCGTAGATTTTGAAGTTCGGAATGAAGTGTTTTGCACAATCCATCGTGATGTAGCCTCGGCGCACTACTGTGAAGAACAGGTAGATGCCACCGAGTGCCTGAATGAGCACGGTTGCGATAGCGATTCCTGGCACGCCCATTGCGGGCAGGCCGAATCCTCCGTAGAGAAACCAGGGGTCGAGAAGCAAGTTGAGGAAAAATCCAGCGACTAACACTTGTCCAAAAGTCTTGCTGTCACCGTGGGCGAGCAGGAGAGCGTTGCTCATGCTGCTGAGAAGGAAAAACACTGCGCCCCAGAACAACGGATGAATGTATCCAGTGGCCAGTTCAAGGTAGGAACCAGTGGCCCCAAGCAACCGGAAGAGAGGTTCCGCTGATAGAAGACCAACAATGGTGAGGCCGATCGCACAGAGAAGTCCGAGTGAGAGCACTTGTCCCGAAAGTGCCTCTTCCTTGCTCTTGTCATTTGCGCCAATGGCATTGGCGACAAGTGCGGAAGTCCCACGGGCGATGCCTTCGCTCATCGCGATAATGATAAAGAATACCGGGAACGACAATGCCATCGCAGCGAGTGCAGATGTCGAAACTCTTCCTGCATAGAAAGAATCCACCACGTTATACATGGTGTTAAAAAAGAACCCGATGCTCATTGGGAGAGCAATGTTGCGGATGTGCCTGGAGAGTGGGCCTGTCGTTAGGGTAGCTTGTTCCATATCTCAAAAAGTTCCCCGCCACTACCGGGTAATCATGAATACGTGCGGACAGCCCGTGACGGTGCGAGAGATTGCGAAATTGGTCTATTCTCCACTCGTGTAAAGAAAACAAGCGAGAAGATCGCTGTTCGCTATAGGCTGGAGGAGACAATCATGTCGGCTGCTGCCGGGCTGCAGGCGATGGGTGTGTCATGCAGAATGGCCAGGCGGAGGAGGGCGAGCAGATCGACATCAGATGCGTTCGGGCCGTGTGGATCTGCGAAGAAAATGACAGCGTCCAGTTCGCCAGTAGCAACCAGTGCGCCGAGTTGTTGATCGCCCCCGTGGGAGCCTCGCTGAAGACGGTGGATCGACAGACCCAGGCCAGTCTCGTTCAATAAATTTCCGGTGCCGCCGGTGCAGATGATTTTGTGCCGGCGGAGAGTCACTGAATGTCGTTTCACCCAGGCTTCGAGATGCGACTTCCTGTTGTTGTGGGCGACAATGGCAATCCGTTTTGGTGCCGATGACCGTTGACGCGCCAGCCCAGTCATGGCGAGAATAGATTGCACCTGGGCGACGAGGCCTTCAATTGAAGCTGGGAATACTTCATCAAGTGCTGCGGTACCAACTGTAAACCCGGCCGCGCCTGCTTCGGCCGCGGCAAAGATCCGTTCCTCTTGATCAATGCTGCCTGCCATGATGACGGGCTTATCGGTGGTCTTGCAGACTGCTTGCATCAGTTCCTGCACGTCGCCTTGGTATCGGTAGGCAAGCAAATCGAGGCCGTGCACAGACTCGAGATCGGTGAGGCGTTTCGCGCTTTCGGCAATTTCGTCAATGGTGCCTGCAAGGACACTGGGATGGCCGACGATTTCGCCCGGGAAAGGATAGTAACGCACGGGGTGGTGGCGGAGCAGGGGAGCGACCAGACTTGCTCTCGTGCCACCTAGTAGGCAATCGACCTCAAGATCAATCGCTGCCTTTGCGGAGCGCAGTTCACTCTCTTCATCAAGGCTCACGACTTCGAGATAGGCACGTCCCCCGGCGGCGCGAATCTCTTTAGCGAGTTCCTTGAGTTCACCCAGTGGCAGCCCGACGTCTTTGAATCCAATGTGGCGGGCGCCACCAGCGAGCACTTCCTCAAGCCGAGATCGAGCGTCTGGAATAGTGCTGTCATTTGCTGTCAGCATGAAAATAAAATCGAAAGCCATAGAGTTCGCATGGTTGAATGATGCAATCTCTGCATAGTGCCTGGCCGCATCGCCTGCGATAACTATTGTTCGAAATTGATGCCGATATGTCGAAGATATTGCGTCTCTTCTCGTTTTCGATTTCTCGACACCGTTTCCTACTACAAATTCCAGAGAATGGCGGAAACAAGGGCGACAAAGGCTATCGACATGAAAACGGAGGTTCCACACCCTGATGCCTTTCTCGATGTTGTCGGTGGTTGAGCAATGTCGAGAGATTTGGCCAGAGCTTCGACTTTGTCCTTTGCTTCTTTGAGACCAGCGCCGGTATTTTTGCGATAGAGTTTGATGGCCGCGATCTTGTTTCCCTGGGAAAGGAGAGCAGCGACTTCGTTCTCGCCACTATTGGCGAGTGACGGCGCATTCTCGCTGATCCTGGCGGCGAGCGTCTCGATCACTTGCTTTGACTCAGCGAGATTGGCTCCAGTGGCTTCTCTATAAATCTTGATCGCCTCAATCTTGCGGCCCGAACGGACGCAGTTGATGATGTTCTGTCGTTGGACTTCGCTGAGGTGTTCTTCAGGCATCGTGTGGGCTCGTTCTAAAGAATCATTCATTCGATCGCGGCTCAATTCAAGTCATTCTCTGCCCTATTGAGACACCCTAGTTCAAAGAGCCCCATCCACTTCTATGTCGGCATCGGTTGGCTGAAATTCACCAACAACAAGATGGTCAATTGATGCGAACTGACCGACGATCCGGCAAAGGTGCTCGCGCCCTCCTCCTGTCGCCCTCCTAAACAATCGACTCATGAAAAACCGATTCACTTCCTCTGATATAACACGTCGATGCTTTCTTAAGAGATTGATTGTCCGTCTCTCACTCGGCGAATTGTTACTAACGAAGTGATTTACGACCATGGAGGAAGAGCTTTATTCAGAGCAGGGCACCACAAGCACTGAATCGAAAAATGCCCGACTGGTGTCGCTTGATGCGCTGCGCGGTTTTGACATGTTTTGGATCATTGGGGGATCAGGGATGGTAGTGGCTCTAGTGAAAGTGCTGGGGTTGCCTGAAAGCTGGGTGAGCGGGTTAGCTTCGCAGATGACGCATGTAAATTGGGAGGGATTTCACTTCCTTGATCTGATCTTTCCTCTCTTCGTCTTCATTTCAGGGGTGACCGTTCCCTATTCGATCCTTTCGAAGAAGGCGAAAGGCGTGCCGGTCAAACAACTGCAAATTCAGATCATCATGCGATCACTCATCATCGTGATGATTGGTGTCAGCTTCAGTCTTCTCAAATTCCAGTGGGAGGCGATCCGCCTCTATCAGGTGCTGTGGATGATCGGGATGAGTTATATGATCGGAGCAAGCATCAACCTGCATGTGGAAAGCTGGAAGTATCGGGTGGTAATTTTCTTCGGCGTGCTACTGGCCTACCATCTGGCGATGTTCTACCTGCCGTATCCAGGAAAGGGCGAAGAAATCACGCGGCTGAACAATCTCGCGGCCTGGTTAGACCGGAGCCTGATCAAAACGAATCTGGCATGGGGAAAATCTGATCCTGAAGGCACTATTCGAGTCTTTGCCGGTGGTATGCTCGGCATGCTTGGTGGTCTCGTTGGACAGCGTATCAAATTGTTCAAACAACCTGAATTGCGCTGTGGTGCTGAACTGCTGACTGCCGGCGTGGCGTGCTTGCTTCTGGGGTGGCTCTGGAGTCTTTCTTTTCCGATTATCAAAGGCCTCTGGTCGTCGTCCTATGTTCTCTGGTCGGCGGGATGGTCGCTGCTTCTGCTGGCGCTCTTTTATTCTGTGATCGATGTGTGGAAGCTGAAATGGCTCGGCTGGGTCTTTGTTCCAATCGGGATGAATGCCATCACCGTCTACGCTGCACAATGGTATCTGCCGCTCCATGATAGCCGGGATTTTTTCTTCAAAGGCTTCGCAAATCTGTTTAAGGACGACACAATCCAACAGCTTATTCTGTCGTCAGGGCTAGTACTGATCCAATGGGTCATCCTGTATGCGCTCTACCGGAAAAAGATATTCATTCGGATCTGATTGCAGATGAGAAACTCTCTCAGAGTTTGACTTTGTCACCGAATTCCATCAACACAATGTGGCATATTCTGTGGAAGCTGGATGTATCGATAGTCAAGTCACGATGAGAAAACGCATTCCTACAAAACTTAAATACTACATCTAATGCTAATCAGATCGCTCATCCTTCTTGCCCTTTCGGCCTGCATTTCAGCCGCGGCTCCTCTCACTTTCGAAGGAACCTCCGGAGCTGGGAAGGGGAAGCACATCGTGTTCATCGCCAACGATCACGAATACCTTTCAGAAGAAACTTGCCCACTCATCGCCAAGATTCTAGCGAAGCACCACGGCTTCCGTTGCACAGTGCTCTTTGGCGTCGACAAGAAAGGATTCATCAAAGCGGGCGATGCGGGCATTCCTGATATGGAGGCCCTGAATGACGCAGATCTTCTCGTCTTCTTCACTCGGTTCATGAATCTTCCGGACGGGCAGGTTGACCTTCTGGTCGATTACTTTGAGCGCGGTGGCCCTGTTGTCGGCATCCGCACATCGACGCATTGCTTCAATGGACAGGCAGGCAAATGGGCGAAGCTGAATTTTAACTACAAAGGTGAGGATTACCGCGGAGGGCTTGGCGAACAAATCTTCGGCAACACCTGGCACAAAGAGCGAGGGCAGAGTCACTATGGCACGAATCATAAATTGGGTTGCCGCATCACGCCCGCCGCCGGGGCTAGCCATCCCATTCTGGCAGGAGTACGACCGATGCACGCCTATTCAGGTGCCTACAAATCGCAACCACCCGTTGGGGCGACTCGGTTACTTGACGTGCAGGTGCTCAATACTTTTTGGCCAAGCGATGACTTCCACACAGAGAGCCCTGCGGTGAATGCAGGATGGACGCGCGACTTCTATATTGCCCCATCTGAAACCAGAAAAGATGCCAGGGTTGTCTACACATCCTTCGGTGCGTCGGAAGACATCCTCGATGAAAATGCGCGCCGATTTCTTGTGAACTCCTGCTTCTGGGCCAGCGGCATGGATGACAAAATCCAAGCAGATCTCAATGTCAGCATCGTTGGTGATTTTAAGCCGAGCCCCTACACCACGGGAGCGTTCTTTCGAGCTGGAGTGAAGCCCTCTGACCTTGCTGGCTGGGACAGCCAAGTCATGCCCGGCGATTCCAAATTTGGCGGACTCGACAACCCAACGAAAAATACCAGTGCCAGAATCTTCAAGGCGTTGCCAGCCACGGTCTGAACTGACGGAACAGTTGGAAAAGACCTATCCGGGATTCGATCGAAAGAACTACAAACTTCAAGCTCCAAAGAAGCCAAGCCCTAAGCCTAAGGTTTCGCTCATCTCCACGGAAGTGCTTCCAGGTAGTCAGGTAGCATTTCGAATTCATGCGCCAGCGGCCAGGAAAGTAGCTCTTCGTTCTGATGATCGATGGGACAACATTGAGTTTAAAAAGGACCGTAGTGGTGTGTGGGAGGGAATTTGGACTGATGTTCAGTCTGGTGCGTATCGCTATCGTTTTGTGGTTGATGGCGTGGAAGTGTTTGATCCCATGGCGCCGTCAACCAGGGAGAATACGGCCGTCTTCATGATGACTTCAGGAGTCGAATTTTTTGCCATGAAGGAAAATGTTCCGCATGGAGCCATCGCTGAACGCCATTACTATTCTGAAACTTTGAAACGAACGCGACGGTTACACGTATGGACTCCTTCAGGGGTTGAGAAATCAAGAGAACCTTTGCCGGTGTTGTACTTGATTCATGGTGGGGGCGATACCGATACTGCATGGCCCACCGTGGGCTGTGCTGGGAATATTTTAGATAACCTCCTGGCAGAAGGGCGGATCAAACCCATGATCGTAGTGATGCCCAATGGCACTATTGAGACCGACAAGCCATTGGAGCGCGTGCCGGTCTTTACAGAGGATCTAATGACTGTGTAAAGTTGCTGTACTTTACGCAGGGCGGTGCAGAAGATCTTGCGTATGACAACGGAATGGAAACGCAGAAGCTATCTGATGCAGCTGGAATTAAATACAAATACAGTGAAGCACCTGGCGGCCACACGTGGAAAGTCTGGCGCAAAAATTTACGGGATCTAGCCCCTCTGCTTTTCAAATAGTCAGTTTCTCTGGCGATCAAGGAATCCTCCGATTCGCTGGCAAAACTGATCAACTCAAAAGCAAGGCCGTCTCACCGTGATCGATCAACTTACGGGCGACGCTGCCGACGAAAAAATCCTTGAGGTATTTACGAGAATGGCTTCCTGACACGATGAGATCGAAGGTGTTCAGGTACTTAGCGTGGAGCAGCTCGAGGATATCGTCGTCGCTTACTACGGTTTCAATTTGTTTCAAACCGTGAGCCAGCAGATATTCTCGCGCTGCCTCCGTGCAGGTCTCCGCAATGGCTTTGTCCTTTGCGGACATCAGAAGAGTGATGTCCATTTCGTAGGCCTGAGCGAGACGGGCGAATTCCTTGAGCGCCTTGCATGCACTGGGACTGCCGTCGAAGGCTATCAACACTCTTCGCCAGTCATTCGGACTGGATTCCGGCACTGCAAGAATGGGAGTCTGCGGTGCGCGAAGAATTTCTTCTAGAGTGTCGCCCGCGGAGTCGTCGGTTTCGAAGTGAAAGAATGTCCGCAGACCAATGACGACTAGATCGTGGAATGATGCCGACTCCAGGATACGATCGGCCGGGACACCTTGCTTTGCCGCTTCAAAATGGGAGACGTTCTCGGATTCACAGACCTCTTTGAATCGCGCAAGTGCTTCGCTGATGCGTTTCTTCGCCTCCTTTGCTCGTGCAGCATTCTTCACCAGCGCATCCGGTTGCATCCACGCATGATAGGGAACATCTTGACCAATGATCTCCGGAAGGTCGAGCACTACCAGGCCATCTACACTTGCTGCGTGATGTTGCGCAATCGCGCAGGCTGCACGTGTCGCGCTGGTAGAAAACGACGATAAGTCGAGAGGAATCAGAATTCTCTTGATGCTTGATGCATTCATGGAAGTGGTCGCTTTTGTAGTGGGGGGTTATGGGCCTGTGAATAGATCCGCAGGCATTTCCGCCGCGCAATAGACGCAGCGAGCGCGCTGGCGGCTTGTTTTTCTGCCGCAACTCGGGCACGAAATGGGTTCGGGCCGTATCTGATGGTCGCCATGGCCATCGCGCAGGTCGATTTCCGCCACTTTTGCGACCAGCAAATCCTTATCGACGTTGAGTCGATCTTGAAGGATTTCCCAGAGGGCCTTGTTGATCAGGGTCAGTTTTTCGACTCGGTGTTCAAGGTAGTCAACGCGGCCTTCGACAGCAGAGAGGGAGTGAGAATGGGGTGTATGGCCCCAGAGGACTTCGTGTGTTTCGCCTGGTGTATGGCTGGTGTCCGACATAGATCTGAATTCAAAAGTTACGTGATTATTGTGTATCTAGCAGAGCAATGCAAGTTCTGCTCCGCTGCTGTTGCCACGCAGTGCGCGCCCTTTGTTCCCCGTGATTCTTCCAGTTCTGAAGTTGCCAGCATGCTTGAAGAGCTTAGTAAAGCCGTCACGTGCTGTCTACCCGTCATTGGTAAGATTGAGAAGATGCCCCCATCGGTTCTGGCTCTGCGGTCCCACGAGATCAAAATCACTATCGGTGTGTTGCCCCTCATCGTTGAAAGTGCGTTCCTCCACTCTCGTTCTCCCGTCCTGATGTTCGCTGATGAAGATCTCCCGGCGGAAAAGTCCTGTCGCTTCATCGTTGTCCGTAAACGCTATCATTCGTGCAACGATCGCAGCACGAATCGTCACCAAGAAGTTCACGTAGACGTGCTTCCATTCCCTCAAGCCACTTGCGCCGTTCATACGGGAACGCGCTAATAGCAATAAAGCTACCACGGTCATCCGTCACGATTTCAGCGTGTTCTTTTTCTATCAGCTTGAATGCCGCCATCTCGATCATCTGAATCTTCTCTATCGATGCAATTTCGTCGTCCGTCACGTCCATTTGCGACAGTCTGCGTTTCGAAATTTTCACTCCTGATAAAATTGCATCAATCACTTTGGGGGTGATTCTCAACAATTCACCTGACTTCGTCTCTGATTTCTTGGTAAGTGATGGCGGACGATGATTCACCTCGATTGGATTGGAAATGCTTTGCTCAGTCAGGGGTGATGTGCTTCTGACCATAGTAGCGACAAGTGGCTTCTTCACACTCGGCCAAAGTGAACGGGTCACGATTCCAGCAATGAAGGCTGCCAACAATACGGCGAAAAATTGGTAGCGATTTTTCATTGGTTGCATTGTTGGGGCGTTGATCTTCGATCAGCACCAGGTGAGATGATGCGAGGATTTCATTTCAGCCAGCCTTCTTTACTTTATTTTTGGAATGTTCTCAATGCCGATGGGGCTTCGATCTGTTGGCGCACTGCGACTTTTGTCGCTACCTGTCAGTTGTTTCAGTAGCGCTTGCATTTCCTGACGTTTAACCGATTCGGCAAAGAACAGATTGGTGGTTTCGCCGGGATCCACTGCCAGATTGAAGAGTTGGCCGGTCGCTTCGGGAGCGGATTCTGGCAAGGCATACTTCTTGAGGATGCCCTTGCTGTAGTCATTTCCTCCAGAGCCCATGTGATCGAGGTACTTCCAGGATCCCTGTCGAATTTGAAACTGGGCTCGAAAGCTTTGAGTTAACATGTGTGGGCGGATCGGTTTCGCTTCATCTTGCGTTCCCAACATGGCTGGCAACATGTCAAAACTGTCCACTGCCACATCATCGGGAACTTGATAACCTGCCACTGATGCCAGAGTAGCAAATATGTCAGTGGTGTTCGTCATTTGACTTGATACTTGATTCGCCGGAATCCGGCTGGGCCAGCGGGCGATGAACGGAACACGGTGCCCGCCTTCCCATCCATCGCGCTTCACTCCGCGATAGCCGCCTGCTGCATCGTGATCGTGATCTTCGCGCATCCAGTCGGTGTGAACCGTCTCCGGCCCGTTGTCAGAATTGAAAATGATCAGCGTGTTGTCATCAATGCCAAGGCGATCGATGGCATCGAGAAGCCGCCCGGATAGGACATCCAGTTGATGGATGAAATCACCCCGTGGCCCACCACTCGTTTTGCCACTGAACTCGGGACCAGGCAGAACCGGGGCGTGAGAGATTTGGGTCGAAAACACCGCGAAAAATGGTTTGTCGGGAGATTGCTCTCTGTGCTGGGTAATGAACTCCAGAGTCTTGTCATAGAACAGCAGATCGGCGTCTACGAATCGATAATCCGGATCCATCCAACCCTCATCATTGTCCCATCTCCATTTCCCGCCGGGATTGGGCAGATTGTCCCTCTGGTGTCTCTGGCTGGCAGGAGTGGGCACCATGCCGTTCTCGATGTAAATGTAGAGTGGATCTGTTGTGGGGCAGTTTGGCGTGATGAATGATTCGTCAAAGCCCCGATTGTTCGGGCCGTCTTCG
>JBNMNB010000066.1:0-32248 GCA_051270635.1 Verrucomicrobiales bacterium | reverse complement strand
AGTGGAAAGCAGGCAACGCAATCGCCTTTATCATCACAGGAAATGGAACCAGAGAAGCGGCTCGCACACCGTCACCCGAATTGGTTGTGCAGTACGATCCACGGTCAATCGTTGCGCTAGCGGCTGGAACAGCTCTGCTGGAAATCAGTTCCGCAGTTTTTGAGAACACGACTGTTATTGAGTTCCGTTATCAAGCTTTCGCCCCCGGCGGAAACGAACACTTTGATTACATTCTTGAAGCAAGTTCCTCGCTTCAGGGCGACTGGAACAATGTCCCCGTTTCGCTACCAGTGGACTCCCTTCAAGGCCCAGGAAGTATGTGGGAAACGGTCACCGCTCGTGTTGCCCTTGCTCAAATTGATAACTCCAGTCGCTATTTCAGGCTGCGTCTTATTGAACGCTGAAAGCAATTCAGGATCGTCAATGCCCACTTCTTGATTCCTGACTCGATCGCACTCGATCTATCATAAGAATTACGCAAGCTGGCGGCGAGCCGAATGTCGTTTGAAAAGCCGGGTCAGACATTACGGCCTACAGCGCTCGTGCATGAGGCGTTTCTCCGCCTCGGGGCAGAGTCCACTTGGAACAGCAGGGCTCACTTCTTCGGGTCAGCTGCTGAAGCAATGCGGCGGATTCTTATCAATTGTGCCCTAGCTGCGGTGCGGATCAGGGTGTTTCTCACCAAAGGTACTCGATGTATCACGGTGATTTTCAGAAGCAGCGTAAGCTCAGTGATTTTGCCTGATTTTTCTTCCCAGGATTTTGTGGCCGGAAAGTTGACGGTTATGGGAGGCTCTCAATTCGCTTTCCCGTGGTGCGCTCCGGGCTGACGTGTCATGGCCTTCTGGTCGGATCAAACCCGCCTCTCCATCGATTTCAGAGGGCTCTTTGACGGCATTCACGGTGAAATCCGACCCGCACTGAGTGTCCTCGGAACCCATTGAGGCCTGTGATACATCGGGCACTTTTGGAGCGATAGACCCGTCTATGGAACTTTAGTTACCTGTGAGGAGTTAGACCCTATTCTTCTTCATATATAAATAGCGGTCCTACCCTTTTAACCCATGCGTTCTTCACTTGGCCGGCGTATTCGGTTTCCACATCTCCAGTGGGCCCCAAAAAGATGACCTTCCAGTTCATTCGACCCAGATCATCCTCTTGGAATTGGGCGAGCACTTCCTTCTTCCCGTACTGCCCAAAGGCAACATGGTTGACGAATCTATCATTTAGGACATCCCAAATATTCGAGCCGTAGCGACTCTCAATCCCGGAAGCAAAGGCGCTGTACAACTCCATTCCTTCTTCAAATCTAGGGAGTCGAAATGCAGAGACACCTTCTTCTTCATCCTGCCTGAGGGGATCCACGGTAACCTTTGATTGGGCAATATCGAGCACGTTCCTACCTAGTGACAGAAATCGATCGCGAATATCCCCTATGTCATCATCACTTAGTTCAGAGTCGATAGTCTTCAGAAAGGCGAGACTCTCGAGCCTCGAACCAATGGAAGTTAGAATCGCGGCGGCGTCTACTCGGGGAGTGTCCTGTTCTTGTTCCGGTGGCCGTTTACGTCGCCCTTCGCCACTAGCTTCGTCTACGACGCTTCGTTCTGAGTCGGGCATCACTCTGGGTTCTGCGTTGACCGGACTGGCGTTAGTCCCAAGAAGAGCTGGCATCACTTTTTCACCATCTTCTCGGTCGGATGCCAATTCAGCAGCGGAGTGAGGATCAGACGAAAGGTCGAAAAAGTGAACTCCGATCGACAGCACAAGTAAGGAGCAATATATGATATGAATGTTGCGGTTCTTCATTCTTGGGCGGTGCAGGTCGGAAGCTGCTATCGCAGAACAGTTCTTAAGCTATTCCAAGTTCACGAGCGCCCAATATGCATGAAATTTGTGCCCCCGAACAGTGCTTTATGCTCAACCTCAAGATCGGTGCAATTTCCGGTGTTGGGTTCCATGTCCCTGTTCATTTGTTGGATGTGATAAGAGGCAGTATGGAAACCGTGTTCCGTAGGAGCGGTCGGGAAAAGAGATGAAGACGGAACCTGCTTGAACGTGAGCCCCATTTTCTGAGCCTGAAAAAGAACAGCGACACAGGACGCTGAGGTGCTCATATCGGAGCGAGCAACAAGCAGTCGGATGGCCTTAGTTGTCGTCCTTGTTGAGGAACTGTCTGCAACGAAATCGAACTCGCGCCCTAAATGTTGCCAGTGGTATCTGAGGGGGAACTCCTGTGTGTAACTCCTCAATCTTGCGATCAAAGTGGACTTCAGCCTCCTTGGCCTGCGGTGATTCCGGATCGAGTGCGTTAACAGAATGATCAAACAGCACTGCAAGTTCCTTGAGCTTCTGTAGCGAGACGATCTCTTCCATTAAACGGACGCTATCAACTTTTCGGGAAAGTCTTGGGCAAGCGCTTCTTGCTCCTCTTTGGCGTAGTCGCGGCGCTTCTTTGCTGCAGCACGATAATCAAGAAGGTTATTGTGCAGTTCCGGAGTGCCACAATAAGGGAAACGCTTCTTCAGTTCGCTCACAATATCCAAGCTCCTATCAATACACGAAATCAGCACCGTCCATGTCTTGGCAATCTCATCGAGATCAGTCGTAGCCTTCACGCACATGACGACGTTGCGGTATGCTAGCCTTACGGTGGTGTTATGAACATTGACCTCTTGAGTGAAGGCCTGGCACGCTTCATCTGTGTTCCCGTCTGGATAGTAGGCGCCGAGGCGCTGTAATTCATCAGCAGTAGGCTGGAAATACCATGCGATCATTTGTTCCGCATTCTGCGAACAAACGGCACGGACAGGGTTGGGTAGTTCATCTCTCACGTGTCTCTACACTCGCATCTGTTACGATGATCAGCTAGCAAATTATTCCTCTTTTAGTATTGATAATTTTATCATAACTAGAATGCTGGGGATGGCGAAGCAGAAAACAGGTTCCGATTTGGCGAAGACGACGACCACTGAAACGGTCGCGGTTGCCGACGCGGGCGGAATGCTCACCGCTGAAGAATTTCGGACGCTCGCCGATGTGCCTCCGGAGGTGGAATGGTTCGCCAACATCGAGAACCCAAACACACGCCGCGCCTACCAGGCCGACCTCAAAGACTTCATGACCTTTGTGGGGATCAGGGTTGCTGAGGAGTTTCGCATCGTGACCAGGTCGCACCTGATCGCCTGGCGCAAATCTCTCGAGGTTCGAGAACTGGCCCCGGCAACGATCCGCAGGAAGTTGTCTGCGCTATCGTCGCTGTTTGATTTTTTGTGCGAGGCCAACGCCGTTACCTACAATCCATCCCTCGGTGTGAAACGACCGAGCGAAGGAACCAACGAAGGCAAGACGGCTGCCGTCGGAGACGACCAGGCGGCAGCGCTCCTCGAGGCACCTGCAGAGGACACGCTCAAAGGTAAGCGTGATCGCGCTGTTCTATCGGTGCTCCTCTACCATGGGCTTCGCCGTGATGAACTCTGCAAGCTGCGCGTGAAAGACCTCGAGGCACGCCGAGGTGTCCCCCACTTTGTGGTGTCCGGCAAACGTTCAAAGCTGCGCTACGTGCCCATTCATCCGCACACACTGCAAACGATTGAAGAATACCTGGGCATGGCCGGGCATCGTGAAGACATCGAAGGTGCGCTGTTTCGTCCGGTGAAGAATCCGGTGCAAGGTGAGCTTGCGAAGCCGCTCAGCACGAACGCGGTCTACAAGGACATTGTGAAGCGCTACGCGCTAGACATCGGGATTGATCCGCGCTGCGTGTGTCCGCACGGGCTCAGGGCGACGGCGGCAACCAACGCGCTCGAGCATGAGGCCGATATTGCCAAGGTGCAGGAGTGGCTGGGGCATTGCAGTATTTCGACCACGCGGCTTTACGACCGACGCAAAATGCGCCCTGAGGAAAGCCCGACGTTTAAAGTGGCGTATTGATTTACCAGCAACGCTATTCCGGTGGTTCTTGCCGCAAGTGCTTCCAAAGGCCCGTCGCGATCAGACCAACTCCCACCATTCCGATGACAACCGAAATCGCAAAAGCGGTAGTCCGAACGTAATCGTCAATCTCGGCGCAACCGATCAGCGCTGAGACAATACCAAAAGTGAAGGGGTAGCCAAAGCAGACCAGTGACAGGAAAGAGCGCCGGACAGCAAAGACAATTCCTGCCACAATCGCCGTCGGCACGATAATCATTACCTGCGGCCCAATCATGAGAGCAGCGCCCGCCGTGAGGATAGCTGTGAGCAATAGGACGACTACACTTCTGATTATGATGGGGTGTTTCATGGTGCTCACGAACGGCTTTAGCAAATGAATTTGGAAAACTCACTTCAAGCTCGGCGCTCACGCTTGATGGCACGATCGACGTCAGGGTAGCAGGAGGCTTTTCACCCACTTCCGGAAATGAATTTGAAATCATGAATTTCGGTTCAGTCAGCGGAGATTTTTCAACCAAGAATGGATTGAATCAAGGAGGGATCACATTGCAATTGAACTACGGAGCAACAAATCTGCGTTTGGTCGCACCCTGAGATCAAACAAAGCTGAATGCCGCTACACATTCTACGAAGAGCGCAGGCCAAATAGCGGTGGCTACCCCATGGCGTAGATTCGTTTTGGTCTGGTGCGTTGCTTCTCCCAGTCTCGCAAATTCTTTAAGGCAATGACGGTGAGTTGAGCGGGCCACTATCGGTTCCCTCCCAAACGTCGTAGTCTGGTCCGAACTGCCTGAGGAATTCGAGTGAGAGCGCGCGGAAGAATACGTAAATGGGCAAGAATGCAACGACCCCGATGTAAGGGACCGCAAAAAGAATGCCGCCAATGCAGCAGGTGCCGATGACGAGAATGAAGATCAGGAGGAAGCTGGCGACGACGAGAACGAATCTGAACAATGCGTAGAGGAAAATGGCACCAGGCCGGTCGCTGTGCAGGGCGATGACGCGTCTCCAGGCTGCGAGGATAGGGAGCGAATGTTTGTACATTATGGGCACTACAAAGTCTTCCAGAAGAAAGGCAATGTAGACTGTGGCGATACCAGCCAGCACACAGGCGGTAACCGCCGCGACGGCACCAGCGATCCAACCGGGCATCAACGTGTTCCCGTCAAATGTGCTGACCAGGGCGAAGCCAGAGCCGCCGATGAGGACCATAAAACCAACTATCACAAAGCAATTGAATAACAGTCGCCACCAGAACAACGAGTTTCCCTGCATTCGGAATTGATGCCACGGTTGTTTCACAAGTGACTGATCAAGCGCCACATTATCCAGGAACATGAACTTGCCGCGTGAGCTGACCCAGAGCATGGCCAGTCCCACGACAATCGCAATTACAAGCAGGATGATGACTGCCGGGATGATCCAGCTCAATTGATCTCTGATCGAATCCAGCGCCCGCTCAGCCTGAAATCGAACATCTTCCCAGCCATTGAATGAAAAATCACCACCGCCACCATTTCCGTTACCATTACCACCGCCAAAATTATTCGTTTTGAAATTGGAAGATATGGAACATCCTCCCTCCAGCAATTGTGCTAACCAGGCGGTGAACCCTAGCGCAAACCACTTAGCAATCGAGAACGGCTGGAACAAGATCCGCTTGGTGCGCTCCATCGCCAGCGAGACGGGTTGGGCGTAAACAATGGCCGCACGGTTCATGAACTACTCTGTCACAGGAACAAGGTTATGAAAATAGGGAATTGGAGAAACCATTGAGTCCGCAATTCTTTGGGAACATGCGAGGGAACAAGTTGACCATGCCTTAGTGTTTGATACCCTCAGCTGAATCACTGTCACCAGGAACGTCTGGTAAAAAATTGATGGAATGTGAACCGCTCTCTTTACGCGAAGCCGATAATGTCTTCGAACCTGGTTGTTGGCAGCGATGTTTCCTGCTGGTCTACAGCATCATTATAATGGTCAGTCCGGGGGTGGCTTCGGCACAGGAAAAGCAGATTCCTGTCGCTCCCACGTTTCCCGGCGAATCCAACGGCTGGACACTAGCCAGCGTTCTTAAGCACCCGCCTCTGAAGGAGGCCAGCGGTTTTGCTGCTTCGCGTGTCCGCCCTGGCGTGTTGTGGACACACAACGACGGTGGTGCAGGCGCAAATGTTTTTGCAATCGAGAGTGCGACGGGTGCCATTTTACAAACGGTGCGCGTGCCACAGGTGGACAATCTCGATTGGGAGGACGCGATGACTATCGTTACTGGCGAAGGCCAGCAGTTCGTTGCGATCGCCGATATTGGAGATAATGAAAAGCGCCGCCGCGACTGCGTGATCCACCTTTTCCAGGAGACGGCATCAACACTGACACTGCACCACTCGATCCGCTTTCACTATCCAGATGGCAAACGTTACGACTCCGAAGCCGCAGCTTTCGACGCCCGCAGCGGTAGCATCCTGGTGCTCACAAAGTCAAAAGCCGAAACCCTGCTGTTTGCCATTCCACTACAGAAAAAGGGCGCGACCAAACCTGTCGAAGCGGTGTTTCTCACGACCCTGGCAAAGCCTGATCACTATCCAGACAGCGGTGCAATGATCAATCTCAAGCGCGGGATCTTCGGCGTCAGCACTACTGCTGCAGACATCTCGCCAGACGGCAGCATCCTTGCCATTCTTACTTATACTGAGTGCCTGCTTTACCACCGCGCCGCAGGTGAAAGCTGGACTGTCGCAGTCAGGCGCCAGCCGCAGTTTCTCCCGCTACCGGGCGTCTACCAGGCGGAAGCCCTCTGCTTCTCTGCCGACGGCACACAGCTTTTCCTGACATCTGAGAAAACTCCATCTCCTCTCTACCAGAAGGATCTTGGACAATAGGGAATCAACAATCGCTATCGGATTGTGGCAATCTGCGTGAGCTTTGCTATCGGTAGGGCATGAACCGACAAATTTCCGATAAGCTCTATGCTGCAGCGTGTGAAAAAATCCCTGGCGGGGTAAATTCGCCGGTGCGGGCATTTCGAAATGTCGATGGCACGCCGTTTTTCGTGCGTCGGGCAAAGGGGGCGCGCATCTGGGATGTGGATGACAATGAGTTGCTCGACTACGTTGGCACCTGGGGGCCGGCGATTCTTGGGCATGCCCCGGAGTGTATTATCCGGGCAGTGCACACGGCGGCGAAGGATGGTGTGAGCTTTGGCATTCCCAATGCCTACGAAGTCGAAATGGCGCGATTGATCTGCGACTGGGTGCCCTCTGTAGAAAAAGTGCGCATGGTGAACAGTGGCACTGAAGCAACGATGAGCGCTATTCGTCTAGCGCGTGGCTTCACTGGCCGCGATCGCATCATCAAGTTTACCGGATGTTATCACGGGCACGTTGATTCATTGTTAGTGGCTGCGGGCAGTGGTGCCTTGACGCATGGCGAACCAGACAGCGCTGGCGTGCCGAAAGCATTTGCAGAACTGACGACAGCCCTGCCCTTCAATGATAGGGCGGCAGTGGAAAAAGTGTTTGCCGAAAGTGGTAACGCTATCGCAGCCGTGATTCTGGAGCCCGTCCCAGCCAATGCAGGACTGTTTTTCGAAGTCGATGGATTCCTCAGCTTCCTGCGTGAGATCACACAGAAACATGGAACGGTGCTCATTTTCGACGAAGTCATGACGGGCTTCCGGGTGGCTAAGGGGGGCGTGCAGGAGCTGACTGGCATCACGCCTGATCTGACGGCGCTGGGCAAGGTGATCGGCGGTGGTTTGCCGGTAGGAGCGTTCGGTGGACGCGCGGATATCATGGATATGCTGGCACCTGATGGCCCGGTTTATCAGGCTGGCACACTTTCTGGAAATCCGCTGGCGATGGCCGCTGGCCTGACGCAGCTGAAGGAAATGGAGAAACGCAACGGCTGGCTCCAGCTTGAAGAACGCGGCGCGGCGCTCGAGGCAGGTATGCGCGGGGCACTGGAAAAGGCTGGCCTGCCCTGGACCTTTCACCGCATCGGCAGCATGTTCTGCCTGTTCTTTGCCGAAGGTGCTGTCGAGAATCTCGACGATGCCATGCGGGTCGATAAGGCAGCATTCGCCAAGTTCTTCCACACATGTCTCGACCAGGGCGTCTACTTTGCGCCGTCTCCATACGAGACAGGATTCATCTCAGTGGCGCACTCAGCCGAAGACATCGCCACGACGGTTGCCGTCGCTGAACAGGCGCTTATGGCGCTATAGCCGCCGCCATTGATCCATGCGCAAATACGAAAAGGGCGGTCATGTGACCGCCCTATCCGACTAAAAAATCAATTCCTGTTAAGGAAATCAGGTGAGTGGCTCAGGAAGTCTGAGCAGCGCACTCTTTCGCGACTTTCGCGGGGTGTTTCAGCTTGGTCAGGACATCGCGGGCATTCATTTTAGCCACGGTGGATTCATCCATTCCGAGAGCGATCAGACGCTTCTTTTGCTCGCGTTGGCGACGTCCCTTTGGCCCGGCGGGCTTGCGTGGACGTGTTCTGTTCTTATTTCTTTCTGCTGTAGTGCCCATGATCCGTGGAAATGCTTGAATTGTGGAGTCAAATCCCTCTCTCTCAGCCAGCTGATTGCGTGAGGGCCGGGAGGGACGGAAGAGATAGGCGGACTATCCTGTCTGGTCAACTGGATTTCTGCGCGTGGCTGGCCTGATTCGTCCTGAAATTGCTGAGATCTGAGGAAACGTGATTAATTGGCAGGGGATGATTGTCTCGATGGGTCATTGCAGATGCCCGCCAGTATGATTCTGTCTACAATGGTTCGCCGTCTTTTGCCGATTGCGGCAGGAATATTTCTCCTGTTTGCGAAAGCTGGCGCACAAGACGAACGCGCCTACCTTCCCGCGCCCGCAGCGGTGAAGGTGCTCATAAAATATGGCCAGGGAACTCGGCTGAAGCTACCGGAAATCGACGGATTAGTAGCTGTGCGACAGCCACATTGGGCACCCAATTACCGGGTCATCGAGTTCATTGACGAGTCGACAGCAACGGCTGGCTTGGCAATGTTGCGTGAGATTCCAGGCATCGTTTCCGCGAAGGAGATGGGCAAAGCTGCACGCGAAACGCGCGATTTTGAGCTGAATGATCCACTGGCATCGTTTGATTCCGGTCAACCGGGTTACCAATGGCATCTGGCGAATTCCGGGCAAAATGGTGGAGTTGCAGGAGTCGATCTAAATGTCGGGCGCGCATGGGAATCTTTTCGCGGCGCTGGCGTTGCGCTCGCTGTGCTCGATGATGCGGTCGAAATCTCGCACCCTGACATTGCGCCCAATGCGGGCAACAGCCTGCACTTTGACTGGCTGGACGACAGCCCGGAGAATCCAGAGGGCAGCGGTCTGGAGGAACATGGTACTGCCTGCGCCGGTCTGGCCGCAGGTCGCGGCGGCAATGGCCTGGGAATCTCAGGTGTGGCACCCGAGGCGACACTAGTGGGTCTGAGAATGCTGGGAAATGTCATCGATGATGAGGTGGAGGGTGGATCGCTGGCGCATGAGGCTCAAGCGATCCACATCAAGAGCAGCTCCTGGGGCCCAGGTGATCGCAACACTGCCCCAGATGGCCCGGCGGAGCTGGCTGCGGCCGCACTGGAACATGGCGCGCGCACTGGTCGCGGTGGACTGGGAACGCTTTACGTCTGGGCCGCTGGCAATGGTCGCGATGACGGCGATTTTTCGAACCACGATGGCTACGCAAATTCGATCTACACCATTGCCGTGGGAGCGGTGGCGGATACGGGTGCCATTACCGACTACGGAGAAGTGGGCAGCAATGTGCTGATCTCTGCTCCGTCTTCCGGTGGCGGGCAGGACATCACGACCACAGATTTGACCGGTGTCGCTGGGAAAAACTCAGGATTCTCCGGGGCGAATTTCTCGGATGCTGATTACCGCAATAACTTTGGAGGAACTTCCGCGTCTGCGCCTATGATTGCCGGGGCACTGGCGTTGCTGCTGGACGCTAACAATGCGTTAAGCTGGCGCGATGTGCAGGAGATCCTGTTGCGCAGTGGGCGACGGGTGCAACCTGACGATGCCGGATGGCTGCAAAATGCCAGCAGGTTTCAGTTTCATCCGGCACTGGGAGCTGGCTTGCTGGATGTCTCTGCTGCGGTGGATCTGGCAGCGCACTGGTCGCCGCTTTCGCCACAGGTGCAGTCGTCAGTGGCGGCGGCGGAGCTGGCGATCGAGATCCCCGATGGAGACGCTTCCGGCGTCACCTTGCCGGTTACTTTTCCGGCAAATGATCAAGCGCTGCGGGTCGAGCACGTTACCGTCGATGTCCTTGTCAGACATGCAGCAAAGGGTCAGCTGCGCATCGATCTGGTGTCACCTGCCGGGACGGTGAGCCCGCTGGCCATCCCGCACACTGCGCGCGGTCTCGATGAGAATCGGGATTTTGACTGGCGCTTCATGTCGGTGTTCCATTGGGGAGAAACGCTCGCTGGCGACTGGCGGCTTATCATCTCTGACGCCACATCCGGCGTTAGCGGACGCATCGAGCAATTCGCTGTGACAGCCTATGGTAGCAAGCCCGATGAAGCCATTCCAACGACTTACGCGATGTGGGTTGCGACGCACTTTGCTGAAAATCCTGACAGTGCACCGGCAATGGATCCTGATAGCGATGGCATTGCCAACTTGCTCGAATACGCGTTCGGGACGGATCCGCTGGCTGGATCGGAGGCCATGGATGCAGCGCTGGAGTTCCGCAAAAATCCTCTGCTTACGGATCTCGACTGGTTACCGGAGCAGTCACAAGACCTCGAAATCTGGACAAATGCCACCAGCACATTACTACGCACAGACGAAGCGGGGATGGAGGTCCGACGACTGCACGCTTCTGGCGACGATGTCACCAGCAACGGTTACTTTCGCCTGCGAGTGCAGCTGCGCGCAGCTGCACCCTGACATTGATACTGAATTAGCTTCTTTCGATTGGGCTGCGCACCATGTTGCCCCATTCTGTCCAGCTGCCGTCGTAGTTTCGCACTTCTTTGTATCCGAGCAGATAGGTCAGGACAAACCAGGTGTGACTGGAGCGTTCGCCGATCCGGCAGTAGGCGATGATATCATCCGTATCGCCCAGTTCCAGCCCCTCGGTATAGATCGCGCGTAACTCTGCGGCGGTCTTGAAAGTGCCGTCGGCATTGGCGGCAGTTGACCAAGGGCAACTCTTCGCGCCGGGAATGTGGCCGCCGCGCAGCACACCTTCCTGAGGGTATTCAGGCATGTGCGTCACTTCTCCTGAAAACTCACCCGGCGAGCGCACGTCAACCATTGGCTTGCCTTCTTTCATGTGCTCCAAAGTATCGTCGTAGAAAGCACGGATGCTTGCGTCATCACGCAACGCTGGCTCGGGATAGTCACTGGCCGCGTAGGTAGGGACGTCTTTGGTCAGTGGCTTATTCTCAGCAGTCCATTTGGCACGACCACCATCCAGCACTTTCAGGTTCTTGTGCCCGAACAATGAAAACACCCAGAGCGCATAGCACGACCACCAGTTCGACTTGTCGCCGTAAAAGACCACTGTCGTCTCCTGCGTGATTCCGTGTCGGCGACAAAGTTTTGCGAATCCTGCCGTGTCGACATAATCGCGAATCGTCTGATCATTGAGATCGGCACGCCAATCGATATGCACCGCTCCAGGCAGGTGGCCAGTGTCGTAGAGAAGAATATCCTCGTTGCTCTCAACAACACGAAGATTTGGATCATCCAGGTGATCTGCGAGCCAGTCGGTGCTGACTAATGCCTCGGGGTACGCATACTCGGTAAATTTGTCGTTGTCGCTCATGGGCGCACGATACCGAGCTTGCCTGACTTGCAAAAGGATTCCAGTCCTCACGTTCGAATTCTTTGATGCAGTGAACAAGTCAGACGCTTTTAGCTGCTAGGTAGTATTCTCCCGGTTTGCCATAATCATTACAGTGAATATAATTCAGGAAGTTCAGAATGGGAGAATCGCAGCCCAGGATCGATTTTCGAGATCTTCTACAGCAGCAAGGTTCGGACGGTACTGTCCATCTGATCAAAATAACGCTTGCAGCCCGGCTAAGAAATCCGGCACGGCATCCTCACCCTCTGAGGGGGCCCATGGCGCGAAAGCTTTGTCTGCATTGGCATCATAGGGTCCCTGCTTGATTTCCAGGATGGCAGTGTCAGGAGAGAGCGCCAGCAGGCCGTGCCAGACACCAGGCTCAATATCAATCAACCCAAGTCCGCCAGCTTCCAGCCGATGCGTTGAGCGTACGGTGCCATCGGGCTCAAAAAGTACAAATCCTAACACACCACTTAAAACGCTGATGGTCTCAATAGCGCCCGCCTCCGGGTGCTGGTGCGGACAGACATAAGTGCCGGGTTGGAAAAAATTCAGCATCCGCTGCACACTGGCATCCTGGGTGCGGTGCAGCGGCAGGATAATGCGCCGTCGAGCACTTGCTGCCGATTCTTTGAACCCCGTTCTGAGGATTGTCTCGGTCAGTTCAAAGTGGTCACCGACCACGTTCGATAAAGCGTTCATTTATAGTTCGACGGGATTTGCTACTTGAGGGCATCAAGCCCGGACTTGCTCGACTTCGAGTCCGTTGCCGGCAGATACCGGTAGTAGACCTCCAGCATCAACGTGCACAGGGTTGTACGATAGATCGCCTCATCCGGGCCAGCACCTTTAGTCCCGTTTGTGGGAGTATCCAGATCGCCACCGGGGCCTTCTCGTTTGAAGCTCCCATCTGCGCTCTGCCCACTGATGATCTCCTTTTGAAACCATCCGTTCCACCGCTTCCAGTTGCCGCCGCCCTGCAGGAACATTACCTGCGTAATGTAATACCAACCGTAGATGTCAGCCTCAACCGCCGTATAAGAAATTTTCCCGGACTTCATGAGGTAACGCACGCCATCGTTGAGTCTATGCGACTTCATCTTTCCGTGCATGATCATGCTCAGACAGCCGACCCCGGTCATCGAGTAACCTCGTCCTCCACCGGATCCACGGTAGCCGAAGTTTCCTTCTTCGTTTTGTGACACCGTAAGGTAATTGCCGATATTCTCCCACGCTTCCTCCATTCCATCGAACTTCAACTGCGTGTAACGCGCAGCATTCAGCGCCTGCACATTCCATCCCACCACTGAGGTGTCACCGGGAGTGGTGCTTTCATAGCCATAATACCAGCCGCCATCAGCCGTTTGCCCATTGATGATGATTGGCACCGCCAGTTGCAGGACTTCCCGCACATTGGGGATCTTGCGCTTGCCGTAGCGCGACATTGTGTAGGCCTCTGACAATGCGTAGGTGGCGATAGCATGTTCATAAGCAAATTGATTTCCTGCACGTCCCAGGCGGCCTTCTGTTTGCATTCCCTGCTCAGCCAGGAACATGATTCCATTGATTACGGTGTCTCCAAATTCCGGCGAGTCCGGAGTCTCACAGTGTCCCAAAAACGAAAGCAATGCCAGCCCGGTCATCGACGCATGCCAGCGCATACCCCAGGATCCATCCTGATTCTGCGTCTTCTTCAGCCAGCGCAGTGCATTTAACACCGCCTGCTGCCCTTCTGGTGTCCCGCCTGATTCGGCGAGACGCTTGTCGCGATCACCCTTGGTGCATCGTGCGATCATCGATTGCGGCATTTCAAAGCCACCGCCCATTCCATCGCCCCATCCGTCCAGGCCATCGCCCAATCCGTCATCTATGCCGATGCCGAAGGTATCAGTAAATTCTTCTACAGGAGGAGCTGCGACTGGCGATACTGCAGCCGCAGTGATCATCGGTGCTGCCATGGAGGAAGGAGACGAAGGCGTCGGCTGCACCGTTGGATTAAACGTCTGCTGCATGATTTCATCGTCCTCCGGCGTAGGCATACTCTGCACCACGAGTGCTGGCGGCGGTGCCTTGAACACTTTCACAATCCAGGCAGCGAGCCCGGCGATGACGACCATGTGCAAAACCACAGCTGCAAGCACAGCGACGGTCATCACTTGTTTATCTGGCCCCTGCCGTGGCTTGATCACGGGAGGACCACTGAACGCTGGCGGCACGACGGACATGGCAGGTTCCTCCGTCTCAATAGTTTCGACGATCGACGGCAATTCTGCGGGCAAATCCTCTGCGGAAGGTTCTACCGCCTGTGGGAGTGGTGTGCCTTGCTCGAATGCTGCTTCAGCCGCTGCATCGTAAAGACTCTGCCGCTTCCTGGGCGTGGATGGCAAGTGGATCGTGCCTTCCACCGAAACGGGATCTGGCAATTCCAGATCTCCTGCAACGTTTTCCACTGAGCCAGGCAGATGAATGCGTTCACCCTCGGCATCGACAGTGAAATACTGCCCGGTTTCAGGGTTGTAGAAAGTTTCTCCCCCTGGGTTTTCGGGAGATTCAGGCGTGGAGTCAGCCATGGAGTGAGTTCGTTTTGGGTGGAAGAGGGCGCAGAACCCTGGAAAGGGAGTCCATTCTACCTTGATTAGCCAATGGTGTCCACCCTGCGGCGACTCTGTCGTCGATTCAATCTGCCATCAATCGAAAACGAAAAAGGCCCGGAATGCGTAATGCATTCCGGGCCGTTCTGTTGAGTCTTTTAGAAGACCAGGCTAATCCGATTAGAGCGGATTCAGCACGCCACTTGGATCAGTGCCGTAGTCTTGACCGAAGACATCGACCTTCTGGCCGCTCTTCTTCTCGTAGACTTTGAGGTCGCCACCGTCGGGCTTCTCCATCTTGGCGCTTCCGTCAGCGCGCACGATGATAGCTGCTTCACCTTCCCAGACGCCGCCCTTTTCTGTTGGGTTGTCTGAGTATTGACCGATCGACTCTGTGAAGCCGTCAGCAACGAGAGGAAGGTTACCCTTCGATCCATTGTTAAGACCGCCGCAGTAAGCCCAGTGGTTCTCACCAGTCTCAAGGCCTTGTGCATACTCTGGAGGCTGTCCGACATCATTGTCGGGACGAGTCTGACCAGCAGGCAGGCTGTTGTGATACGCGCAACCTGGAACGTAGAAGATTCGCTCGTCCTGGAACTTGCGGTCAAACAACTGCCGGAAAGCGCTGTTCGAGTCGTTGTCAGCACGTGGGTAGATGCCATCTTCGTCAATCGCGAATTCAGCAAGTGCGAGGTGGATCTGCTTGGAGTGCGCCAGAGCTTTCGTCCGTGCGGCACGGGCCTGGATAACGCTGTAGACAGGAACCGCGACACTCGCCAAAACGGCAATAATCGTGATCACCACCAGCAGCTCAATCAGGGTAAAACCCTGCGGGTGTTTTTTTAGTTTCATCTTTTTTATAGTTTTGTTTAGCAGTTATTATGATGCTAATTATTGTTTAGTGAGAGAGGGTTGTGATCAGGTCGCTCATTAGAGCTTCTTTCACACTTACTCCCTCTTTTGGTCTATCGGTGCTTGACCCTGTGATCAAGCACATAAATGGAGCGAAGTCACACTTTTTATGTATGATTATTTTAATAATTATAGAACAATCGTTTCACTCCAATGTATAGAACGTATGCGTAGTAGATTTTCTTAGGAACAAACCAGAAAATTCCTCCTATGAGCACGACAAAATGTGCTCTCGCCTATGTGTCTGGGTTCAACAGTTTGAGCTCAAAGCTCAAAGCGCTGCATCGATGGCGTGGTTCCCCGGGGGCTATCAAGTGGCAATCGATCGATCCAGAAGATGCAACAGCAATCAGTTTCAAAAGATTTAAAGAAGGAAGTCGCCATGGCAGCAGCGACGTTGACCGGGTGTGTGGCACTAATTCTTGCGACCTTGGCGTGGCTGGTAGTGACACCTGAGCTGGGTGAAGGCACGGGTAGTGTGTTCGGCCATTCGGTCAATGGACAACCGTTGGTTTGCCGCACGTTTGGCACTGAGAAGGGCGGCGTGTTGTTCCTTGCATCGATTCATGGCAGCGAAGGCGCGGGCACCCCATTGCTCCGCGCGCTGGAACGCTATTTAACTGAAAATCCTGATCTGTGGCACGGCGACACGGTGATCAGTGTTGCGGTGACCAATCCAGACGGGCTGGCAGTGAAATCTCGACTCAACGCGCGAGGAGTAGATCTCAATCGAAACTTTCCGGCGGACAATCGAAAGAGTCGTGACCGTTACGGGCGCAGCCCGCTGTCTGAACCGGAGAGCCAAGCCCTGCATCGCTTGATAGTGAAACACCAACCGCGGGTCATTGTCAGCATTCACCAGCCACTGACCTGCATCGACTACGATGGCCCGATCGAGACTATCGCACTGGCTGATAAAATGGCTGAACTTAGTCGCTTGCCTGTAAATAAGCTGGGGGCCAGACCAGGATCGCTCGGCGCATGGTTTGGCGAGACGCTCGACCGACCGATCATCACCTTCGAACTACCCCGCTTCACACTTCACGACGAGGACAAATTATGGCAACGCTATGGTGCCGCATTGCTGGCCGCTCTGGACTATTGATACGCCCCCCTTTCTTCTTGGCGGCAGGCACGAAGCCGGACATGGTGACCGACAATATTAAACGATGAGCGCAGCATTTTCCCTAACAAACACATCAGACGAATGGTACGAGGCATTGACCGCGCTCTGCCATGCCACCAATGGCGATGATGAAAATGACGCACAACCGATGCTGCGTGTCACTGCAAACTCGGAAGTCATCGCCACGCAGAATCGGCCACTGCAGAAAGAGCGGTTCACACCTGAAGATGGAGAGATCTGCCTCTTGGCCGCAGGAGGAATTCGCGGCGTGGTGTTGACGCCCACATCAGATAAAGACGGGCAGTGCGAGATGCACCTTCATGTGCTCGCCAGTGCGGCTGACTGGGCGCTGGGATTCCGCATTTTGCGCGATGCTCCTTCGCACGGTGCTACGGTGACAGCGCTCGCTACAGGTGAAGTGCTGACCGCAGAGAAGCTTACGCAGGAACATGCGCAGCAGCAACAGGCCGCCGCATGGGAGCAGGATCAAAGGAACATCGCAGAGCAACTAGACCATTTCGAAGCAAATCCTGACGATGAAGTCGATTCCCACTCTGCCATGCTTCCGCTCCTTGGACTGGCACTGATGGTTTCGAGCGAAGAACTCGCGCTTCCCGCCGAGCAGTTAGCGACATTGTTAGTGGATCGTGCGCATCGCTACGCCACCGCCTACCAGGCCAGCTTGATGAGTTTTCCGGCACCCGGGAGGATCAAAGGCCCGAAAGGAAAACCTGCGCCACCGGTCTATCTGGCGAATTTCCCTCACTTCGCAACACTGATCCCCAAGCAAGTTCAGGCACTGACTTTCCAGGGAGAGGCCGGCAGCGTCGTCGATGCCTTTGTCCCTCTCAGCACCTTCCTCGAGCACTTCCCAGATCAAGTGGAAGACGCTGGAGAATTCCACTACGTTCCCGCCATCGACTTCTCTACCGTTCCTGATATCGTAGCAGATTTTAAAAAAGTGCAGGGCTCTGTCGATGCGCCATCTGCGCAGCGTAAGATTTCCGCTCAAGTGCGGCAGATGATATTCACTCAGAAAACCACAGGCGAAGATTCACTTGATGCACCTGTGCTGACGCCGCTGGATTGGGAATTTCTCAATGCTATCCCCTCGCTGTTGTTCCTCTTCGTCGGTGGGGCCGATGGCTCCATTACAAAAGAGAAACGCACCGCATTCGCGCGCATCATCGAACGACTTTCGCACGACGACGACAAACATGGCGAGACCATGCAACGGATGATCGTCCACACCCAGGATGAATTTGCCAACACACTGAAGCGGCTGACCAACACGATCACGCATCCGAAATTCTACGCAGAATCACTGGGCAAATTACGCGTTGTGCTGGATCATAAACTTCCCGCAGAAGAAGCATCTAAAGTGAAGACCGCCTGTGCCGCGCTGGCCAAAAAAATTGCACTTTCATCCGGCCGCATGTTCGGAGCCAAAGTCGCACAAGAGGAAAAGGCCGCGGTTAATCTGGTGCAACAGTCGCTCGGTGTGCAGTAAGCATTGCCAAGTGTCCCCATTCCCCGTAAGCAGTTCGACATGAAAAGTATGACTGGCTTCGGACGTGGCGAAATCTCTGTAGATGGAGCGCGTTACCGCGTGGAGATGAGCTCTGTAAATCGCAAACAGGTTGACGTCGTCGTCAACTTGTCACGCGACCTCGTCGAACTCGATATTCCGCTGCGCAAGACGGTCGCAAAAACGGTGTCTCGCGGCCGCGTTGTGGTCAGCGTCACCGTCGAACAGCTACGCGCTACTGCGCAGAAATTGCGCGTTGACGATGAACTGGCGGATCAGTATCATGCGGCAGCGGCAAAGCTGATGAAGAAGCACAAGCTGCACGCCGGAGTGACCGCAGCCGATGTGCTGCGCGCACCTGGCGTGGTCAGCCTCAGCGATCATTGCGTCGAGGCCTCGGCTGCCTGGCCGCACATTCAGGAGGCGATGGCGAAGGCGCTCACTACTTTTGACAAGAGTCGGACACGCGAAGGCAACCATCTCAAGAAAGATCTACAGTCTCGCTTGCGCACACTGAAGGGCGCATTGGATGCGATCAAAAAAGATGCCAGCAAAGTCGTCGCCCACTACCGCACCAACCTGCACAAGCGGCTTCAAGACAGCGGCCTCCCCCTGCCACTTGATGACGAACGTCTGTTAAAAGAGATCGGAGTGTTCGCTGAGCGCTGTGACATCAGCGAAGAAATTACGCGACTGGAAAGTCACTTCAAGCAATTTCGCAGCTACCTGAACAGCTCCGAGCCTCAAGGGCGGGCAATGGATTTTCTTTCGCAGGAATTGAATCGCGAATTCAACACCATCGGCTCCAAGGCCAACAAAGCGGAAATCGCACAACTGGTCGTCACAGGCAAATCGGAGGTCGAGAAAATTCGCGAACAGGTTCAGAATGTTGAGTAAGTGATCGCTTCAGCCGTTTTCGGAAGGAGACAAAGGAGCGGGGAGCCAAGAACTATGACTCGATCTGCAATGCCTTCCGCTGCCGAGCATCCAATCCAGAAACTCCGTCAGACGATCAGACGATAGCATTCACTCCTTACTGGGGTTCTTCAACCTCGGGGTCGACAACTTGCAGGCGGAAGTAGGCTTCGTCATCAGCAGGGAGATCGTCGCCTTGCATCAGCACTGTACGCATGGCTCCGATTTGTGCTGGCACTGGAAACACCTGGGTCCACTCGTCATCGGAGCCCAGTCTTTTGCTGCTGAACAACTCGAATCCAGGAGCAGGAAGCGTCCAGTTCACCCAGTAGGATGCCTCTGAATTGATGACCCAGACAGCTTCGCGGCTCGCCTCGACCAACCAACGATCGGGATCGACTCCCTGCACGTCGTCCACTGTTTCAAATTTTTCGGTAAGGGCGATTGTGCCTCCGTCGATAATGGTGATCTCGGATAAAGTGGCTGACTGACCAATGTTGGCGAGCTGGTTTGGCTGAATGCCAAAGTAGGCGCTGGTGAATGAGTCGGGCTCAAATTTTGCCGCATCTTCCGCTGGGATTGAGAATGTTGAGCTGGATTCGTCGGGGCCTGCAATCGTCACCTGCGTATTGTTCTCGAATGTGATGCTCCAGGATCCGAGGATCGACTCTGCCGTGTGTGTTCCCAGCGTGCCCTCTCCGTAGAGCATGGTGTTGCCACTTGGCTCATCCACCTTATATCGGAATGTGCACTGCGCACCGTTCTCATCGTTTCCGAATTGAATAAAGATAACGTTAGGGTCATTCCAGTCAGGGCTGGCACCGCCGCCGCTGTCAGGGCTGAGGAAAATGTGCGCCTGGAAGCCTGGGTATTCTGCGCCGGGAAAATCGGCGAACTGCACGATATAGGTGACCGCATTCGGATTGTCGAACCAGGTCGTATCTTCTACGACAAAGGGAACAACACTCTGGCGCTGGTACTGTTGCCCGGGAGCGCTGGCGACCAGTCGCAACCCCTTCGGGCCTGCCGGTTCGACAGAAATTTTCGGCAGCGCAGCCTTTTCTTCCCTACGAATCAGAGAAATGTTATCGATCCAAACAGCGGCAGTGCCATTCAAGCCACTGCCCCCCATTGGTTGCCATTTTTTAAAGATGAGGCCAGCAAAATCAGGCGTAGCGGCTTCGATAGGAATCTCAATGCGCTGCCATTCCTCGCTCAGGCCAGGGGCACCTGGAAACCAACTCTGTGTCCAGTCCGGCGCGACGCCTGCGCCCATATTGAAGCCCCTGTCACCCTGTCCATTGTCGTTGAAGTCAGCGACGGAAATCGAGGAAGCAGCATCATACTTCACATCCAGTGCCACCGCAGCATAATCAGCAGAGGAGGCGATCACCTCATTGTTGTAACTTCCGTTTCCAGAGAGCGAGTAGCCAATGGAATATTGATTGTCCCCTAAAGAGTTATCAAACTCAAAGGCCAGTCTGACTGCACCTGACTCAGCATTGCCATCGGCGTCCTGATCATCCACCCAGAAGAATTCCTGAAGAATGCCTCCCCACCACATCCAGAAGCCTGTTGCAGTGAGGTCGTCGTCAAATCCATTCAGCAGGACTGTCTCTCCCGGGACGGGCTCCACTTCACTTTCAATGAGTTGGATGTTATCGATCGAAATCGAAGCCGTCCCAGTCAAGCCGGTCGCGTCCCCTCCACCAGGTGACCATTTCTTAAAAATGATCCCGGGGAAGTCTGGAGTGCCCGCTGGGATCGCCACTTCCACGCGCTGCCATTCTCCTTCTGTCAGGTCAACGCCTTCCAGCCATGTCTGGCCCCAGTCTCCTGTCGCCAGTCCTAGAAAGAATCCTGGATCACCCGGCCCAGTGTTGAAGTCCTCAAGCGCAATGGTCGAGTCCGCATTCCATCGAATATCAAAAGCCAGCTTCGAATACTGGATCGATGTTGCAGTGATTTCTCCATTGTATGCGGCTCCCCCGGCGAGTGACATTCCGATCGCGTATTGATTTCCTTCAAGCGTATTATCGAAACCAATGGTAAGTTTCAGCGATCCCGAACTGACGTCATCACCTGCGTCATCTTCATCCCAGGCAATGTCCTTATCAACATCTCCCCACCAGTCCCATACACCAAACAAGTCGTCTTCATCCTGAAAGGTATTGACGGAAAAATCCTGGGCGTGAGCAGAGGATAATCCGAAGACAAGAAATACCGAAAAGAAGCGGAGCGGGGGAATGAACATGCTCAACTTTTTACGATTGAATGATCCAGAAGTCCACCAGCTTTCAGGTCTGGATGTCTGGCAGGCCGCGAAATCCGCACTCAGATCGATAGGCCTACCTTTTTCTCTTTCTGAGACTGCGATTACGCACACGAATCTCCGGTGGGCGCCTGCTGATCCAGCTGACAAATTTCGCTATTTCCTCGTGCTGCAACAGCTTCTCAATCGTGTCGTATTTCCGCGCCAACTCCGCCTCCGTGAATACAGAATGCAGTTTTGTATGGCAAGCATCGTGCAGCAGTACTGTCGGGCCATGCTTCCCTCCCTTCAACACAGGAGTCAAATGGTGACGGCTGCCGAGGCCCTGCGGGATCTCTCGTCCGCACAGGGGACACCGTTCTGTTTGTGTGGGATCTTTTGATGCCATGATAAGATAGGGATGCAGACAGGAGGCACGAAAGACCAATCGATTGAAAGCCAAAGACTTGTTCCAGAGCGGCAGGAACCACTGTGAACGCGAATATCTGCCTCATCTGCCACTCTTCAATCCCGGAAAATGCACCCGGCGGATTTTGTCCTGCTTGTATATTGCGCGCCGCCGAGATGCCCGAATCCTTCAGCAAATCCGCACCATCGCTGGAGGAAATCGCGGCTGCATTTCCGCAACTTGAGATCAAAGGATTCATTGGCCAGGGCGGCATGGGGTTTGTCTACCGTGTGCAACAACCGGGACTCGATCGAATCGTTGCCCTCGGTGCCACTAGTAGACGTCTGAACATTGCGGCCTGATGAATCGATGCCGATCATTCGTTTCCTCATCGACGCAGAATTCAATTGATTAAAATTCTCTGGCCTTTGCAGCGATGGCCTCTAAGGTGACACACGGTTAACCTGGCTGACAGACTGACAGTCAGTTGTCCTTCTGGTCAGCAGTCGGCGTTACCATTAGACATGCGAATACTCATTGGATACTCGATGCGGAGCGGGAGCACATTGCTCCAGCACATCTTGCATCAGCACCCGACGATAAAATCTTACTCGGATCTAAACTCGTTGCTGGTGCTGCCGCCGCTGATTTGTGGTGTGCCGATGGATAACATCTGCGTGAAACCGATGGACTTGTTCTTTCTAGGGCGGTCGATTTTTTTTCGCAATCGCTTTGATCGATTCGTGTGGATCACGCGCGATCCGCGGGACAGTTATGTATCGAGCATGGAATACAAGTGGGCGTCGGCATCGTGTCGCAAAGGCAAGCGCGTGAACGGTGTGGCGACAGGAATGCTGAAACGATGGAAGCGCGTCTATCGTCACTATTTCAAGGAACCGGATCGCTGGCATTTAGTGCGCTACGAGGATCTCGCCACGCATCCGAAAGAGACCACTGGCAAGTTGCTGGACTATCTCGGGCTGCCGCCAGCGAATGTGCTGGAATTCGACCAATTCAAGGGATTGGGTGGAGGCGACATGAAATTGCGCAAGGAAAATACCGTGCATCGCAAGTCCGTTTACAGGTTTCGCAAGACGCTAACATTGGAGCAGCAGCAAGTGTTTACAGATATGATCGCACCAGAGATGGAAATGCTGGGCTACAACCCTGAGCCTCAGGTAACGCCGGGCGCGAAGCCATCTTCGGAACACGATGCTGGTCGGGAGAAAGGCAGCGGTAGACTTTCGGGCAAAGAAGTCTGGTCGTAGTGAGATTCACTGCTCTGCACTGTTTGGATAGTGCTATTGCAGGCTCTTTTCGAAGCTTCTGTCGGTCAAGAGGGCGATTGCTTCACCTGCGAGAAACAATGAACCAGCGATCAAGGTGCGCGTGTCACCTGCAGCATCGAGCGCTTCTGTCAGGGCTGCTTGTAAAGATGGGGCGCACAGACTGGGAATGTCCGGGTCCGGGTGGGACGTCTCCAGCATTTGCTGTGGAGGAATGGCGCGCGCAGAGGCGAACGGCACATAGCAAATCGACGCGGCGATAGGAGCCAGCGCGTGAAGAATCGCGCGGTGGTCCTTGTCTTCCACGCTGCCAAAAATCAGTTGTGCTTTGGTGTCGCCAAACTCCGCTTTCCAGGTAGCTGACAGCGCTGCTGCCGCGTGCACATTGTGCGCGCCATCGATGATGATCCGACCATCAAGAAATTTTTCGAAGCGTCCTGGCCAGCGCACTGCGCTCATTGCATGAGCAATAGTGGCAGTGTCAGGATTTTCATTCAATGCGCGCACGGCAGCGAGTGCCAGTCCGGCATTGTGCCGCTGGTGTGGTCCAGCCAGCGCAAGCTCGATCCCGTCCAGTTCATCCACGATCGAGTCATCGACAAAGGTAAGTGGTGTGCCTGTCTTCCGCGCTGTCGTCTCGAGCGCCTGTCGTGCCTCCGGCTCCTGAGGTGCGGACAGGGCGGGCACTCCCGCTTTAAAGATTCCAGCTTTCTCGCAAGCAATCTTTGCCAGCGAATCTCCCAGCCACCTCTGGTGATCGAGCGCGATGGGTGTGATCACCGAAACATCGGCGGTCAGCGCATTGGTAGCATCCAGTCGGCCGCCCATGCCAGTTTCGAGCACGATGACATCGACGCCATCATCACGAAACCAGTCGAGTGCCAGTGTCAGGGTCAATTCGAAAAACGTCGGGTGCTGCTCCCACTCGCCGACCAGGGCGCTCAGCTTACTCAGCCGCGTCGCCACTTCCGCCTCGGGAATGGCGGTGCCGTTGATGCGCATGCGCTCGCTGTAGTGCACCAGGTGGGGGGATGTGAACAAGCCAACTCTCAGGCCTGATGCGCGCAGGATAGAATCTGCCAGCGCGCACACGGATCCCTTACCATTGGTGCCAGCGACATGCATGATCCGCGCCTTTGGCTGCGTCAGATCAAGCGCCTCCAACAGTCGCGTCACATTTTCCAGCCCCAGCTTGATGCCGAACAGCTGCGTGCTGTAGAGCCAGTCGATCGCTACCTTGTAGGAGTAAAAAGGCGCCGACTCCCTGCCTTGATCTGGCGTCATTCTTCTTCGGTAGAAGCTTCAGCAACTGGCGCTGATTCAGCATCAAGATCTGGCATCATGTAACTTAACAATGCCCCCAATCCGTCACGCAGATCCTTGCGCTCAACAATGCGATCCACTAGCCCATGTTGCAGCATGAACTCAGCGGTTTGGAATCCTTCTGGCAGATCCTGGTGCGTCGTTTCCTTCACCACGCGCGGCCCGGCAAATCCGATCATACAACGTGGCTCAGCAATGATGACATCGCCAAGAGTCGCAAAGCTGGCAGTGACACCACCGGTAGTCGGATGGGTAAGCACCGAAATGTAGGGCAAGCCAGCTTGGCCATGGCGTGCCAGCGCGCCGCTTGTCTTGGCCATCTGCATCAGGCTGAGAATTCCCTCATGCATGCGGGCACCTCCCGATGCGGAAAAAATGATGACGCCACGGCGTTCAGCCGTCGCCAGTTCGATCGCACGCGTAATTTTTTCTCCAACCACGGATCCCATGCTGGCACCCAGAAATCGAAAATCCATGACGCTGACGGTGACCGGATGTGCATGAATGGTGGCCCGGCCAGTGACGACGGCTTCACTGAGACCGGTGCGTTTCTGGTATTTTTCTACCTTCTCGACATAGGATTTAAAGTTCAGCGCATCGACCGTCTTCAAGTGATCGTCCATCGCCTCGAACGACCCCTCATCCGTGATGAGCGCGATCCGCTGCTCGGAACTCATCGTGTAGTGATAGTTGCACCGATTGCAGACGCGCAGGTTCTCGGTCAGGTCAAATTCGTGAATAACCGCTGAGCACGCCGGGCACTTGTGCCAGAGTCCCTCTGGCATGTCTTTTTTCTTTTCGCCGAATCCCGAAAGGTCTCGCCGCCGGAAGAAGCCGTCTTCGTCCGCCAGTTGCGGATCATCGAAGATTGCCGGATTCATGCGTCGAAAGATCTCGCTGGCTTCTTTTGAAAGCCCGCTGGAATCGTCTTTGTCCGGATCGTTGCTTCCGGGGCTGGCTATGCTGGTAGTGGCCATCTGAAATTCAAGTAAGTGTCAGTATAGACACTGGATGCAGTTTGTTGCAACCGTTACGATGCGGCGCAGCTTTTGCACCCACAGTTCCTGCATTGTCCTGATTCTGGCGACAGCAATGGCTTGATCGTCCCCCCACTTTTGTGAAGTGTGAGAAATATGGTATCGGACGCCACGCAGGATCCTGCTCCAGCCCAACCCCAACTCGATCTGTGGAAAGTCCTCGGTGCGTTAGTGGATGCTGGTGATCGCAGCGAGATCCGGAAATTTCTTACTGCATTGGCCGCGGAGGACACTGCGCTCGTCATTTCGCGCCTGGAATCTGCGGGTCTGGATCGCTTGCTTGACCTCATCGATCGCCCTACCGCAGTGACAATCATCAGTCGCGTGCCCGATGCGCAAGCGCGTGGAATTTTAGAACGCCTGCCCGCAGCCAGCGCCGCGCGGATCGTCGAGAGCCTGCCCGAAGAACGCCACAGCGGCCTGATTCGGAAACTGGGGGACAAGGAAATGGCCGCAGTGCTGGAGGCGATGGATGCCGAGCAATCGCACAAATTGCGTGAGCGCATCGAGTATGAAGAAGGCAGCGCCGGCGACCTCATGACGTCGAAGATTGTTTCCTATCGGCAACTGATGACGGTCGGCGAAGTTCTCTGGGATCTCGCCCAATGCGCCCGTGAGTACGCGGAGATCGATGTGCAATATATTTACGTCGTCAGCCGCACCCGTCACTTGCGCGGAGTCTTGCGGTTGCGTGATCTCGTCATGACCGATCACAACGAACTGGTGCGCGACATCATGATTCGGGATCTCGTCAGCGTGCGCATCGATCAACCGCTGGAGGAGCTGAAGCAAGTGTTCGCCAATCACCGATTTCTCGGCACGCCAGTGGTCGACGCGCAGGGATGCCTGGTCGGGCTGTTGTCACGCAATGCGGTACAGACCGCTGGCGAGAAGGAGGACAAGAACATGTTCCTGAAGCTGAGCGGCATCATCGGTGGCGAGGAAACGCGCGACATGAATCTCGGATCGCGTTCCGTGCGCCGTCTTTCCTGGCTGATTCCTAACATTTTACTTAACATCGTTGCCGCCACCATCATTGCGATGTTTGAAGACACGCTGGAGGCAGTGATCGCTCTGCCGGTGTTCCTGCCGATCGTTTCCGATATGAGTGGTTGTTCGGGTAATCAGGCCGTTGCGGTAACCATACGTGAAGTCACGCTGGGGCTGCTCAAGCCCAGCGAGGTGTTCCGCGTTTTCCGCAAAGAATGTGGCCTGGGAATCCTCAATGGCCTGGTGCTTGGTCTGGTGCTCGGCGGTCTCGCTGCCCTGTGGCGTGAGAACATTTACTTCGGCCTGGTCATCGGTGCCGCGCTCATGTTGAACACTGTGATCTCGGTAGTCATGGGTGGAATGGTGCCACTCGGGCTGAAGCGGATGAAAATTGATCCTGCACTGGCTTCCAACCCGATCCTGACGACCGCCACCGACATGACCGGCTTCTTTCTTGTGCTCAGCCTGGCTAACCTGATGCTCGACAAAATCAGTTATTAATTGCAACCCATGGCATCCACTCACTTTGACACAATTGTGATCGGCGTCGGCTCTGTTGGGTCGGCCGCCTGCTACCATCTCGCACGGAAAGGCGCCAGTGTTCTCGGACTCGAGCAATTCAGCATCCCGCACGCGCGTGGCTCGCATCATGGGCATTCGCGGATGATTCGGCAGTCATATTTTGAGCACCCCGACTATGTTCCGTTGTTACGTCGTGCTTATGAACTTTGGGATGAATTGCAGGCAAACTCCGAGCAACCACCCTTTTTTTATATTACCGGCGGCCTCTACATCGGGCCGGAAAATGGCTCGATCGTCACTGGATCTGTTCGCGCCGCCCAGCAACATGGGCTCGAACATGAGATCCTCAATGTCGCTCAAGTACGCGAGCGATTTCCTGAATTTCACCCGCAGGAAAATCACCGTGCATTCTACGAAACCAGAGCGGGATTTCTGGTTCCTGAACGCGCTGTCGCCGCCCATGCCGAGGCTGCGACAAAGCTCGGCGCAACTCTACACACCGACGAGGCACTGGTCTCCTGGGTAGAGCACGCAGACCACGTCGAAGTGCGCACTGACAAAGCCACCTACATGGCTGGGAAGATCGTTATCACCTCTGGTGCGTGGGCCGGGGAGGTTGCAGCCCTCGCTGGAATCGAACTCGAAGTCACGCGTCAGGTGCTGGCCTGGTTTGAACCGCTGGGTGATCTGCAGCGATTTGCTCCGGGGAATTTTCCGTGCTGGTTCGTTGAAACCGATCCGCCCTTCGGTCATTACGGATTTCCCATGCAGACTGGTGATCCGGGCTTGAAAATTGCGTTGCACAAACCTTGCGAAGCGATCGATCCCTCGCAGCTCAGCGACATCGATCAACAACCCACTGTAGACGAAATTGACCGCTACCGTGCAGTGTTCGATCGCTACTTTCCCGGCTGTGCTGGCGAACTCCTGCACAGTTGCATCTGCATGTACACGAACAGTCCGGATGGCCACTTCATTCTAGGCCAGCACCCGCAGCACAATCGAGTCAGCATAGCCTGTGGGCTCAGCGGCCACGGTTTCAAATTTGCCAGTGTCCTGGGAGAAGCCTTGGCAGATATCGCTCACACCGGCAGCACACCACTGCCCATCCAATTTTTGAGTCCCACTCGATTCACGTGAACCAAAATCGAAATACACCCGCCATTATTTGCCATTATTTGCCATTATTTGCCATAAGCATGAACCGCATCACAGATACGGCGCAGAGATTCTTCCAGGTTACCGTCTGCGGTGCGGAAGGAATCGGCGTCGATAGTCAATGGTGCGCCAAGGACGACCAGTGGTGCTCCATATTCCGGACAGGCCACCGCTTGCTCAATACTGAGGCCACCCACGGCCTGCACGGGAATGTTTACAGCAGCTACCACTTCGCGCAGCTGATCGAGTGGACTGGGCATGCGTTCGCCACGAGCAGCTATGCCGCGGCGTTCGTCGTAGCCGATGTGGTGGACGATGTAGTCGCAGCCGAGGTCTTCCAGTCGCCTGGCTCCCTCAATCATGCAATCGCTGCCGAGGTTGTCGCCCATGACGCCGACATTGAAATCTTTTCCAGCCTGGACGACGCACTTGATCGTCTCTTCATGCGCGCGCTCCATGACAACAACGTGCGTGGCACCCGCTTTTGCCATCATCTCCGCCTCAAGATAGCCACCGTCCATGGTTTTCAAATCGGCGACGATCGGGGTTTCTGGAAATCGCTCTCGCAGCTTCCGCACACCGTGTAATCCTTCTGCGAGAATCAGCGGAGTGCCAGCTTCCAACCAGTCGACCCCTGCACGCATCGCCAGTTCTGCGGTTTCGAGTGCTTCTTCAATGGTAGTGAGATCGAGAGATATCTGAACAATGGGTTTCATGCTGCGCAGAATAGCGACAGCCGCGCAGCTGACAATGCTCGAATGCGCCAATGTCCACAATCGGAAACGAGGAGCCGGAATCGTCTGTCACTTTCACACCTGCGAATCATCGATCCAAGTTCCTCAAAGCACGATACACTAATTGCGTGAGAATCGCAGGATCACGCATAGAATGGTGGCATGTCTGATCTTCTTTCTCTCGATCTGTCATTCAAGACCGTGGCTGTTGCGCTCCTCATCTTGTTTGCGATCAAGGCATTCATCAAAGGAGTGCTACGTCAAGTGTGGGGCATGATCTGCCTCGCGCTGGGCGGAGTCGCGGGATACTTCATTTTCCAGAATGGCAGTGAATGGATTGGCAATGTGATCGAGCATCCCAGTGGCAATACCGTGCTGGGAGCGAGTATTGCTGGCGGCGCCGCTGTCTGGATGGGAGGCAAGGGGATCGTCCATAAGATCTACAATGGCCTGTCCCAGACTAGTAATGATCGCACCATGACCGGACGACTAGTCGGTGCCGTCATCAGTCTTGCACCTACTAGTTTTCTCGTCTGGGTGGTCGCCACCGTGCTGCGTCTTACAGGTTCCATGTCCGAGATGAGCCACCTGGATTCTGCCGTGCGGGCAGAAGACGGAACACCCGCATCCGAAATCGGAATCGTCGCTCAGCTGCGACAGGAACTAGACCGTGGCTGGCTGGGTGATGTGCTGAAAAAGACCGATCCTTTCACCACCGAAGCAGGGCACCAACTCGCCTCCTTGTTAGTGCTCTACAACGACTCCGACGCCTGGGAGCGCCTCAAGAACGCGCACCCGGAGATCGCCAAATTGCTCGCCAACGAAAAGGTGCAGCGAGTTCTCAATGACAAGCAAGTGCGCAACTCGGTCGCTTTCTCCGATCACTCGTCACTGCTGCTCGAACCAGATGTGCAAAGGGCCGCCACCGATCCTGAAGTCGCCCGCCAACTGACTTATCTCAACATTCAGGAAACCGCACAGCAAGTCCTCTACGAACCCGATCCCGAACAAAAAGAAAACCCCGCCGGCCGCCGCTTCCTGCGCAGACTCTCCGGCCGAGGACGGTTTTGAATAGTAGTCAGCACACTCCGAGTGCTGACATCCTAACCTGCATATCTCAATCATTGATCCCGAATCTCCACTTCCGGAATTTTGATTACTGACTCATCGATGACAGCATCTTCTCCGGCATCAAAATCATCGAATCCCAGCTCACCTGAGAACAAGACGAGGACGACGACGCCAATGCAGACTGGCACCACGAGACTGAGAAAATACACCATCGAGCCGATGATCATGACGGTGATCGATGCCTTCATGCGCGACAGGGCTTCGACGATTTGGTTAACGAGGGAAATACGCGTTGGCAGCGGGCGGAGTGGTTCCGGAATGGGATGGTTTCGCATCGTCTGAACGACGAGGAGTGTGGTCTCGTCCTGATCAGGCAGTTCGCTGGAGAGCTGGGGCAGCACCTCCTTTTCAATCGTGCCGGTGAACCATTCTGTTCTCAGTCGCAGGAGCCCGAACAACGCGATCATCCCCAGTAGCACTGAGCTCAGTAACACCGCGCCGACAGCGAGCAGGATAATACTCACGATTGAAAAGACGAACTGCAGCCGCGGATAGCGGCGCATGAACAACGCGTTCAGGACACGACCTCCATCGAGAGGCATGGCCGGTAACAGATTGAGATAGTTAATGACAAATGCGTAAACGCCAAAGTTATATAGCCACTCAGGTGCTCCTTCGATTATCGCATAAGCCAAAATCGTGGCGAGTCCGAGAAACAATCCTGGAACGGGCCCGAGCAATAGCACGATCAATTCCTGAACGGGCGACGGATTGCTTTTCTTTCCGACAGCAACGCCCCCCAGCATTGGAACAAAGAAGATTTTGGCATCACGGTAGCCGCACATTTTCATGCCAAGAAAGTGGCCCATCTCATGGATGAAGATCACAATCGTCAGAAATACGGCAGTCTGCCAGCCACCCCATAGCCATAGGCCAATGACGGAGGCAACTAACGAGATAACAAAGAGAATCAGGTAACCGGGCGTCGCTGCATTTTCCTGATTCGTGCGTGTCAGGGAACACCGCGCAGCCTCGAGTCTCATCGCGTCTTGCGATTCAGGAAAGGCACTATCCAGGATTATCTGCTTACCAGAATTCGGGGTTGCCGCAGAGTTCTTCAGTGCGGCCAGAGCAGCCGATGCGGTGTGTCGATAGCTGCCATCGCGATTGCGCACATAGCTACCGTCGTCCGTATGTTTCTGCATGCGCTCTTCAGAAAGTCTGACCCATTGCTCAAGACATGCCTTTCCCATGTCTTCCATGATCCTGCGGTTGCCTGCTGACTCGAATTTCTGGACGCGGTTCTGGTGTTCTCGCCAGAGTTCTTGAGTAGGAATCGACCCAAGAAAGGCTTCGTGCGGGAATACCCCGGGGCTGTAGAGATCCACGGCTCCTCCTACCGTTTCTATCAGCAACTCCTCGCCTTCAATCGATTGAAAGCGCGTTTGCAAATGAAGGTCGTATGGCCTTGCGCCGGGAGAATGGGGAGTGGTGACAAGGGCGCTGGTTCCCGGGACATCTGGCAGTGCGTGGTAATCGTAGCGACGTTTCTGTTCCCCTTGCTCCAGATCGAATGAGAAGCTGTAGGCGAAGCCCAGTGGCTCAATTTCCGCCGCACCTGCTGTCAGCACGACCTGTTCTGCATGCGACCCAGGAGTCTCCGCTAGAATGAACCGATCCGGAGTAAAGCGATAGCGCCACAGACCAACGAATGCTTTAATCCGCGGCCAGACTTTGATGAAAAGGTAGACCGCTGCGACAAGTAGCAGGATGTGAGTAGAATCAGAAGCGGTTTCCATACGTCTTTAAAATGACAGGCACAATAGGTGGCCAGTCTACTCAACCCACTTTGTGAGATTCGCTGTAAAGTCGGCGGCGCTGCTAGTCTTCAGATCCGCACTCTTGTGCGCTCCCTGATAGAGTGCTGTTAGAGCGCCATCGGTCTCACTCTCCCCCGCCAAAAGCAATGGTGTCGGCGCCAGGCGGGCCAACATTCCAGGGAGGTCGCCGTATTTGGCACCGCCTGGAGTGAAGTCGGGATGGTGCAGATCGTCGACATTGATGAATCGAAATCCTTCAGTGTCGATTGCAAAGGCGTGTACTGCCGATGTGGCCTGTGTCCCGGCTGCGGCGGCGAGGTGGCCTGCTCCATCGCTGCCAATGACGACAATGCGCTTCGGCTGGTATTCGTGATCGCGGATGAAGGCGATGGCAGAAAGAACATCATGGACGCGCTGCACAAAGACCGAGTGGTTGTAACCGAAAGTGAAACAGGCGGCTTCACGGGGATTCTCCACGCGTCTCGTTGTTGCCAGTGGTTCTCCGTCCGACAGGAATTCACCTTGGTAAAGCAAGTCGATTCCGGCGATTGATACGCCCTTCGCTAGAAGTTTTTTTACCGCTGGAGCTGGGGAGCCATCTTCGTTGAAAAGCCCAGCCTTCCCCTGTCCGTGCAACCAAAGTGCGACGGTGCCATTCCAATTTTCTACCGGATGAAGAAAGACGGCGGGCACGGATTCATGGTGCGTCTGATTACGCAATTGGCCGACCATTTCCCAGTAGGTGCCTTTGTCGCTCTTGCCTTCTGACGCGTTGTCCGCGAACTCAAACACAACCTCACCCACTT
>JBNMNB010000065.1:0-32965 GCA_051270635.1 Verrucomicrobiales bacterium | reverse complement strand
TTCAATGGGACGGATCTTTCAGGATGGAAGTTATCGAATCCAAAGAAGAAGAACGGATGGAGTGTCAAAGACGGCGTGCTTGTGAACGAAACACCGAAGACCGACTTCGGTGCCTATGGCGACTACGGCAACTTGGTAACCGAGGCGACCTTCAGCGACTTCCGACTAACAATCGACTACAACGTTCAGGCAGGCGGGAATTCAGGCGTCTATCTACGCGGAATGTATGAGGCGCAAGTCGTCGATCGCGATAGCAAAATGCAGGGCATTCAGGGGCCTGGAGCGGTCTTCGGACGCATCGCACCATCAGAGAATGCAGGCAAGCCAGGCGGTGAGTGGAATCGCTATGTTCTCACCCTCGTCGACCGGCATCTCACAGTTGAATTGAATGGTAAGACAGTCATCGACAATCAACCCATCGAAGGTTGTACCGGCGGTGGACTCTCTGCCGACGACACAGCTCCGGGCCCTATCTTCCTGCAAGGCGATCACACCCAAGTGCGCTATCGCAACATTCGCCTCGAGCGGGTGCTATCCACCGGCGAAAAAGAATAGGGCTTACTTGGCCACGGGCACTCCGAACGTATCGACTTCGATCAGTGCGCCAGATGACAGCGGTGGCTGCATCATTTTGGCGATGGCGGCTTTCAACTTCGTGCGCGCAGCCTCAGCTTCAGTGCTAAGCGCAGCAGGATCCAACGATTCTTCACGCAGAGTTTCACCGGCGATGTCGAACATCCGACCGTCAGAGAACAATTTGTAGTGATGATCGAGGGCAAAGATTGATCGCGAAAATTTCTCCTTATCCCAGCCTGGACGCGGGTCGTACCAGAAGAATGCCCACTCGCGCGGTGTTGTTGGCGTGTCAAGCAACTGCGGAGCAAAACTGAACCCGTCTGATTGCCAGTCTTGTGGCAAACGTCGCCCTGCGAGTTCGGCGAGAGTCGGAACAAAGTCCGATGCCTCAACAATATCTGAGTTAGTTCCCGGCGTGATCCGGCCCGGCCAGTTAGCAATCAGTGGCACGCGAATGCCAGTCTGGGTGGTGAGATTTTCGCCTCCCTTCACATCCTTTCCAGCGAACTTCGAGGTAATGCGCTGGTCGGTGCCATTGTCGGAATAGAACAAAATGAGCGTATCATCGCGAAGCCCCAGTTCGTCAATACCGTCAACCGCTCGACCGACAACGGTATCCATGTATTCCACCATGTCCGGAAAATGCGCGTCACTTGCTTCAAGTCGTCGCGAGGGATCTTTCCATGCCTCCGAGTTCGGTGGCGGATTCATCGGCCAATGCGGCAATGCCATCGGATAGTAGACGAACATCGGGTCAGCTTTGTTTTCAGCCATGAACTTCAAGAGAAAATCGACCGCGAGATCTTCGCCATACGCACCATCGATTTCCTTGTGCAAGGTGCCGTCGCGCAGAAAGGTAGGATTCGCGTAACGTGACCCTTTATCTTCCGTATGCAGTGCATGAAAGAGCGAATAGGCATCGAATCCAGCATCGCGCGGATGCATGCCCTTTCCACGACGCTGATCTGCGTTGGGATAGTCGAAGGGATCATATGACTGTAGCTGCCACTTGCCAGCAATGCATGTTTTGTATCCAAATCCCTGCATAAGGTGGCCGAACGTTTTCTCCTCAGGCGGTAGAATTCCAAAATAGCGCCAGTTGCGGTGATTGTCGCGCCCGGTCATAATCTCCAGCCGCGTCGGGGTGCACAGCGGCTGCGAATACGCATGCGTGAACCGTAGACCATTCGCAGCGAGCTGATCGATATGTGGTGTCTCATAGCTCGTCCCTCCATAGGAGCCGAAACACTCGATCCCTATGTCGTCGGCCATAATCAATACAACATGACGCGGCGTCCCAGCAGAATTCGCCGAAACAATCAGAGCCAGGGTCGCTAGCAGGCAGGAAAACACTCTCCTCATGACACCAAGACTTGCCCGATCGCAACGACCGCGGCAAGCCGATTCGAAGCTTTCCCATTTCGACTCGACATCAAGATCTTCCCTGCACCATGTTCCCGAGTATGAACCAGATTATCCGCACCATTTTCTTCAGCCTGGTGCTATGGCAAATCGTGTCGGCCGATTCTACCTATGGACAGGAATCATCGCGCCCTAACATTTTGGTCATCTATGCAGACGACCTTGGATATGGTGATGTACAATGCTACAATCCTGAGCGCGGAAAAATCCCGACGCCGCACATGGATCAGCTTGCGGCAGAAGGCATGCGCTTCACGGATGCGCATTCTTCTTCGGGCGTCTGCTCCCCTTCTCGCTACACGCTGCTGACCGGGCGATACCACTGGCGAACGCGCCTGCAGAAGGGCATCGTGGGACTTTGGGGCGCGCCGTTGATCGCTCCTGGCCGCATGACCATTGGCAGCCTGGCGCAAGAGGCGGGCTACCGCACAGCATGCATTGGCAAGTGGCATCTGGGATGGGACTGGCCAATCGAAAAGGAAGATAAGCCGTTTCTGGTGGCCGGTGGCTATGGCGGCAAAAAGGATCTAGTCGCAACTGACGAGCATCGAGCAGCCTGGCACAAGGTTTTCTCACAGCCGATTGCAGGTGGCCCCACTGCCTGCGGATTCGACAGCTACTTTGGCACCGATGTGCCTAACTGGCCGCCCTATTGTTTTATCGAAAACGATCGAACTGCAGGTATACCAACTGAGTATGCTGCAGCTGAGCTATTTCGAAAGAATCAGGCAAGCGTGCAAGGGCCAGCAATCAAAGACTGGACCTTAGAGCCGATCCTTCCCGCCCTGGGCAACCGTGTGGCTCAGTTCATTGAGCGCGAAGCCAAGTCGCCTGCTCCATTTCTTCTCTACATGCCTCTAACATCGCCACACACGCCGCTGTCTGTGAATGAAGCTTGGAAAGGGAAGAGTGGATTAGGATCGTATGCAGACTTTGTCATGGAGACAGATGCCATCGTCGGCCAGGTAATGGATGCATTGAGAAAGAACGAAATCATCGACGAAACGCTGTTGATCTTCACCAGTGATAATGGCTGCGCTCCTTATATTGATGTCGAAGCGCTTGAACAAAAGGGCCACTTCCCCAGCGGCCCACTGCGCGGTTACAAATCTGATGTGTGGGAGGGTGGCCACCGCATTCCGTTTATCGTACGTTGGCCGGGAGTGGTCGCGCGCGGAACGGTGAATGATCAGCTGGTGCATCAGGCAGACCTCCTGTCGACCATTGCCAGTGTTCTGGATCGACCAGTGGCAGATGACATGGGTGAAGACAGCTTCTCATTGCTGCCACTGTTGAAGGGATTGGACGCGCCCGTGCGGGAGCACTCCATCAGTTGTTCCATACAAGGACTGCCAAGTCTTCGCCGTGGCGCATGGAAACTCATTCTTGGCCCAGGTTCCGGCGGTTGGACCAAGGGTAATGACGACCAACCCGTGCAACTCTACAATCTTAAAGCCGATCCCGGAGAAACCAAGAACCTCGCAGCTGACGAGCGATCACGAGTGAGTGAAATGAAGGCACTGATGGAGAGCATCATCGTCCAGGGGCGCAGTAACCCTGGTGCCCGGCAAAAAAATGATGTCGAGGTCCGTCGATACCCTGTAGAGCCTCGCGAATAGTCGACCTACGCCAGAATTTTCCTGATCACATTCATCGGTTCCACTCCTGTCAGCCGCTGGTCGAGTCCCTGATAGCGAAGGGTGAAGATTTCGTGGTTGATGCCGAGGCAATGAAGAATCGTGGCGTTGATTTCGTTGATGTGCACGGGATCGGCGACCGGGTTGTAGGAGTAGTCGTCGGTTTCGCCAATTTCAACGCCGCCTTTGATACCACCGCCGGCCATCCACATGCAAAAATTTCGCGGATGGTGGTCGCGGCCGTAATTTTCTTTTGTCAGTGTTCCCTGCGAGTAAACGGTGCGGCCGAATTCGCCGCCCCAGACTACGAGAGTATCGTCCAGCATGCCACGTTGTTTAAGATCCAGGACGAGCGCAGCGCTGGCCTGATCGGTATCCATGCATTGGTTGCCGAGATCTCTGGGCAGATTGCCGTGCGAATCCCAGCCCCTGTGCATGATCTGTACCATACGCACTCCGCGCTCAACCAGTCTGCGGGCGAGCAGAGCGCTACTGGCGAATGACCCTGGCGTGTCCACTGCTGAGCCGTAGAGTTTTTTGATCGAATCTGGTTCCTGTCCGAGGTCGGTTAGTTCTGGAACGCTAGCCTGCATACGATAGGCCATCTCATACTGAGCGATTCTTGTCTGAATGTCAGGATCGCCGAATTTCTGGAAGCCCCGGGCATTGAGCTTGCCTAGTGCATCCAGCATTGCCCGCCGATCGCTGCGATCGACTCCTGGTGGATTCTCGAGATAGAGCACGGGATCCGCACCCGCGCGCAGGACGACACCGCTGTGCTTACCAGGAAGAAAACCCGGCCCCCACATGCGGCTGAACAGCGCCTGTGCGGCAGAATCTTTTGGGAAATTGGGCGTCAGGGCGACGAAGGCCGGCAGGTTATCCGTTTCAGCACCCAGACCATAGGACACCCATGACCCCATGCTCGGTTTGCCAGGAACTTCCGAACCTGTCATAACAAAGGTGCACGCGGGATCGTGATTGATGGCATTGGTGTAAACGGTCTTCACCAGCGCGATGTCATCGACGATCTTTGCGGTGTGCGGTAAAAGCTCGCTGACCCAGCGTCCACAATCACCGTGCTGCGTAAACTTGAATTTAGTCGGTGCCACTGGGAACCTAGCCTGCCCACTCGTCATTGTGGTGATACGTTCACCTAGAAATTCTTTCGGCAAATCCTTGTCGAATTGGCTTACTAGCTTCGGCTTATAGTCCCAAGTATCGAGCTGCGACGGCCCGCCGTTCATGTGCAGGTAAATGATCGATTTCGCTTTCCCTTTGAAATGCGGCAGTCCGGGCAGCGCAGGATGCACCGAGTTCGCCGAGTTCGTTAGCGCCTGGCTTCGCTGTTGGGATGCGAGCATTGAGGCCATCGCAATGCCCCCCAGCCGCAGTCCTGTGCGACCAAAGAACTGGCGACGTGTCTGGAGGAGCTCCTTTTCGTAGAGAGGATTCATGCGAGTTAATCAGTTGCGGACGACAGCTTCGTCCATATTAAGAATCAGGTTGGCGACCAACGTCCAGGCCGCAAGTTCTGCTTCGTTGAGATCAGGCGGAGGTGGTGACTCGCCAAAGGTAATCGCCTTCTTCGCTTCATCGGGCGCAGCAGTGTATTTCGCCAGTTGGCGCTGAAGAAATTCGATCACGACTGCGGTTTCTTCCGGCTCAGGCTGACGCGCAACCACACTTCGATAGGCAAAAGTAATGCGTCCCTGAGCCGAAGCCGACGAGGCAATGATGCGTGCGGCAAATCCTCGTGCAGCCTCAAAATGCTGCACATCATTCATCAGCTGCAATGCCTGTAGTGGCGTGTTCGTTCGGTCACGACGGATGCACGATTGCTCACGCGAGGGAACGTCAAAATTGGACATCAGCGGGTGTGGCGCTGTGCGCTTGAGAAAGGTATAGAGGGTCCGGCGGTAGAGATCATCGCCATCGCCGCGCTTGTAGTAGCGGGTGTTCGAACCGCCGAACGCCAGCGGTTCCCAGATGTCATCCGGTTGATAAGGATTCACGCCCTTGCCGCCGAATTGCAGCTTAATGAGACCGCTGACAAACAAGGCTTGGTCGCGAATTTGCTCCGCATCCAGGCGAAAGCGAGGCCCGCGTCCCAGCTTTCGATTGGCAGGATCGCCTGCCCAGCTGGCGGACTCAGCGCGACTCCTTTGACGGAATGTTTTGCTCATCACCATCGATCGCATCAATTTCTTGACGTCCCATTGATTTTCCTGGAACCAGATTGCCATCCAATCGAGCAGTTCAGGATGGCTCGGCAGCGCACCCTGCGTGCCGAAATCGTGACTACTTTCCACAAGGCCCACGCCAAACACTTGCTGCCAGAATCGATTCACGGTAACACGCGCTGTCAGCGGATTCTCCGGAGCGACGAGCCACCTTGCAAGGTCCAGGCGGTTGGCACGTTCCCCTGCTTGCTCGAGCTTGGGCAAAACCGCTGGAGTCGCTGGCTCAACCGGTTCACCCGGGGTGTCGTATTGTCCCCGCAACATCACAAAACTGTCGCGCGGCTTTTCCAAATCCTTAAAGACAAAGGTCGATGGCACAGTGCCATCGTAGTCCGAGCGCTCTTTCTCCGCTGTTGCCTGCTCTGCCAGCATGGGAGCGAACGTTTCCTGGGTGTCAACGCAAACGTGTTGAATGTAGTAGTCGCGCAGGCGTTTCAGCTCTTCCGGCTTGCGTTCCTTCTCTGCTCCTTCTTTGAGCCATGCGTTGATATCCTTGGGCGCGCCGGGCGTGTCTTTGCCCATTTGAGTGTTTCGCCAGGCGGCAAATGATTGCGTAGGATCAGTCGTCGGATCGGTTCGTCCTGCGACTCCCATTTTGTCGAAATAGGCAGTGCCGCCATGCACCGTAAATGCCAGTCCAGAAACTATTGACTCAGTCGTTAGATTAAGGCTGCTCGCATCTACTTCCAATTTTGCCCATTCGCCAGCCATCGGCAGTGCCCCTGCCGCGAATCGTTCAGGCGAGTCCTTCTTCCCCCAATCAATCAAGTCGCCGCCCCAGTAGGCGCGATGATTCCAATCGCCTGTATTCCATTGCACCATCACTTGTTCAGGTGGATCAGCTGGATCGAGAAAGACGTGCAGAAAGAATTTCCCACCTGCTGGCACGCTTTGCGATGCGGCACCTTTCTCGTAAAAAACTTGTGCCATTAGTGGCCCGCTGACCTTGACCGATTTCTTACCGCTAAAGACAGGATCATCGACGTAAGCAAGCGGAGTGACCGACGTCTGTACCTGTGCCCCTGAAGGAAACGCATCATCGAACCAGTGATTCTCAGTCGTTACCACCTCTGGCTTTGGATCAGCTTCTGCCGGGTCATGGTAAACAATGGTATCCGCGAGTTTTTGCATGCGGTCGCGAATTTCTGACTCACGATTGGCGAACTCTTTCATCTTCGCGTCGTAGTCCATCGGCTTGACTTTGACGACCGGCTCGGTAAGCAACTTATTACCATCCATGGCAGGATCGGCGTTGGAATTGAAAAACGCGTAGAGCGAGTAAAAATCCTTGGACGTAATCGGATCATACTTATGATCGTGGCAAACGGCGCATCCAGCAGTCAGCCCCAACCATGCCTGTGCTGTCGTGCTTGCCCGATCGACGGCATAGCGGAAAATGAATTCCTCATTGATACTACCACCTTCACCCGTGGTGACATTGCAGCGATTGAACCCAGTGGCGATCAATTGATCCTGCGTTGGATTGGGCAGCAGATCACCCGCCAGTTGCTCAATCGAAAACTGATCAAAGGGCATGTTCCGATTGAAGGCGCCGACCACCCAGTCGCGATACGCCCAAGTCTGCCGCTCATTATCAAGGTGCATACCGTGAGTGTCGCCATAGCGGGCAACATCCAGCCAGTAGCGCGCCATTTCTTCGCCGTAATGTGGTGATGTCAGGTAGCCATCGACCATGCGCGCATAAGCGCCGTCAACATCATCGTCGGTATCCACTAGAAAGGCATCGATTTCAGCGATCGTGGGAGGCAGCCCAGTCAATGCCATGCTCACTCGCCGGATTAATGTTGGCCGATCCGCCGCGGGAGAAAAATCTAGCCCCTCAGCTTGAAGCGCCTCGCCAATAAAATGATCGATCCCCTCTCCTTCCGACTTCACTGGTGCTTCAAACGCCCAGTGCTTTTGATACGGAGCACCCTGCTCAATCCACAAGCGAATCGTTTCTTTTTCGGCGGTATCGAGACTCTTGTGAGACTCGGGAGGCGGCATGATATCGTCGGAATCCGTTGCCGTGATCCTTTGCCAGATTTTGCTCATCCCCGGATTCCCTGGAACGATCGCAGCCTCAGCGCTCTCATCTTTCCTGAACGCTTCTTCCTTGAGGTCGAGCCGCAGTTTTGCCTTGCGATGTTTCGCATCAATCCCGTGGCAGGCGAAACAATTCTCAGAAAGAATCGAGCGAATATCCCGGTTGAATTGCAGCGGTTCCGCAGACGCGGAGATCACTAAAACAACGAAAGCCAGAGGAGCATGGACGAAATAGGAATGCATCGTGTGGGGCATCTAGTTAAAAGTGGTGGGCGTTAGCATGCAGGCATCAGCCCACATTGGCAACGATCCTCTAATTTACTGCAAGATTGATCGTTTCAACAAAGATCGATCATTCTCGATGAAATACCAGCAATCAGACAAGCGCAGCAGCGACCTTTCGGATCGACTTCGGAAGAAGTGCACCTTAGCTTGCCTGACAATGACGTTGCGACAAGGAGTGGCTGCAATACTGGCAGCGGCTGTCACTGTGATAGCGGCTCGCGGGGATGATGCGCCCCCAGAGCCTGGAATACCAGTAAAAGTGCAGCCGGTGCGGCTGGCGCTCGACGACGGATCCGAAGCCGTGGCGATCAATGATTTCTATGGCCTTGAAAAAGTCGCCGAAATTTGGGCCGCTGCGGGGATTCAGGTCTCATTTCTTGCACCCATTCAGCTCAACAGCACGGAGTTCTACGATTTGACGCTGCGCGAGCGTTACAATGTAATGGAACGAAAACCCGAGGCCATTAAAACGTTGTTTGGAAATATTTCACCGGACACGATCGTCGCATTGTTTGTCCACGAACTCGGTGAAGCGTGCGGCTGCCAGCGCTACAATGGTTGGGGCAACGTTCCCGGCACACTGCTGATTGTAGATTCGGATGGCCCCAAATCCCCCGACACAAGTACTGCGGTGCTGGCACATGAAATTGGACACAATCTCTCGCTGGAGCACGCATCAATCGATGGCAATCTCATGGGCGCTGCCGTGAGCCAGTGGATGGCGTCGCTCAATTCTGCACAAATTGCGGTCGCAAGGAAGACGGCAAAGAAACTGGCGACCGGCCCCCTTGTCTCGCAACCTCCACCATCAGCGATCCCAAGACCGACGACGATTCCAGGGAATCGGGAGATGTAGTACCGCGAAGGACAGAGTACCGCGAAGGACAGTTTTTTGTCCGCTTTCGAGATCTCAAATCAACAGCGACCTACGTGGTGCAGCAGAGCGCCGACATGAAATTCTGGTTCAAAGCAGGGAGTTTTATTCCTGATTCTGCAGAACATTTGTGGATTCATGAACCTCCCAGATCCCACCACTATTTTCACTACCGACTGGAAGACAAGGACGGCACGCCGAATGAAGAGGAGGAGGAGCCAGAAGAAGAGCGGCCGAAGGTAGTGACCAAGCCACGGTGATTCTGGCAAGGTCGATCTGGCATTTGCCCGCATCTGAAGTATTGAGTGGCAGTTTCAATGCCTAAACCCATAAGCAGTGTTGCCCTTTCAAAGGCGATTCGCTAGGCATCTATCTCACATGAAGTTGTTCAAGATCTACTGCCTTTCCCTCCTGGCCCTCATCCTGTCGACCGCTGCCCTTTCAGCAGCTGACAAGCCGAACATCGTTTTTATATTTGCCGATGATATGGGAGTTGGCGATGTCTCGCACAATGGAGGCAAAGCTCCGACGCCGCATATCGATCGTCTGGCGGCAGAAGGCATCCGCTTCACGGATGCCCATACCACCTCATCTGTCTGCACGCCATCGCGCTATGGTCTCCTGACTGGTCGCTACAATTGGCGCACTCACTTGCAAAAAAGCGTCTTCTTCAATCCGCACGACATGCCGCTGATTGCCGCGAACCAGTCTACCGTAGCTTCACTTTTGAAAGAATCTGGATACCACACGGGCTGCGTTGGAAAATGGCATCTCGGAATCGGCTGGCAGTTTCTTGAGGACTACAATAAGTCCGCCGACCGCCCAGGTCAGGGATGGGACATCGACTACAGCAAGCCGGCAGTGACTCCCCTGGCCTACGGATTCGATTACTTCTTTGGCATTCAGGCATCGCTGGACATGGCTCCCTATGTCTACATTGAAAATGAGCTCGCCACTGCTACTGCGACTGTTACCAAAGCATTTTTCCGCAAAGGGGCTGCCGCCGCTGATTTTGAAGCAGTCAATTGTCTGCGTGACTTTGCTTCGAAATCCGTCACTTACATTGATCAGCGCGCACAGACGCCAGACCAGCCGTTCTTTCTTTACCTTCCCCTTACGTCGCCCCACACTCCCATCGTCCCGAGCGAATCCTGGAAAGGAAAATCGTCAATCGGCGACTACGGAGACTTCATCATGGAAAGTGACTGGGTTGTGGGCCAGGTATTGGAAGCGCTCGACAAGCACGACATGACAAAGGATACAATCGTGTTTTTCTCCACCGACAATGGTTGCTCACCTGCCGCTAAGATCGATCAACTCGTCGAGAAAGGGCATAAGCCCAACGGCGATCTTCGCGGTCACAAGGCAGACATTTATGAAGGCGGGCATCGGGTTCCTTTTCTTGTCCGCTGGCCTGGAGTCATCAAGAGTGGCAGCACCACGGATCGCCTGACCTCGCTCAGTGATGTTTACGCTACGACAGCCGAGATCGTTGGCGCAAAGGGAGAAGCCGACGATGGGGTTGACAGCATTTCGTTTCTCCCAACGTTGAAGGGTGAGCAATCATCCGCGCGCAGTGCGGTCGTGCATCATTCGATCGGCGGATTTTTTGCGATCCGCGAGGGCGATTGGAAGCTTTGCTTCTGTCCTGGATCGGGAGGCTGGAGCGCTCCACGCCCAGGAAAGGCGGGTAAAGACGCCCCAGCAGTACAACTCTTCAACCTGACTGATGACCCCGCAGAAAAGAACAACGTAGAGTCCGCCCATCCTGAAAAAGTAAAGCACCTCACCGCTCTTCTGCAATCGTACATTGACAATGGGCGCAGCACGGAGGGAACTCCCCAAATGAACGATGCGTCCATCGTTGTTCTCAAATGAAGATCACCTCAGCCGAATTCGTCACCAGTGCAGCAGATCTGGAATCGTGCCCAGAATCCAGGACACCGGAAATTGCCTTCATTGGCAGATCAAATGTTGGTAAATCTTCACTCATCAACTACCTGACGAATCGTGAGGGACTGGCAAGAACGTCGTCATCGCCCGGGCACACCACATTGATCAATTTCTTCTCCATCAACCAGAAGTGGACCATGGTCGACCTCCCCGGTTACGGCTATGCAAAGCGTTCGAAGGCAGACAGGGAAAAATTTCAAGCATTCGTTTCCGATTACCTGGTGAATCGGCAAAACCTTGCCTGCGTATTTATCCTGATCGACTCCAGAATACCAACGCAACCGCTGGACATCGAATTCACCGAATGGGTTGTCAATTGCAGTATTCCATTCGTCCTGGTTTTCACAAAAACCGATAAGACGAAACCGACGCCACTAAAAAAGAACATCGAAGCCTTCAAAACTGCGCTGGCCGAACGCTGCACCGGAACACCCGTTTGTCTAACGTCTTCGACGAAGTCTAGAAACTCAAAATTTGAAATCCTTGACCTCATCGAAAGCACTTTGAACGCGCGAGGAGTCTAAACTAAACCATCGCACATCGCGTGCCTGAGTTGGTAACTGGATCTGGAGCGCTCCAGCTTGACTGAGCTTTTTGTGGGCTAAACGCGTCATGTGTTAAAAGGCGCTGTCGAGATCAGCACGGCGTGCCAGAGCGAAGTGCTCTGGCATGCCGTGCTGCCTAACCTAACCTTTGCCGTCCAGGTATTTCCAAACTCCCTTGAATCGCTTGAACCGTGAGCATTCGTGCAGTTTAAACGACTCTTCGTTCCAAAAGTAGTCGGCGACGAATTCGACTTTGCCTACCTTGTCGTCTTTGCTGCCCTTCGAAACATTGAGGATTTTCAGGAACCGCCAATTGACGTCAAACATCATCTGGTCCAATTCAGCCTTCAGGCCGGGCTCCCTTTTACTGGGATGCGTGGATGCGATCAGATAGTCTGTGAGTCGGAAAAAATAGGCACTGTATCGGGAGCGCATCAGTTGCTCGGCAGTGTCCGCCTTTTTAGTTCCATAGTGCAATGGCATGCAACAGTCAGCGTAGGACGCCTTGCTTTTACACGGGCACAGAGAAACTTCGCGTTCCCTCGGAATCTTATACATACTGTCGCTCATGACGTGCAGTGTCGAACCTTCACGTTGCGATTCAACTTCTCATTGCTTTCTTTCGAACGGAATTTGAGGTATCAAACGAAAAATGAGCAACGTCAAGTCAGTCGTCATGATTGGAGCGACTGGTGCCGTAGGCGGTCATTGTGCGCACAGGCTGGTTTCACTCCCTGATGTCAATCGACTCACCCTGCTAGGGCGGCGGGAGCTTGAGGGAGTTGCTTGCGAGGAACTGGAGCAACACCGTGTCGACCTCTTCGACCCGGATTCCTACAAGACTCTGCTGTCCGGCCACACAACGGCCATCTGCACGGTGGGAGTGGGGCAACCGTCAAAAACCTCCCGCGACGAGTTCCTCAAAATCGACAAACATCTTGTTCTCGATTTCGCTAGAGAATGCAAAGCCTCCGGAATTCGCCACTTCCAGCTGCTTTCGTCAGTCTCGGTGAATGCGCAGTCCCGCTCATTTTACCTTCGGACAAAGGGCGAGCTAAACGATGCATTGGAAGCTCTAGCGTTTGAACGATTGAGTCTGTTCTGTCCCTCCATGATACTGACGCCTGAGAATCGCTACGGAATCGGACAGGGAATGTTACTTAAAATCTGGCCCTTCCTGCATCCCATGATCGTCGGTCCTCTGAGGAACTTTAAGGGCATCAAAGTCGACATCCTCGGCAACGCTATTGCCCATAATACGACGACTTCAGGATCAGGAATCGAACGGCTCTACTGGGACGATTTCCTGACGCTGGCGGATTCTTCAGCTTGATTTAAGTTTACTCCTCCGCGCCTTCATCCTGTGGAATCTCAACTCTGACTGGCGCCGTCACCGCACTTGGGCCCGAAGGAATGGCTGATCCAGCTCCGCCACCGCCGAATCCCGGCACCATGACAGGTGGCGTCACTGCTGACGCGCCTGGAGTAGTCGCCCCATCTTCCGCTGCCTCTTCCTCCTTAAGAAGCTCAGCACGCTTTTTCAGCAATCCGCTGACAGTTCCGTTGGTGACAATGTAAACTCTTTCCGCATAGGATTTCTCCAGTTCGAGCTTCTCCTTTGCTTTCGCCATGTCTTCCTTGTGGCCTTCCTCCAAGCGCTTGCGTTCAGCATCGCGCTTAGATTGATCATCAGCTTCACGCTTCACCTTATCTTCCTCGGTTTCGCCTTCAGGGGCAGTGCTCGGAGGCATCTTCGCTGCGATCTCAACCTCGTAGTTCGGCTCATCAGGCTGCTGATAAGAAATGGTGAAACTAAGGTAGCGGTCAGTAGCACTGCTTCCGTCCCCAACTTCATTACCAACCATCAATTCATAGTTGAAACCATCGAATGTCTCAACGGTTGCTTTGATTCCAGAATCCAGTCCGGCTTTATCCTTGTCCGCAGCAGGAAGTACGTCCTGGAAGCGAGGGCTGGCGAATACATTACCGGAACTGGTGGCTTTCGAGCTATCGAGTTCCTCCCCTTCCGCAGGATTCATCAGGGCCAGGGTGCCGCCCTTGGCTTCGCGGAAAACCTTCCATGTATCACCGTCAGGATGTGTCACCGAAACCGACTTGATGCTGTTGCTCCCTATGAAGTCCTGATTGAGCCAGTCTGATGGTTTCGCATTGATGCCCACAAAGTCTTCTTTCACACGCCATACCGTGTCAGCTGCAGATGGTGACCACACGAAGGTGCCCTTCTCGCCCATTTGAAATCCAGGGAATGGCGAGGGAGTATTTTCTTTTGGCGCGCCCTCAAAACTTTTTCCAATCACCAGCGTTCCCAGATCCTTGTCACCTTCACCCTTGAAAGTAACGACCGTTCCCAGCTCATCCTCATCGGCGCCATCCGTCCCAGGTTTGATCAATTGAAAACGACCATGTGTAGACGGCCCGGCAGTAATGCCCTCTACAATCGCTAACTCCCAAACCTTCCAGATTAGGTCCCTGACTTCGCTGAACTTGGCTGGATAGTTGTCACGATCTTTGACCGTCCAGCTGTTGTCGCCCAGCTCCAGGGTTGTCCCCCCGTCCTTGTTTTCGATGGTCATCGATTTCACGTTATCAGGGCTGAGTCCCTCCAGCACTTTTGCACCCGCCTGCTTTGAACCGCCCTCAATGGAGCCCTTGTTCATAATGCCCACGGCGAGCACGCCAATGACGACGGCAGCAAGAATACCAATTAGAATTCCGAGTGATTTCGAGTTCATAGTCGAAAGATTGTAAAAATTACTTAGCTCCGGTTTTAAGTTTTCTGAAGACGGACACGGCGATACCAATCACCGCAATGATGAAGGGCATGCCAAGGATGTTGCGCCATTTAATCGCGTTCAGCTCTGAGGTCACTTCACGTTTCGCCTGAATCCGGAGATCACGAATTTCACGGCGTGCGTCTTGTTCCTCTTCCTTCAGCTTCTTATAGCGGCTCCGATCGTCATCCGTCATCACCATAGTCAAATTACCATCGTCTCCCTGCTTAATGGTCATCGTCTGCTGGCCGATTTCACTGATCCTGGTGTTCAGCTGGTTCATGCGATCGACGATCTCTGACTCCGCGGCATCCTCGATCTCGTTGATCTTGGTGAATGGGCGTTCACTGCTGGCGCGACTGCGAATCGAGATTAACGCACTGTCGCCCGATGCCTGTTCAACAACGTTGAGGGCAAACGGCAGGTTGTGATTTGCAAGGGCAGAGCGGAATCGACGATCAAGCGCAAACTGCGGCGAAAGAAAATCAGTGTCTGCGAACAGGAAGACCGCAGCTTCACCTGTGCTCTCCTTCAAATGTCCATCATCCGTCTCAGCCACCTCTCCTTCTTCCGCATCATTCTCGTCCTCGCCCTCGTCCTCGCCCTCGGCCTTCGGCGCGCCATCAGGGAATGCCGACTGAAACTTTCCAGACAAGCGGGCGGCAAGAATTTTCTTCGTTCCGGAAGATTTGAACTCAGCACGTACCTTATCAGGGTTTTCCATCGAAGAACGTGGCTCGACGTATTGGTTCGACTCGGATGTCTCAGCAAGAACCTTCAGCGATAGTCCATCCGCCAGCTTCTTCTCAGTGAATCCGCCAGTCAGAACAAATAACAGGCTAGTAAGGTCTTCGGTCACAACATCCTCAGTGTTGATTGCCTCAGTGTTGAGCTTGAGAGCCACTGGATTATCGCCAAATTCTGGCGCGCGGTATTGCAGATCAGCGATTGCCTCAGTTGCATTGAAATCAAGCCCCCACTTTCCTAACAATGTTCCCACGTTAGATGATGGGTCGACGCCACCGGCTGGCGGCTGCCCGGGAAATTGCGGCTGCTGTGGTTGCTGGCTGGCCGCCTCGATGCTGAATGGGTCGACCATGATGACGGCGTTCTTGCCGCTCAAAACGAACTGATCAATGGCATATTGCCCACCTTCCGTGATTCCAGCAGGATGCACGACAACCAGAACATCGATCTCTTCATCGATCTTCGACGTCGTCAGTTCGATCATCTCTACATCGTAATCCTGCTCAAGCTGCTGGTAGAAAATTGACGCCTGCTGGCGTGCCATTGGATTGCCAGTCATTGGCAATGCCGACATGACACCAATTTTCTTCTTCTTTGGATTGTAGACCTGCGAGATTGCGCGCGTCAGGTGATATTCAAATTGCTCATCGCTGATGCCAGCGATCGCCGGCAGCGCCTGAGTTTGATCCAGGCAACTCACCGCGATACCATAGTAGGCTTCCGATCGATCAGAAAACTGCGTGCGGGCGATACCAGCCAGCTGTGCATTGTATTCCTCTTCCGTGTCCGGTTGAGGATCGATCTTCTGCACTTTGATAAAGCTACCACCTTCACGCTTGTATTCACGCAACAGGTTCTCAATGTCGCGCACTCGATTCAGGAAAATCGACGGAATCTTCTCATCGCTGCCTTGTGACACATAGAATTTGATCTGCACCTCAGTGTCCAGGCGATCCACGATCGTCTTGGTTCCCTCGGACAATGTGTGGCGCGAATTCTCGGTGAAGTCGATTCTGCCCGGGATAGACGGGGCAATCATATTCATGCCAATGACGATCGCAAAGGCAATGAGAACTCCAACGAGGCCAAACATGAGGCTCTTGGTTTCGCCGATTGCTTGCTGAGGCGCGGGTGCAGAGGTCGCAGTGATCGTAGCAGCTGCGGGTTTTTCTTGCGTTTCGGGTGAAGTATTTTCGCTCATACGTGGTCGATAATCTAAGTTGTTCGACGATAAAATTTAAGAACGCTTGGTGCGGATTGCGACGCTAGTTGTAAACAGGCAGAACGCGATGACCGAGATGAAGTAGATCATGCTCGATGGCTCAAAGAGTCCATTATTCAGTGACCGCACCTGGCCCATCACGCTGAGTGAACCAAAGAAGCCAGCCAGCGGACTGATGACTGATCCATCGACAAAGTCGAGGAACATCCAGAAACCAATTAAGGTTACGAAGAAACAAATGGTCACAGACAACACCAGACAGGCAACCTGGCTGCGAGTGAACGCAGACACTGCCATGGTGATTGCGAGCATCGTGCAACCGATCAGGAAGCTACCGATGTAGCCACTGAAAATCAGTCCCCACTCAGGATCGCCCAGCAAGCCGACTTCCACCACGATCGTCCAAGTAGAGGCAAGTGACACAAACAGGACGACACACGCTGCAAGGTATTTTCCGACTATCGCTTCCCATGGATTAATGGGCAGCGTCAGCAACAACTCGGTCGTTCCCAGGCGATGCTCTTCTGACCACAATCGCATTCCAACGGCCGGTGCAAGAATCATGAATATCCATGGATGAAACTCGAAGAACGAAGAAGTCAATGCCGCTTCGCGCTGCTCAAGCAGGCCACCGATGATGAAGGCAAAAACCATCGACAACACAACGAAGACAAAAATGAAGACGTAAGCGAGCGGATTGACGAAGTAGGCGGCAACCTCGCGTTTAAAGACTGAAATAATATTGCTCATGATAACAATAACTCGTGGGAAACGTGTTAGGATCTTAAAAAGGGTTAGCTGCGGGTTGTGTCCGTGATTTCCCGGAACATTTCATCGAGACGACCTTCATCAACATGCAGGTCACGAAGTTTCCAGTTCTTCTCTGCCGCAAGTTTCGAAATCTCTGCGGACAAATCATGACCAGCGGTGCTCTTGGTCGGGAACACTCGCGCGCTCAAGCCTGAGTCATCCGATCGCGTTTCTTCGATTGATGCAACCTTCGAGATACGTTCCAGCTCGCTCTTGATCCCGCTACCGCTTAGACCTTGGATATCTACCAGCACGGATCCTGCCTTGCGCGAGCCGGCGCGCAATTCCGCTGGCGGGCCATCGGCGATGACTTTGCCACGGTCGATAATCAAAGCCCTGGAACACACTGCGTCCACTTCTTCAAGAATGTGCGTGGAAAAGATGATCACTTTATTTTCTCCCAAACGCTTGATCAGCGCACGCACCTCGTGCTTCTGGTTTGGATCAAGACCGTCCGTCGGCTCGTCCAGAATCAAGACTTCGGGATCGTCCAGCACCGACTGCGCCAGACACGTGCGGTGACGGAATCCTTTGGAAAGTGTGTCGATCAGCTGAGTTCTGACAGGCTCCAGGAAGCAAACTTCCAGTGCGCCTTCAACTGCTGCCTTCTTCTTCGCGCCCCGCAGACCGCGGAGCTCTGCGATGAATCCCAGAAACCCCTGCACCGTCATATCCGGGTAGAGAGGCGCATTCTCCGGAAGATAACCAATTCGACGTTTTGCCTGCACTGGATTTGCGACCATATCGGATCCGCCGACCACTACCGACCCCTTTGTGGGAGGGAGATAGCCAGTGATCATCCGCATCGTCGTCGATTTTCCCGCGCCATTGGGCCCGAGAAAGCCCAGCACTTCTCCTTTTCCTACAGAAAAGGACAAATTGTCGACAGCTACCTTGCTGCCGAATTGCTTTGTGAGATTCGATACTTCAATCATACTGCGTCAAAGATTACTGATAAGGCTACCGTGGCCACCCCGGGTTAGCGCGGCGAGTGCGGGAAATTTACACGTCTCCGCTTCAAGAATGGGGTTGGCAAGCAGCGTAGCGCCTGCTTCTTCGTCATTTGTTCAAAAAAGTCCAAAAGTTTTTTCCAATTGTCGCTTTGTTCTTCAACGAGGAGACATTTCAGTTACCGGACGAGCCACGATCCTTGACCGTTCCTGCCCTATATGTGCAAATGCGTTCATCGCTATTCTCTCAGGGCTTGTTCGGAACTTCCCCTAACCATTCTCGATTCGATTATCAGTCCCTATGCAGCTCATCTCCTGGAACGTAAACGGCGTCCGCGCAGCCCTGAAAAGCGGTCACTTTGAATCAATGGTCGAGTCCGCAGAACCGGATATCCTCTGCCTGCAGGAAACCAAGGCCCGCCCGGATCAAGTCGTGCTCGACTGCCTGGCTGGCTACCATGCGCTATGGAATTGCGCAGAAAAGGCTGGCTACAGTGGAACTGCCATATTCTCCAAAACAGAACCCCTTTCTTCGCAACTCGGAATCGGATCAAGTGAACACGACAAGGAAGGTCGAGTCATCACAGCCGAATTCCGCGATTTCTTTCTGGTCAATGTCTACACTCCCAATTCGCAACGCGAACTCGCCCGACTCGACTACAGGCAACAGTGGAATAGCGCATTCTTGGCCCACGTGCAGCGACTCGAGGCCACCAAGCCAGTGATATTTTGCGGCGATCTCAACGTTGCCCACACCGAAATCGACCTCGCCAACCCGAAGTCCAATCGCAAGAACGCCGGATTTTCCGATGAAGAGCGTGCCGATTTCAGCAAAATCCTGGACGCCGGATACGTCGATAGCTTCCGCACATTTACACCAGATCCTGGCCACTATAGCTGGTGGACCTATCGCAACAATGCACGCGAGCGAAACATCGGATGGCGACTCGACTATTGGATTGTCTCGCAGGCACTGATCTCCAAGGTAAAGGGCTCAGAGATACGCGCGGATGTCCTGGGATCTGACCATTGCCCAGTCAGCCTGACCTTGAAGCGCGGAATTCGCTAGGCCAAGCCCATTTCATCCAGACGAGACGGACGCCTGGCACTAAACCAGCATCAATGCCGGGTTCTCAATCAAGCGTTTGAGGGCGGCCAGGTAGGTGGCTCCCACGGCTCCATCAACAACGCGGTGATCACCGCTGAGGCCGATCCACATGCGTTGCCCAGCGACCACTTCTCCCGCTTCATTGACCACTGGCTTCGCCTTAATGGCCCCAATTGAAAGGATCGCTGCCTGCGGGGGATTGATGATCGCATCAAAGCTGTCGATGCCATAAGAACCGAGATTGGAAACCGTAATGGTTCCTCCCTGGAATTCCTCAGGTGCGAGCTTCTTGTTACGTGCACGAGTTGCCAAATCCTTCACCGCCTCACTGATCTGCAGCAGTGACTTGTTCTGCGCATCACGAATGATCGGAGTGACCAGCCCTGCGTCAACAGCAATCGCCACCGACAACTGCACGCTGGCAAATTGAATAATACTGTCACCATCGAACGAGGCGTTCACGCGTGGCTCTTCGACAACGGCTCCGACGATCGCTTTGAGAACGAAGTCATTCACTGTGTATTTGTTACCACCAACACGCTCAGATGCGGTATTCACTTGCTTTCGCAACGCCATCAATGGTGCCCCATCGACTTCAATGTTAAGATAGAAGTGTGGGATTTGTGTCTTACTGGCGAGCAGGCGCTCGGCAATGATGGAGCGCATTCCGGTCAGCGGGATGCGTTTATCACCTTCGGCGGCCGTAGCTCGAATAAGTGGTGCAGGTGCGGGAGCAGCTGATGCTGCGGGTGGTGCTGACGAAGCGCTCGACTGTGCAGCGGTGGTGGATGATGACAACATCTCCACATCTGCCCTGACGATTCGCCCACCTGGCCCTGTGCCCTGCACGCTGGTAAGGCTGATGCCTTTCTGGGAAGCAATTTTTCGTGCCAGGGGTGAAGCTTTGACCCGCACACTGGAATCTACGGCTGCCTCTGGTTGCGTAGTTGCAGTGGCGGCGGTAGCAGCAGAACCAGTTCCATCCGTTTTTGCTGGTGCGGCTGCAGGAGCAGCGCGCATTCCAGGCATGGCCGCCAGCTCGCTGGCAGAGGGAGCGCTTTCGCCTTCTTCCAGCAACACGCCCAGTCGCTGACCGAGTGGCACTTTGTCCCCTTCCTGCACAAAGATCTTATACAAAACTCCGTCATCGAAAGCGTCCATCGCCATCGTTGCTTTGTCGGTTTCGATCTCTGCAAGTTCATCCCCCACCACCACGGTGTCCCCTTCGTTCTTGAGCCATTTGACCAATGTCCCTTCGGTCATCGTGTCACTCAGCTTGGGCATTTCGATAAAAATCGGCATGGCTAAAAGTAGTCTAAAATTTTATTTTAACAGTCACTGGACTAGGAGACAGGGAAGTGGATGTCGAGCAACATCGCGCCGCGCCAAGAAGCAATCATCAGGTTATCGTCAGGCAATCACTTTCACCTGGTCGACAATTCTCTTCACTGTAGGAAGTTGCTCAATTTCCATCGGCGGGCTGTAAATTGCCGGTGCATCGAGAGTATTGACACGAAGAATCGGCGCGTCCAGATCATCAAACGCCTTTTCCTGAATGAGACTGCAAATCTGTGCTGACACACCACAGAACGGCTTATTCTCATCGACCAGAACCGCACGATTCGTCTTCCTCACCGACTTTAGAATCGTTTCCTCATCCAGTGGTCGAATACTGCGTAGATCGACCACTTCTGCATTGATTCCGTGCTCAGCGGCGAGGACTTCGGCAGCCTGCAGGCAAGTAATGACGCAACGCCCGTGAGCGATCAGGGAAATATCGCTTCCCTCGCGCTTCACATCTGCTGATCCAATGGGAACGAGGTATTCTTCCTCCGGCACTTCCCCCTTTTCTCCGTAGAGCAGGGTGTTCTCCATGACGTAGACCGGATCGTTGTCGCGAATGGCCGACTTCATCAGCCCTTTAGCGTCATAAGCAGTCGCCGGGCAGACCACCTTGAGCCCTGGAACATTGGCAACAAAATTTTCTGGCGTATGCGAATGTGTTGCGCCCACGCTGGTGCCACCATTGGCTGGGCCACGCACCACGATCGGGCAGTGAATCAGTCCGCCCGACATGTAACGCACACAGGCAGCATTGTTGATCATCTGATCAAATGCCACATAGGCGAAACTCCAGAACATCAACTCCATGACTGGTCGCAGTCCCAGCATGGACGATCCAATTCCCATGCCAATGAACCCGGCTTCGCTGATGGGAGCATCGATCACTCGCTTGTCTCCGAAGCGTTCCCACAGCCCGCGGGTCACTTTATAGGCCCCGTTATACTGGGCGACTTCTTCACCGATGATGTAGACGTTCTCATCACGTTCGATTTCTTCTGCCAAGGCTTCGTTAATGGCCTCACGATAGGTAATTACTCGCATAGAAAAATAGGTTAGCGGGTCAGGTCATGCAGTCTAGCAGCACGCCATTAATTGAAAAAGTGGCGTCCCGTGCGGCCCTTCTCGGTGTTGTTGTCGACTTCCCAATAGACATCCTTGGTGATGTCTTCGACGACGGGGTACGGGCTCTCTTCAGCGAACTTTACTGCAGTGGCAGCTTCTTCCTTTGCTTTTTTATCGATCTCTTTGGCAGATTCTTCTGTGAGCACGCCTTCCTCAAAAAGACAATTTCTCCACAGATTGATTGGATCGTGATGCTCTTTATAGCGCTCGATTTCCTCTGGGCTGCGGTACTTTTTGTGATTCGCATCTGCCACCGAATGTCCCTGGTAGCGGTAAGTCTGAATTTCCAAAATGGCAGGACGGCAATCATTGCGTGCACGTTCCATTGCGGTGTGCGTTTTGGCCCTCACTTCATAGAGGTCTTCGCCATTCACCAGATCCCAGTCCATGTCATAAGATTCCGCCCTTTGAGCCAGACAGGTCTGATAGGCTGACGATCGCTTCTGGCTGGTTCCCATTGAGTAGCCATTATTTTCGATCACGTATATAACGGGCAAGTTCCATAGTGCCGCCAGGTTGAGCGACTCATGGTAGGCTCCCTGGTTCACTGCGCCATCTCCCAGATAGCAAAGTGCGCATCCCTTGAGACCCTTGTATTTCAAAGCAAATGCGAGCCCTGCACCTAACGGAGTCTGGCCAGCAACGATCCCGTGACCACCCCAGTAATTCTTGTCGGGCGCGAAGTAGTGCATCGACCCTCCCTTGCCCTTGGAACAGCCGGTAGCCTTCCCGTAAAGCTCGGCCATACACTCGTTCATTCCCATCCCTACCGATAGAGCATGACCGTGATCGCGGTAGGCGGTGATGATATGGTCATTTTCTTCCATCAGCGAGATCGTGCCCACAGCTACCGATTCCTGCCCGATGTAAAGATGCAGGAATCCACCGATTTCCCCCTGATTGTAAGATTTGAGCGAAGCCTGCTCAAACCGACGGATGCGGGTCATCTGCTCGAACAGACCGACCTTGTCATCGGCTGTAAGTTTACGGTTTATTTCGGCCTCGGACGGCGCAGTGGTGGTAGTGGAAACAGTAGATGCCATAACAAAACGAAAATGCCAAAAAAGGATTGTGCACCCCTTCTGGATGCACGTCAGGAAGTTGCCCGTATTTGCCCATCAGTCAACAAAAGCTGACTAAATCGGCCAATGTAAATACGCCCGCTGTCCGCAGATGACGTGAACAACGGCAAGAGGCAAGGATTCAAATCAGGATACCACGCGCGTCTGTTCAGCAGACAGGGATGGACTCGATTCAGACTGGGGAAGTGAGGCTGGAATGAAGATGCGACAGAAAATCGCAGCGAAGACGGTATTGCTGACCAGAGCCTTCACCAGGAAGCTCCAAGTGGGGGGAAAGCCAGGAAGCCCAACCGTCATGCACTGGATCCAGCCTTCGAACGATTTCGCATAGCCAGGGAAAAAGAAAAACGAAGCCGAGTTTGAGACAAGGTAAAACAACACAACTCCCGCAATAGTCCCGCCGATCACTGGAATCGTCGGTTTCTTCAAATTCCTGAGCGCAAGACCACCAACTAAAATCAGACCATAGACAACCAGCGCTACCAGAGTATGGCCAGCGAGCAATGGCGTCTCATACGCAACGTTTAAAATAAAATCAGAGATCAGAAAAGCAAACAATGGCAGCACCATCATCCAGCCCTTCCGAAAAAACACAGCGCCACAAAGTGTCAGCGCGACGATCGGTGTGAGGTTTGCAACAAAAGCGAGGCCAGCCTGGTCGCCCGCCAGCGGCAACAACCGGGCGAGAAAGACAGAAACGACGAGAATAATAGGAACGTGCATGTTTTTAAGGGAAGACAGTTGGCAAAGCCTAAACAAAAACGCGGCCCTGTCCACGAAGAACCTTCCCTTCTCTAGCTGCGTGCACGTACCTCAGGAGAAGCGCTCGAAGGTGCTAAGGTCAACTCCCACAGCTTGTCATCTTCTTTACTATCAATAAGCTGCGACAGAATTCTGTTCTTCCATCTTGCCGCCAGCACTTCCGTAGAAAATTGATTCCGCACAAATTGATAGCCATTGTTCGCGATCACCGGGCTATTCTGCTGATCTTCCAGCGCTTCAGAAATGGCCGACACAAATTCCTCAGCCGTTCTCGCATTGAAATAGTGAACGCGATCCTGCACGTCAAGACCAGTGGTGCCAAATTTCGACGTAATGACCGGAAGTCCTGCCGCAAATGCTTCCAGAATCTTTGTCTTCACACCTGTCTCGCCGCTCACCAGCGGCGCCAGGAATAGCGGGTATTCCGCAAGCGCTGCGTCCAGATCGTCAACGAACGAGCGGAAATGGATCTGCTCACAATCTTCAAATTCTTTGATCAATTGCTCCGGCGCCTCACCAATCACATCAAGCTTAAAATTCGCCAACCCATTATCCTTTAACAATGGAGCGATCTTTTTACAGTAAAAACGCACTGCCTCAAGATTCGGCCGATAGCGAAGTCCCCCGACGAATACTGCTTTCCGCGATTGCTTGGTTGCGCGAAAGCCCAGATCATTTAGCGAAGGTTTCACTTCGACTGCCATTGGCATGGCTTCAACCGGCTTCTTCACTTTCTCTGCCAACCTCGCTGCCTCAGCAGATGAGACCAGAGAGACGCTATCGGCAAAATTTGCCCAGTAGATTTCCCGGATAGCCATCCGCTTACTTTCCCATTTCAGCATTCGCCGCGCTGCCCACGTAATCGGAGTAAGCGCAAACGAAGGTAATCGGTCGCCAAAGTATCCCAACAATGCCTCTGCACCCTCTCCACTGGCACACCATTGTGCGTAGCGGGTCGACAACAGATCATCAAGATCCAGATGCAAATGGAAGTGGCGGGACTTCACACTTCGTTCCAAAAGTGGCGCTGTTCTCACCATGTCGCCCACCACGAGATCATAGGAACCGATCTCGATCAGCCAGCCGATCTTTTTCTTTAATTCGCGTGTAAAATACACACACTCATTAAGACTAAACCCCTTAACAAATGGTAGCGAAACCGCATTTCCAAGGATCCGCGCTACTCCGGGAGTATCAAGCCAGAAAATTTCTCCTTCGTGGGATACTGCCTCACCAGGATCTTTGTCGAGGATCGCAAGATCCACCCTGCAGCCTCCAGCCTGAAGACTCGAGATGATCGTTCGAAGCACCTTCTTCCGCCCTGAGGGCTTTATGAATGGATTTCGAGTGAGGACTAGTAGTGCTCTCTTCACAAATATCAGTAGGTAGTAGCTCTTAATTGTATCATAATTTCCATATTTATCATTCTTTATTGAGACCTGATTAGGCAATAGAGACTGGCTCAAGATCACGAATGCCACTATCGGAGATCTGCCATCGAAACTGGTCTATGCCTTACCATCTCCTCCTTCCCCTCGTAGCTGCTGTTCTTTTCACGCTGTGTTCGATGATCATCAAGCGGGCATTCGATCATGGAGCAGAATCGATTCCTGTGTTTCATCATGCGAACTACCTCGCAGCGGCGTTATTTTCGGTTCTTATCTTCTTTGAAACCGCTCCCATCAGGGCGGAGCTCCTTTATCAACCGGCGATCGTCGCGCTCACCATCTTTCTGGGAGCATGGTTCACCTTTGCCGCGATCCGGATTGGCGATGTATCACTCGTAACTCCGCTGCTTGGGGTCAAAGTGATCGCCGTCGCCGCGACGTCAGTTTTACTCACTGGCGATCAGGTATCTCCGCGCATGTGGATCGCTGCAGGGCTTGCTGCCGCTGGGATTTTTGCTCTCAGCTTCAAGGACATGCGCTCAAAAGGCGCATTGCTTCCTGCGCTTGGACTATCATTGCTCAGCGCAGGAACGTTTGGCGTTTCTGATGTCTTACTTCAGAAGTGGGCAGCCGACTTCGGGCCGATGGCATTCATTCCCATCATGTCCTGGTTTGTGGCATTCTATTCGATCGCACAGGGATTACTCATCAAGTCCCCCATTCCCAAGTTTCCCGCAACCTCGCGAAAGTGGGTATGGATTAGCAACTTCATTCTCGCCACCCAGGGACTGATGATGGCCATTGCTCTCGCATTCTTTAACGACGCTACTCACGTCAATATTGTTTACAGTTCTCGCGGGCTATGGGGAATTGTGCTGGTCTGGATGTTCGGCAACATGATGGGCCTGCAAGAAGCCCGACACCGGCCGGGAACCATGATCTGGCGGCTCGCCGGGGCCACACTAGTTACTATCGCAATCATTCTGGCGGTGTTTGAACACCGTTAACAGGCCGAGCAAAAATCTCTGCATATTGCTTATAGCGGTGATAGTCGACGCTCTGCTCTTTCCAGTGTGCAACTGCCGAATCATAGGTTTTGCGCAATGCCGCAGTCTGCGATGGAGTCGCTGATCCGGCGATGTTTGATAGCTCCAGAGGATCCGCAGCCAGATTGTAAACTTCTTCGGTTGGTGTAAACCCGTCTTCAGAATATTCCCAGTAGATGTACTTGTGCGTCTGAGTCACTACAGACAAACTGTGACAAGCGCGCGGTCCCCAGACATTTATCAGAGGCAGAAAATCATGCAGTGGTGCCACCGTGTCCTGATAGCTCGTCATTAGACTAAGGCCATCCATATTCGGCAACTGAGGAAGCCCCGCGAGATCGAGTAGCGTGGGAGCGATGTCCACATTGCCCGTCAGTGCACTGCTGCGTCGCCCACCCGGCAGGCCACTGCGTGGATCGAACACGATCAAGGGTGCGCGCGACGATTCCTCATACGGCAGCACTTTCGATCCGTAGCCATGGGAGCCACAGAAGAAACCGTTGTCCGAAGTAAACACGATCACGGTATTATCGGCGACGCCGGCGTCCTCTAACGCCTGCCTGATCATCCCGACGGCGACATCAATCGCATAAATTTGCTGATGATAGCGCGCCATCACGCCGTCATAGTCTTTATCGTAGTCCCATGAAATGAAGCGCTCATACTGCCGTCCCTGTTTGCTCTGACTGGCAAAGTGCTCACCATATTGACGCCCGTAATTGGCAGGTTTCTTAAACTTCTTGTTGGCATACACGGATGCGAATTTGGGATCAGGAGTAACTGGCCGATGCGGAGCCTTGAAACTGATGGACAGGCAGAACGGTGACTCTTGCTTTGCTTCGTCCTTGATGAAATCAGCACCGAATGCTCCATACGACAGAGTAGAATGGGGATACTCCTTAGCGTAAGCCGCCATGGATAAATTCTTCCGGGTGGCATACTCCGTCTGCCCGGGGCCGCCGCCCCAGCGATCGAATTCCTTCTCAGGAAGCATCCCTTTGTCTCCCACTTTATCCGCGACCACGAATCCAAATTTCCCGGCGATTGCGGTGCGGTAGCCCGCTTTTCTCAACAGAATTGGATAACTTTTCTCCCAATGCGGCCGCAAAAGCGGGCCATGCTCAAAATTGCAACCGGTCTTGTATTCGAACATCCCGGTCATGATGTTCGCCCGACTTGCCATGCAAATCGCTGTTGTATTATAGTGGCGATCAAAGGCGACTCCATCTGCGGCTAACGCATCCAGATGAGGTGTCTGCACGTCTTCGTTGCCATAGCATCCAAGCGAATATGTCGTCTGATCATCACTCAGCAGAAAGACAATGTTAGGACGCTCAGCAGCCTCCAGCATTTGCACTGCACCAACCCAGGCAATACAGAATAAGAGACGCTTCAACATTGCTGAACCCACCATTGGCCCCACCATCACTTGGCCTCCTTCATCCACGGACTGCGCGCATTCTCGGTGATCTCGCGATCCAGCTCCTGCATCCTGTTCCTCATAGAATCAACGACATCAGAATGCGCATCCGCCAAGTTTACAGCCTCACCAATGTCGGCAACGATGTCGAACAACATGATTTCAGGCTTCAGCTCAGGTACCTTTGCTGCGGCTTTGTTTCGGCGATTGGGCTTCTTAATCAACAGCTTCCACTTGCCTTGTCGCAGCCCTTCCAGTTGCCCCTGAGATGTGTAGTGAACGAACTCAGTCCGCGGCGATTGCTTTGTCGTTCCGTCGAGCAATCCAGAAACATCCTTGCCGTCAATTTTACGATCCTCTGGCAATGCGGTGCCGGTGAGGCTCGCGATCGTCGGCAGCAAATCAATGGTGCCAACCAACTCGTCGCACTGCGTCCCTGCGGGAATTCTTCCTGGCCCCCACATCACGCACGGCACTCGCTGTCCACCTTCAAATGTTGTCCCCTTCCCTGCGCGAAGCGGTCCAGCCGAACCGCCATGGTTTTTAAATTGCAACCACGGCCCATTGTCCGAGGTGTAAATCACATACGTATTTTCAGCCAACCCTAACTCTCGCACCTTTTTCATCACCCGCCCGACCTCTGCATCAATGTGCTCGATCACGCAGGTGTAAGCATTCTGCGGATCAGGATCGTAAACATCTTCCGGCACGTAGAGAGGAATGTGCGGCATCGAGTGCGGCAGATATACAAAGAATGGCTTGTCCTTGTTCTCGCTGATAAAGTCTACGGCGTGATCCGTGTAGCGACGTGTCACGGTTCGCTGATCCACTGGCAACTCCACGATTTCCTCGTTCGCTATGAGTGGGGTGTTCCACTGCGTCAGGGCCGTGCTCTGATCTTTCCACAACTTGTCAGAGGGCACCCTCGGCTTCCCTTTATTGTCAGGATGATTCATGTCATTCGAGTAGGGAATACCGAAATAGACATCGAACCCATTCTGCCGAGGAAGCGTCTCTGGATGATGTCCCAGGTGCCATTTACCAAAACAAGCAGTCGCATATCCCTGTGCCTTCAAGTGATCCGCGATCGTGTGTTCGCTCGGGTTGAGCCCCTTAGTCGACTGCGGAAACAATACGTGCTGATGCATGCCGACACGCTTCGGATAGCAGCCAGTCAGGAGCGCAGCCCGCGACGGCGTACACACGGGCGACGCCACCATGAAATTGGTAAATCTGCGCCCCTCCTTCGCCATTTGATCAATATTAGGCGTCTTAATCTTCTCTGAGCCAAAGCATCCCAAATCGCCGTAACCCTGGTCATCCGCAAAAATGATGATGAAATTTGGCTTCGTCTCAGCTGCTGTGGCAAACAGCGAGAGACAATGGACGACAATAGGAACAAAAAGCAGGCGCGAAACAATCATGCGTGCAGTTAAAAGGATTACCTGTCCCAAGGGCAATACATTCTTACTTCGAGCCGCCGGGCGATGCGAACGCTGTATCTGTCAGCGTCTTCAAGAATGCAATGAGAGCACGCTTATCGTCGTCGCTAAGCTCGATACCAGCATCGGGATGCTTCGCAAGATTCGGGTCCAGATTCGGGCTGCGCTTCACACCTGTGCTGTAATGGTCGACCACTTCTTCCAAAGTTTTGAATCGACCGTCATGCATATAGGGCGCAGTGAGTGCAATATTTCTCAGCGATGGAATCTTGAATTTCCCATGATCTGCCGCATCGCCAGTCACGCCCATCCTTCCAGCATCCTGTGGTTCAAAATCAAGTCCATTGTCCGCATACTTGTGGCTGCTGAACAACGTTCCACCGTGGCAGTGAAAACAATCCGCCCCACGCATTCCACGTGCCGGATCAAACTCGGTGACAAACAACTCAAGCCCACGCTTTTCTTCAGCTGTGAACGATTCCAATTTTCGCACCGCACGATCAAATTTAGAGTCTTGTGAAACGAGCGTTAATAGGAACTGCTCCAGAGCGAGAGCCAATCGATCTGACGAAATTCCCGGCGATCCGAATGCATCGCCAAATGCCTTCCCATAGCTGGTGTCTTCCTCCAACTTCGCGACAACATTTTCCAGCGACTCCCCCATTTCGTGCGGATCTTCGATTGGAATCAACACCTGCTCGTGGAGCGATGGTGCACGCCCATCCCAGAAATAATCCGATGCCCAAGCCAGATTGAAAAGCGGCATGGCATTGCGCAGCCCCACTTGTCCCTTCGCTCCAAGACTGAACTTCCGAGGATCGGTAAACGCCTGCTGTTGCACATGGCAGGAGGCACACGACTGACTATCATTGATCGACAGGCGAGGCTCATGAAAAAGCCTGCGACCCAATTCCACACCTTCCTGAGTCAGCGGATTGCCTGCGGGAAGCGCCACCTTGGGGAACCGTCGTGTGATATCCAATTTGTAAGGCGTGGTGCCGACAGGTGGAGGATCATTGCCGGCCAGCTCACCCTCGCCTGACTGGTGAAAAATATCAGTTCTCACTGCCACGACCTCAAATGCCGACCTCACATTTGTCATTAATTTGGGCGCCAGCGTGTCCCCTTCGCGCGAGTGTGTTGACGTGCCCTCTTTTTCAAAATCTACCCCCTGCAGGATTCGATCCACATGCATTCTGAGCTGAACAGTCATTGCCGAATTTGCCAAAATTTGCACCGGTAATTCGACCACCATTCCATTGGTGGTTCGGGCAAGGTGAAACGAATACCCATCCTCTTCACCATCAGGTCTGAGACGTTTCCCCTCGAGCGCCAGGTAGATGTAGCCGCCCTGCCAGTCCCAGTGAAGCCCGCACACATCGGAGTGCAATGCACTGTCGACAGGATAAATGTTAGGGTCAGCCGCGTCAGCCAGTGGATCCACTCCCACGCGAAATCGAATCGCCTTGTAGTCACCAGCAGGCAGACCATCAGCCCGTGTCCCTACTCGCTTCCCGTCCAACCCGAAATAGGCGTGCCAATCCCTGGCCCCATCCAGCCACGATCCGTCGGCACGTTGCAGCGCCAATCCCGAAAGAAGCCAGTCCACACGCGTCACAGATATACCAGCTGTCGAATCATTGACGGTGCCAGCAATCGGCCGACCATTGTAGCATGGCACGATTTCTATGTTCAAATCCGCCGCGCCTGCCTGATGCATCGATGCCAATAGCACACAAATCGAGAACGCGACGCGGCGAAGCAGCGGCGAAAATTTTCGATGGCCAAGGCAGGTGATCAGATTCACGATATGTCTAAGATAGCTTTGTTTCCCGTAATTTTCATACGAAATCCGGCAATCTTAAGTAACTTATACCCGCGTGACGTGCATTTTCTCGATCACCGCCGCAACGGCAGAGGGCGCGCACTCAAATGCTTCCATCGTGCGCCGCGTCATTTCGGCCCCACTCTCAAGCTCGTCATGCACCACCGCATCGACCCCCAGCGCCTTCAACTTTGCCACTTCCGCCGGAAATTTGGCCCGCGCCATGATCACAATATCAGGATGCAACTCGCGCGCGAACTTCACAGCTTTTTCCACGATCTCGATCATTGGGAACGAAAACACGATCAGTCGTGCGCGCGATGTCTGCGCTAATTCGAGCGTCAGCGTCTGGTTAACGTCGCCAAAAATACAGAGCTGCGATTGCTTCTTCAACTTTGCGACAGTGTCGACATTCATCTCAATCACAATGGTGCCAATGCCTGACGCACGCAGTGCCTCATTGACCGCTTCCCCCACCGGGCCGTGGCCGCAGATGACCGCATGATCGCTGAGCCCCTGCAACGTTTTACTGTGCAGGTGAGAAGCTTCAGGCTCATGCGAATCGCGTTTCCTGTGGAGGAATTTCAGGCCTTCCAGTTTCTTCGATATGGGATTCCCCAGGCGAACCGCAATCGGCGTCAATCCCATAGTAATTGCGGCGCAGAACAATAACACCTGATGATGCTCTGATGACAATGTTTGCAACGCTACCGCCTTATCGACCAGGACGAGTGAGAACTCGCCAATGCTCGAAACCGCCAGCGCTGCCGTCAGGCATGAACGCACCGGAAAGCGCAATGTCAGTGCAGCCGCAAAGGCGACGATCGTCTTGGTGACGAGAATGGCTACCGTGCCGATCGCCACCGGAAGCCACAGTCCAGCCAGCGATCGCACATCGATCATCAAGCCAATGGAGATAAAGAACAGAGTTAGAAAGAAATCTTTAAACGGAAGGATGTCTGCGAGTATTCGATGGCTGTAAGTCGACTCGCTGACAACAACCCCTGCGACAAATGCCCCCAAGGCAACGCTCAATCCGAACAGACTGCCCAGGTAGCCAGTTCCAACGCATAAGGCCAGAACCGAAAGGGTAAAAAGCTCGCGACTGCGTGTGCGACTGACGGCCTGCAGCAGTGGCGGAAAGACGTAAAGACTCAGCAACCACGATACCACCAGGAAGGCGACACCTTTGCCCAACGCCACCGCAAGCCCGGCCGCCAGCGACGTCCCCTCTTCTGGAGCCAGCAATGCAGGCATCACGACCATGAATACGACCACTGCGACATCCTGGAAAATCGCGATCCCCAGCGCGATGCGCGCAGCAGGACTATTCTCCTGCCCCAGATCCTGAAATATTCTCAGGCTCAGTGCCGTACTCGAAATCGCCACGACGAAACCCAGAAATAATGCCATACGCCAGTCGAACCCGAGCACAGTCGCCACACCAAATCCGAGCGCACAGACACCACTCAATTGCAATCCGCCGCCTATCAAAACGATGCGGCGCAACTTCTGCAGCTCAGCAATCGAGAAAGCGATCCCGATGGTGAACATTAACAGGATCACCCCGACGTCAGCCATGCCGCGAATCAACGCCTCATCCTGAATCACCCCCAACCCGCTCTTCCCGAGCATCAGGCCACACACAAAATATCCGACCAGAATCGACTGCCTGACTTTGCTCAACAATAACCCAACCGCAATCGCTGTAAACAGCATCGCGGCCAGGGCGCCAAACAAGCCTTCAATTTGAGCATCCCCAACAGCAAGAAACATCAAGTGGGATATCGCATAGTCGAGAGCAGACGCAACTGCTAGCTCAACGCTGATCGCACTTTTCCCGGAGTTTGCGACTCACAATTTGGCCTTCCGTTCAGCTCAGCGTTCCCTATGGTTGCGGCGATGAAATGGTTCTTCTTATTCCTTTTAGTAAGCGCGTCAGGCCTGCTGCCAGTGTCAGCATCACAGCCGACGCTGCTTTACGCGCGTTACTTTAATGCCGAAGGCGAAGGACGCTACGTGCCCGAAAAGGATTACAGCCAGGTGCTCGAACAGCTGGCAAAATCGTTCGAAATTCGCGTAAATCGGGAAGAACCGACCGCGACCAGCTTGCAGGAAGTCGATGTGATTCTCATCAGTAATCCGAGTCATGCTGCAGTCGCCGACCACCCGGCTCCGCCCCGTTTCAACGCTGAAATGATTTCTCGGCTCATCGATTTCGTCCGTGCTGGGGGCGGAATCATCGTCATGGGCAACCAGGAGAATCACAACCTGGAACTGGAGACCAGCAACCAGCTGCTGGGCCATTTCGGCATGGCATTTGA
>JBNMNB010000064.1:0-32995 GCA_051270635.1 Verrucomicrobiales bacterium | reverse complement strand
AGGTGTTGCAAGTATAAGTGGCGAGTTCATCCCACGCTAAACTCGACTGCGCACCACGAAATGTTCAGCGATTTGTTCCGCCCTCTTATGCTCACTCACTTAGGGGGAGCCAATGAATAGCCCTGGTTCTTCGATCTGAAGCCTGATAGCGCGCTTGACATGAGAGTCGCGAGGCTACAACCTCGCTCACTTGGTGATGTTCGATACCGAACTAGCTGGCAAATGTGATATACCGCCAATGTCCAGAGTGTAGGAGAATTGTTCAATCGCTCCCAGATGGAAAGCGTTCCTTGAAGTGTGTCTTAGACCCTTCAAACATAGACTGCTATGTCTGAAGATAGCGTTGCCTCAGTCAGTAAAATTCTGAGTTCAATCGATCAAGGGGATCCAAAAGCAGCCAGTGAACTCTTGCCTATACTCTACGATGAGTTGCGCCGACTGGCGGCGCAAAAACTGGCTCACGAACGGCCCGGGCAAACTCTTCAAGCAACGGCTCTTGTACATGAAGCATACATCCGGCTCGTCGGCTCAAATGAAGACGGGCAGAACTGGAACGGCAAGGGGCATTTCTTTGGTGCTGCTGCGGAGGCTATGCGCCGTATCCTGGTGGAAAATAGCCGCCGCAAAGGCAGTCAAAAGCGTGGTGGTGGATACAAACGCGTTCCGTTGCACGATGCCGAGTCGCTGTCCGAAACCGAGCCAGACTCGTTTCTCGCACTCGACGAAGCGCTCATCAAACTGGCCGAACTTGACGAAGTGAATGCGAATCTCGTTAAGCTCCACTTCTTCGCAGGCCTGCAGTTCAAAGAGGCAGCGGTTCTTCTCGACATCTCGGAGCGAACTGCAAAACGCCGATGGGCATTCGTTCGTTCCTGGCTCCAACTGGAGATGCAGAAATCTCTGTCCGGTGAACCGGACGTTGAATGATGCGCAGACAGGAAAGATCTCGGCAGTTCGGTCTCTTATTCCAGAATAATCGCCGAGGTACACGAGCTTCGAAACAAAATCCTTAAACAATCTGCGGGATCATGGCCCCTCGAATTCAAAAAAGGCGCACTGCCTTTCGATGACAGAATATCAAACCATAGAAGAATCTTCCAGACTCCGGTATTCTGATGAAAGATCTCCGTGGCGCTACCTATGGTTACAGCGGCCTTTGGCAAACAGATTTGACTCACCCAACACTATCGTCCGATGTGTTGCCGAGCGGACGATGAGACAATCCCGACTCAGAGTTGGCGATTTGTATTGCTCCCATTTCCCGCCAGGTGTACCCCCTCACTACTCGATACAGCTGACCTTGAAGATTCCGTTCGCCGTCGGGAGTATTGCACTTCCTAAATGAACACCGGCAACCAAGACTACGAACAGCTTCAGAAGATATTTCTTGGAACGTTGGAATTGAACCGGCCAGAGGAACGCAAAGCCTACCTGGACGCCGCCTGCGGGAACGATCAGCAGATTCGCAACTCCATCGAGGCGCTTCTGAAGGAATATGAAGAAGGTGGGAGCGTCTTACAATCTGTCGACGAAAGTTCTGTAGACCAAGTCGAGCCTGCCAACGCTGTGTTTGTCACCGGTACCCTCATCGCCGATCGTTACCGAATCGTGTCGATGTTAGGTAGAGGCGGCATGGGTGAAGTCTATCGCGCTGACGATCTCAAGCTTGAGCAGCCTGTGGCGTTAAAATTCCTGCCAGCCGCGCTCGCTCAGGATCAGCGGTTATTGAAAGCACTCTACAATGAAGTGCGACTGGCAAGACGTGTAACACATCGGAATGTCAGCCGGGTCTACGACATCGGTGAGGCGGAAGGGCTGCACTTCCTATCGATGGAATACATTGAGGGCGAAGACCTCGGAGGTCTGCTGCGGAGAATTGGACGCTTGCCCGGAGATAAAGCGATTTCACTAGCGCAACAGCTCTGCGCTGGCTTGCAAGCGGCGCACGAAAAAGGCCTGCTCCACCTGGATCTGAAGCCGGGCAACTTGATGATTGATCAGCGCGGAGACTTGCGCATCACGGACTTTGGACTCGCCCGAATGACGCGTGAGGCCGAAGTCGAAAAGCGCCGTTCGGGTACGCCCACTTACATGGCACCGGAGCAGCTGTTGCACGGAAATGCTTCGGAGCGTAGCGACCTTTATGCGGTGGGTTTGATCCTCTTTGAGATGTTTACCGGTCGGCGTATGCATGGCGCACGCTCCGCAGAGGAAATGGTCGACTGGCACAAGACGACCGGCAGAGCTTCGCAACAGGTTTTGGAATCGACGTCCCATTTGAAACCCGATATCAAAGCGCTCATCTACGATTGCACGACTCATGACCCTCTACAAAGGCATGCCACTGTGGGAGCGGTCTTGGCAGAGCTAGAGAAGCTTGAACCGACCTCGGCATCCGTTGGGCAATCAACCGAGCTTGCCGTTTCGGTGGCACCTCCGACCGAGGAACTCAAGTTCAGCGATGTCTTCATCGCGTATGCGCCGGTGGACGACAAACCGCTAATCGCGGGCAAGCCCGGGTGGATCGCGCAATTTCACGATCACCTCCAGGTGCGCTTGGAACAACTCTCCGGTGAGAGCATCAAGATATGGCGCGATGTTAGTCTTCAGACTGGTGAGCCCAACGGAGAGCTGCTCGAAAATCTGCCTTCGGCCAAAACCATGGTCACTATCATGTCACCACCTTTCGTGAAGGCTCCCGGCTGCATGCAAGAGGTGGACACGTTCTGGAAGAGTGCCGAGCGCAGCGGCACGTTCCGAATCTCTGACAAGACGCGCATCTTGAAAGTGATGAAGACTCCGGTGCCTTCGGGTGTGGCTTCACCAGAGGTCGAACACCTCATGTCGCAATTGGCCGGATTCGAGTTTTACGAGACGGATCAGCAAACCGGACGCGTCTTCGCCTACGATGAGACCTTTGGCGATAAGGCGATGCAACGCTATTTTGAGAAGGTCTACGATCTCGCCTACGAAATCCGGGACGTGTTGCAGGCCTTGGAAGGAAGCGGCAAGACAACTCGCTCAATCACTGGCAAAACGGTTTATCTCGCGGAAACCACAGCTGACCTGCGATCAGAACGCGACAAGTTAAAACGCGAACTTCTAGAGAACGGCCATCGTGTCCTGCCAGAATTGCCTTTGCCACTATCAGGCTTGGATTTCGAGAAAGAAGTTCGTCTGTTGTTAGTAGAATCAAACTTTGCCGTTCATTTGGTGGGAGAACGCTATGGCATGGTGCCCGAAGACATGCAGGCATCGGTGGTGGAGATCCAGAACTGGCTCGCAGCCGAGCGCGCCGATAGCGACGGCCTTGAACGCCTGATCTGGATGCCCCGCGGCGTCCAACCGCGGGACGAACGGCAGGAGGCCTTTGTGCGTCGGCTTGTTGAAGATCCCGAAACGCATCGCGGCGGCGAAGTGGTCCAGGACGCCATGGAGAATTTCAAACAAATGCTCCTTAAAACCCTAACGCCGCCACTGAATGAGGAAGCTGTCGTGACGGCACCTCGCAGAGGCAAAGAAGGCGTACCTTCGATCTACCTGATCTACGACCGCCGCGACGAAGAAGCGATCGAGCCCTTGGAGGATCTGCTCTTTGAACTTGGCTTCGAAGTGACCAGCCCCAGCTTCGAGGGCGACGAGGATGAGGTCGCCAAAGTGCATCAGCACAACCTGCAGAACTGTGATGGCGCGCTCGTCTTCTACGGCAGTGTCAGCAAGCCTTGGGTCGACATGAAGCTCATGGACATCGCCCAGGCACCTGGTTACGGGCGTTGCAAAGAACTGTTAGCGACGGGTGTCTACATCACACCCTCCGAGGACCGTCGCAAAGCACGCTTCCGAACGCATCTCGCCGACGTCATTCGTCCGAACACCGCTGAAATTGACTCCTCACATCTTGAGCCTTTCACCACACCGCTGCGCGCCTGACAAAGCCCGACCATGACTAAGCAGCGCCAACGCTTCAATCCCTTCCCTGGTCTTCGCCCTTTCCGCATGGACGAGAAGCATCTCTTCTTCGGTCGGGAAGAACAAACGCGGGAGTTACTGCAGCGTTTGCGCCACCATCGCTTTCTGGCCGTGGTCGGCACCTCGGGAAGCGGTAAGTCTTCGTTAGTCCAAGCTGGCTTGCTGCCCCAGCTCTATGGTGGGACGATGTTAGACGCAGGTTTCCAATGGGAAGTCGCCGTCATGCGACCGGGGGGCGATCCCCTCACCCATCTTGCTGAAGCCCTGGTAGAAACGGATCTCTACGATCCTGATCGTGACGCCGCTATTCTCGAAACGCGCGCGACCTTGAGCCGCAGCGGACTCGGTCTGGTGGAAGCCGTGCGTCAATCCGATATCGAAGCGGGCAGCAATTTGCTCGTAGTGGTCGATCAATTTGAAGAACTCTTCCGATTTCGAGGCGGAAGTGCGGCGAATCTGGAGGAAGCCAGTGCTTTCGTGAATCTCCTGCTTCGTGCGGCTGATCAGAATGACATCCCCATCTACATCGCCCTGACGATGCGTTCCGACTACCTGGGCGACTGTGCGGAATTCGCTGGTTTGGCAGAGGCCGTCAATGACGCTGAGTATCTCATTCCGCGTCTCTCTCGCCAACAACGCCGCAGCGCGATTGCCGGGCCAGTGAAAGTGGGCGGCGGCGAGATCGCGCCAAGGCTGCTGCAGAAGCTGCTCAACGATGTCGGCGACAACCCCGATCATCTGCCCGTGCTGCAGCATGCGCTCATGCGGACTTGGGGTTACTGGGAAGAAAATCACGGCGTAGACGAGCCGATCGACTTGCAACATTATGAAAGTGTGGGAGGCATGGCCGAAGCACTCTCGCGGCACGCCGATGAGGTGTATGATGAACTACCTGATGACGCTCACCGCAGGGTCACGGAAAAGCTCTTTAAGGCGCTCACTGAACGCAACACGGACAACCGCGGCATTCGACGGCCCGGACAATTGGGCAAATTGTGTGCCGTAGCAAATACCGATCAAGAGACCGTGATCACGATCATCGAAGCGTTCCGCAAGATGGGCCGCACGTTTCTCATGCCCACGGAAGGCGTGCCACTGCAGCCGGGCACGGTGATCGACATCTCGCATGAGAGCCTGATGCGCGTTTGGCGGCGCCTCGATGGCTGGGTGGAGGAAGAGAGCCAGAGTGCACGCATCTACCGGCGCCTTGGGGAGACCGGCCGCTCTGCACTCCCAGGGGAAGTCTGGACTCTTTCACGACCCTGAACTGCAGATCGCCCAATCGTGGTGCGAGGAGATCCGGCCCAATGAATCCTGGGCCGAACAATATGGGGGTGAGCTAGAACAGTCCCTCGCCTTTCTTGAGAAGAGCGCGGACGCAGCCCACAAAACTGAGCGCGAAACTGAGGCGGCTCGCCAGCACCAGCTTGAGCAGGCGCAGGCGCTGGCGGAGACTCAGCGGTCGGCAGCCCGCAACTTCAAGCGCTTTGCCATCGGGATGGGGATCGTCGCGCTGGTGGCAATCGGTGCTTTTGCCTACGCTTTCGTGCAACAGAAAAGTGCGGAAGAAGCCGAAGCCGGAGCCGACAATGCCAAACGGGTGGCAGAACAATTGGAGAAAAAAGCCAACGCGAAGGAGGCGCAAACAAGTCAGGAGTTTGCCCAATCAGACGTATCTATCAGTCGGACATTTACGGAACGGGGTGATGTTGGCACAGGGATTGCCCACCTGGCGCGCTCCTTGAAGCGAGCGCCTAACCAGCCCGCCGTCGTGGATCGCATCTTCAACCTCCTCGCCTACACAGCGCCTCCCGAATACCTGTCGCCTCCGCTGGATTACGGCGATGGACCTGTCTACGCGACCACGGCGAGTCAGGACGGCTCAATCGTGGCGACCTCGACCCCGCATGCATTGAAAGTCTGGTCGCCCGGTTCAGATCAGCCGTTCTACTGGGAGGACTATGATTTGTCTATCGGGGGCACCGCCATTTATTGCGGTGGGCTTATCCTCAGTCCGGACAAGCACCTGCTCTTCGTGGCGAATAACAACGGGGCGCCGACAGCGCCCCTGAGCCATCTCGTCGATCTCACCAGCAGAGAACCTCGATGGAAGGTCGACGACCAACCAGAGCCAGGCAAAAAGGGGTTAGTCTTCCCCCGGTTCTCCGAGGATGGGAGACGAATTATCGCCTACGCCAATAATAGACATCAGTTCGCCCTCCTGGACCTGGCGGATGGCACGATGCGAGAAAAGCTCGATTGGAAACTCGCATCCGTGTTGAGTCCGGACGGAACCAAGAATGCCTTTCTGGATTGGAAAAAAAATCTCATCCGTATCGAAAGCGCGAGTGGAGCCGCCCCTGTCGAAGTGCACCGCAATCTTTTCCCACCTTTGTGGGACGTTGGTTTCAGCCCGGATGGGGAGCGGATTCTCGTGGGGCCCCTCAATGATGGCGCCCGGGTGGTCTACGGGACGGAGACTGGGAAAACGCTCTTTTCCCTGGGAGATGAGGGTGCTGATATTCTACTTCCAGTAGGCGGCGATGACCATTATGCGCAAGAGACAACCGGAAGCTCTTGCTGGGTGTTCTCCCCAGAAGGGCAGTTTATTCTCTCGGTGGGAACGGACCGAATCGTTCGCCTGTGGGATGCCTCCACTGAAACGCCCGGTCCAAGATTGCTGGCGAAGCGCGAGATTCCCCGTCACGTCGTCACTCCGGGCCACACGGCGTCAACACACCGCCCGATTGCATTCAGTGAGGACGGCCGGCGCTTCATGATAGCCACTCGAGATGGTGGGTGCTATTACAGCGAGTTCGATCGGACAGCACCCCAAGATCTACCCAACCTGAAACACTCGGCCCATGTCAACGACGGCTATGCCTTTCTGGCTGACGGGGGAGCGATCAAGCCGCTATGGTTGCCGCATCGCGACGTGGTTGCCGCGGCATTGGCTCCCGGTGGCGGGAGTCTCGCTCTCGGTTCAAGAGATGGTCGAGTGGCGGTCTACGATCTCGTGACCGGAGAGCGTCACGGGCCAGGATTTGCTCCAGGTGGGCCGATCCACTCCGTCACGTTCAGCCCGGACCGCCACCGCTTGGCGGCGGCCTCCGACAATGGAAAAGTCGTCGTCTGGGATCTCGCGAAGACCCGTCCCGTCGGTCCGCCGATCGCTCTTCCCGAGTGGGCTGGACGCGAATTCGAAAGCCTGGGATTCACGGGTGACGGAAGCGGGTTGGTGATCCAGACCGGGAGAGGAAAATTGCTTGAGGACAGCCAGACAGTCATCAGCGTCTATGATATCGAGACGGGAACCAGGCGCACTAGCAATCGGATGTCGCCTCCACTGGTGAACGATATCGGTCTCGACGGATCGACGCTCCTGCAAGCCTGGGAAAACTTCCTCCTAGTCTCTGACATCGAATCGGGAACGGTTCGAGCAAGCATCGCCATTCCGGAGGGAGTGAAATTTGCCGCGCTGAGTCCCGACGGATCCCTGGTTGCCGCCATTCTATCTGATTCCTCGCTTCGCCTCTGGTCAGCGCTTTCCGGCGAAACGGTGGAATTGGCTCACCGGGCGGTCTCTCCCGAGGCGGAGAAGCTTCGGTTCAGCGAGGACAAGCAGATGCTCGCGGTCTGGGGGGTCGGGACCGTGGCCGCCTTGCCATTGGTCTCCGGAAGCTCACCCGTCCAGATGGCGCTTCCGGACTCCGCCCAAGTTCGAAGCCTTGCTCTCAGTGGGGACGGACGATTGCTAGCGGCGGTCGTTGCAGAAAGCGAAGCGACCTATGGGAGGATCTGGGACAGCCGCAGTGGTGAGCCCATTTCCGATCGATTGGCGATCAGCCGTTCCGCCAACTCGGTAGCCTTCCTCAAGGACGCAAGACAGGCGGTATTCTGGCCGCGATCTCCGTCTGCAGGCGATGAGCCAGGGCTGGCCACGCTCTGGGACGTTTCGGTTAGTGGAGGCAATGCGGGTCCGGATTGGTTTCGCGGTCTGGCAACCAGCCTCGGGGGAATGCGCTTAGGTGAAAAGGGGCAGATCCAGCCGGTTGATGCTGAGGAACGCATTGCTCAGTCGGGTGTCCTCGCGGAAATCGACGAAGAGAGTCCGCTGGCGAAATTCAGTAGGTGGCTGCTGGAGTTCCCAGGCACCCGATCGGATTCGCCCTTTCGCCCGATTCCCTCGGAAGCCTACGTCGAGACCTTGTTCGAAGAGGAGGATTTCGCCTTGATCGACGAGGTGCTGCGCATCATCCCACCCACGCACCGCTTGATGGCGCGGGCTCACGCCCGGCGGGCGGCACTGCGCCTCGTCGGGCACGAGATTTCTCCCGCCACCGTCTCCCTTAGCAAAGCAGACCTGGCAAGGGCCAGACGACTCGAACCGGAGGATAGCGAGATCGCCTGGTACCACTGGATGACACTGGCCAAGCTTGGCGATCCGACGAAGACAAAGGATGCCCTGACCCGTGCTCTCCGGCTCGGAGACCCTGGCGATGAGCAGATTCTTTCGCTGGTCCGGGTCCATGAGCAGCTGCAGGTGGGTGGCAAAGAGATCCTTGAAATGCTGACGCGAGCCCTGGCGAGAGGAAGCGACAAGCGCGCTCTGGAATTGAGAATCAAGCGCTTCGAGTTGGCCACTGGCACTGGCGACTTGGTCAGGGCTCAGGAAGACTGGGCCATCCTGGCAGATGAATCAGCTCTTCCCCAGCTCTACGATTCGTTCCAACTCGTCAATATCTACTTCAACGCGGTGCACGACGAGGCCCAGCGCCTCCATGGTATCGGAGAGTTGGATGCGGCTGTCGATTTGTTACGCCCCGTGGCTCTAGCCAAAGAAATCATGGAGGTCGCACACGGGGATGCTTCCCGGGTCTCATGGCTTTCGGAGATGATCGGGTGGACAGACCCCTGGATCCAGCTGATTGCCAAGACGTCCGAGTGGCGCTACAACGACCAGGGCGTCGATCTAGGGGACGAGTGGCGGAGGCGGGGATATGTCGAGGAGGCCGACGCATGGAAAACTGGCCGGGGAATCCTCGGCTACGGCTACGGTGAAGTCGGTGACAGCGTACCAAGAACGGAATTGAGTTCGGGACCGGACGAAAAAAACAAGCCTACGACCACTTACTTCCGCCATGAATTCACAACCGCCCCGGGCGATCAGGCGCGCATGTTGGGTGTTGAGGTTCTCCGCGACGACGGGGTCGTTGTCTATCTCAATGGCGGCGAGATCCTGCGTCAGAACATGCCCATAGGCGTGCTTGCTTGGAAGAGCTTTGCCTCGGGTTTAGTAGGATCTGGAGAGAAGCGTCTCTATTTTCCTGCCCAAGTACCTTCCGGCAAGTTGCGAGCTGGAAAGAATGTCATCGCTGCGGAAGTTCACCAATACAGTTTAACGAGTAGCGATCTGGGCTTCGATCTCGACCTGACCGCCCGTCGACACTCTCCACAAAGCTTACTCATCGAGAGCTTGTCCGCCGATGGCACGCTGGAAACGGAGGCTCTGAAGGCAGTCCCCGTCGCCCATCGCGAGAGCCGGAAGCGCGACCTCCGTTTTCTAAGATCCGGGGAGACAGAGGGATCCGCGACCGCAATCTCTGAGAACCTCTGGCAGTGGCGGTACGGTCTATTGTCGGTTACCGAGGACGATCAAGCCCTGAAGCTGATCGATGCCAGGCTTGCTGCCCTTGACTTCTCTCCCACGGCCGCCCGGAGAAGGATGGCCTGGCTCGTGAAAAAGGAGGCGATCCTTGTCCGATTGGGGCAGACGGAAGAGGTCGAAGCGGTGCAAAAAACCATTCTCGCCGGGCCGCCGCGTGATCCGGCCTTGAATCCGAAATTCATCGACCTGAGCAAATTCTACACGGCGAGTCTGTATGATGGGCGATTTTGGACCAATTCCTCTAGTAACAAAGCCGCACTCTCGATGCTACCTGAAACTTTCTTTCCACGGAATGGCGTCGGCTTTGATCTGCGAGGCCTGATCCAACTAAACAGTGGAATCTACCGAAAAGATTTTCCGGGTAAGTCTATCGCCGGGAAGGATGCGGCGGAAGCCGTAGGGCTCCCTTTCCCTGATGAGCAGACCGGCATCACAATCAGTCAGAAATCGAAGGCTCTTCACTTCCTGATGTCGTGCAACTGGGGCGACCAACCGGGAGCCGAAGTCGCCCGTTTCGTGATGCACTACGACGACGGGCCTCCGCAGACCATGAGCGTGAACTTCGGTGAGCATGTCGGCGACTGGTGGAAGGTGGGGCCGCGCTCACCTGCGTCGAGCCCGGGCTGGAGTGGATCTAACCCCAACGGACAGGCCTTACATCTCTCTGAACTCGTGTGGGAGAACCCGCATCCGGACGAGACCATCAGCCACATCGACTTCATCTCGAATTTGCAATCGGCCGCGCCGTTTCTGGTGGGTATCACACTGGAGTAAATAGCAGCCCAGATGACGAATCCCGGCGACCTCGACGACGACAAGCTGCAGCGCATTGGCGAATGAAACCATAAGCAACATCGATTTTCTGTCAGGCAAGGCCAAGGCCGCACATTTCTAGCGGTGACTATGTTAGAGTGAAGAGACGACGTCGACTTGAGAAGCTTTCTCACCCGACCTCCAGCGGGCGATTACGTTAGACACCCACTACCGGTGGTACTATCACCATTTGCGTTCTTGGGCCCTCCGGGATCGGATTCCAGTTCCGATTGTTCCGATTCAATCCACACCTCACTAACATTGCGCCATTATGGCGTAGTTTCCCGAATTTCTGCGGAAGGGAGATTTCGTTGGTCACTCCATGTCGAATGACTGGACCGCTTGTCCTACATGGAGGTTTTCAAAAACTTTCAGATCGGTGGCCCTTCTACAATCGGATTCGCGCACTGCCTTTCCGAACCACTTCAAGCCCATCGCAATTCTTATGAAAACAGTCCCAGACACTAACGATTTTTCACCAACTCAATCGACCTATGACAATGCGATCAGTGGTCGCCCCCTGTGCGACACAATCATTCTCGTCCTTCTGGCCATCTTTGCCCTGGAATTGTCCGCCATTGCTCAATTTGATTTCGAACCTCTTCCGTCATCAGTACGAACTGGTTCCCTGCCTGAAAGCGAGCCACTTCTCTTGCCGCCTGGATATGAGCAAGAATTGGTGGCCTCTTACTCCGATTTGAAGAAGAGAGGACTGCCTGGCAATCTATTCTTCTGGGACATGATCACCTGGGCAACGCCGACCGAAGTGTGGCAGGGCGAGCCACGACCTGACAGCAACCGATACCTCTTTGTGCCAACGGAAATCGGAATCATTCCTGAATTTGGGATCGAAGGTGGAGGGCTGTTCCGTTATGACATGCAAACGGGTGAGTTCGTCGTGCTCATGGAGAGCAATAATACTTTCAAAAAAACCGAAGATCCAGCGCAGTTTAATCCGCTCGACAGCGCATACGGAAACTTGGATCCGGCAACCTACACCCCCTACGACACGATCCTCACAGGAGAGGAGACAACGGGAGGTCGCCTGTTCGAGATTCAGAATCCTTTCGCAGCCACCAGAGCCGAAGCCAATGTGCGCTGGCTCAGTAAGGTTCCAGCCGCTGCTCACGAAGGCTTGCGATTCGATTCAAACCAGAACCTTTACTTCATTGATGAATTCAACTCCGGCTCGGTCTACAAGTACGTTCCCACTGTAGCCGGTGATCTTAGTCTGGGGCAGACCTTCGTTCTTGCAATTGATGCTTTTAGTGGCAATGCCAGCGAGGCTTGGAATAGCGCCACAAACGCCAAGGAGCTGCGAACGGGGGGTGCCACTTGGCAGCCGATTACTGACATTGATGGAAACGCAATCACATTGGCCAATCCATTTGTGTATGTGACAGATACGGGTGGGCGCAACGCAGCAGATGAAGTGAATGGCACCCCTACGGCCGCCCAGAGGACATGGTGATCACCACTTTAAACAATCGCAACGAGGCCATGCTCTTCACGACTACGGACGAGGACGCCGTCTACACGGTGGAGTTCACAGGCTCGACTACTGCGGACGTCAGGCTGTTCGTAAAGGCTGGCGTCACGATAGATGCATTGACAGGCCTTCCACTAGAAGACGGCCTCGAAGGTTTCAAGAACCCAGACAACCTGGCGCTTTCACCTGACGGCAAAGTCTTCATTATCGAAGATCAAGGGGCTTTGAGTGAGAATCCGCTGGCACCTCCTACTCCCGGCGGGGCCGGAGGTGATGTCTGGAGCGCTGTTGACGCTGACAACGATGGCGTGGCCGAGTCTGTCGCCCGCTTTGTCTCGCTCGCGACCCTTGGCGCTGAGCCAAGTGGCATGATTTTCGATCCGCTAGATCCTGACAGCTTTCTGATTGTCGTGCAGCATCCCTTCAGCTCCGTAGCCAACCTCCAGGGCACTAATGAACCAGGCCAACTCGGCGACGCTATCATTCGCGTTACTGCTACTAAAACCGACAAGTTGGAATCGATGACAAATGTGAAGCGAACCTCAGAAGGCATGTCATTCAGTCTTCCAGAGGGAGACACTTTCGATATCGAATTCTCGAAAACCATGGAGCCGAATTCCTGGGAAGTCATAGGCAGCTTTGCCTCCGATTCTTTTGAAGATACCGATAGCCAACGAACCAGCGGAAATGGATTCTATCGCGCGGTAAGAGCGGTTACCCAACCACAAGGCCCTGGTGACCTGGGCAATCTTTGGTGCCTAGGCGATTCGTATACGCAATGCTTCGGAAGCTATACCTGGCGGCGCCAACTCTCCCAGGATCTAGATGCGGCAGGCTGGGAAGTTGATTTTGTGGGGACGCTCGTTTCGCCAGCAAATTGCGAGACAGGTCAGACATTCGATCGGGATCATAACGGTATAAGTGGCATCACCGCCGAAGAGGTTCTTACGGATCGCCTGTCTGGTTGGTTGAATGCAGTCACCCCGGATACCGTACTTCTCTTACTGGGTGGCAATGACTTTCAAAGGGGAGCATCGCTCACCACCATCGAGACACGAGTGAACGCTATTATAGATCAAATCAGAAACGACAATCCTAACGTCGTTATCTATCTGGCCAATTACGGCTATAACTTTAAGTTACCCGATTCTGTCACGGACGATTCAACAGAGAGATCCTTGACTGTGGTGGCGGATAAAACAACAGCTCAGTCTCCGGTATACTTTGTTGATCATCGCATTGGTTGGGACAAATCGATTCATATAGCGAATGATGGTTTACATCCCAACAAGGCAGGAATGCAGAAAATGGCGGAGACTTGGCTCACCGCGATTGAATCCAATCACACGGCACGTTGATAAACGCGGGCGACTGAGGGTAGCAGGCATATTACTACGGTTCTATTGCACCCTAACGAACCTGCCGATTCCAAGGTCTCAAGAAAATAAACATCTCTCGAGTCCGCCCTCGCCGATCGAACTTTTTCACAGAGCCTCCTCAAGTCTTCCAATGACATCGGGAATGCGGTTGCTCTGAGATTTTGGGAAAGGCTAACAACGATCCGATTCATCCGCTTCAACCTACCCGCTGAGTAAGATTTTCCCGATCGATCGCTTTCATCTCTACTCACAAACGGGGGCATCGTTTGTTGTGGGGGTCACGTTAGAGCACGCAGAGGCTTTCAATAAAACTCGCACCTCCGTGGCCCTTCTCGAAGGAAAACCGCGCACTGCCTTTACAGCAAACTAACCAAGACATCGCACCAACTATGACAACAGACTCAGAACCGAACAAAGAATCCATTCCTCCAAAGACGACAAAACCTTCGGACGGCTCAGAATCAGAAGATTCTAAGCAATTGGCGGCTCCGCCGTCAGCAGACATGTCCGCCGCCAGTTTCTGGGATGAATCCCAGATTCAACAGGTCATCCGCCATGCTGGCTCGAAAGGCCGGTCCCCACAGGAGTTTTTCAACAAGAAGTGGAAGGAGAAATTCATTCACAAGAAATCGGAAGACGGGGCTCCTTCAGACGAGGCCAAATGAGTTTGCGAATAAGATCGCTCTTGAGGCCCTGACAAGGCTACCTTTCATCACTCGATACTGCTGACCTCAAAAATCCTGATCGCTGTAGGAAGTGTCCACTCCTACACAATGACAACAGGCGACCAATATTACCAGGAACTGCAGCGGATCTTCCTTGAGGCGCTGAAATTGCGTTCTCCCGAAGAACGTGCAGCATACGTGGAGAAGCCATGATCACAAAGCCGAAACATGGGGCCAGATTCAGGAAATTTCTGCTACATGACAGGATTTCAGAGGAGGATTTGATCGCACACGGAACTCTTGTCTCTCGGAGCAAAACAGTCGGCAATAAAAAGAACAGACTCGGTGTCCTTCTCTGTCTCGCGCTGACACAGCTGTTTCCGGGGACTGCTTCTGCTGAGGACTTCATCCCATTCGGATCAGACTGGGAGTGGTTCCATCCCACCGACGCGACGAATCCTTCTGATGGAGACGCCGATTTTGAGACCACCTGGTATCGTTCCGATCAATACGACGGTCCGGATTTTGAAGTGGCCGCACCGGCACCTTTCGGCTATGAGTGGATCGAGTGGCGCGAGATTGCCACCCATATCGGAGAGCCGCCTTTGGGGGATCGGTTCAGTGCCTATTTCAGGACGACGTTCAATCTACCCACCGACCAATCTGATTTGGTTGCCGAAATCCTCGCCGATGATGGAGGGGTTCTCTACATCGATGGCAAAGAAGTTGCCCGCATGAATTTCTCCGAAAACGATACGTATTTTGCGCACACCGACAGCTTTGGTTACGAATTCCCACGGTCGATCCCAATTGAAATGGAAGGGAAATTCAGTGCTGGTGAACATGAGATTGCATTCTCGGTGCACGGTGACTGGGCCGAGACTGATGATCTGGGATTCGATTTGCGTCTCAGCACACCTGAGATCGAACCCACCAGGCTGGGGCGGGCGAGATACACGGGATCGAATGATACAGAGGCCTTGCTGGCAGGTTTTAGTCGCGACAATCTCACCCAGGACGCCGGTGGTTTCACACTATCGAATGGGGCGGATTCGCCGTACTCTTCTTATGAAGATCACGCCCAAGGAGGTACCTATCCAGAACTCAATCGGGATGCTATGCGTGACCTCGTCTCTCAGATTGGAGACCGAGATTTTACGATCAGTTTTTCGCTCGATCCTGCCAGCTCGCCTCTCGAGTCGAACCAGAGCTTCTACATCTACCTCCAGTTTGAATACGGTCTGTATCGCGTCGGCTCAGAGGTTTTATTTGGGTTTGGCTTCTTCAATGATTCCGAAACCACCCTCGGCAATCCACCCATTGCCGTTGTGGCTGGCCCCCACTTGGCAGCCCAGTCTTTGTTTTATTCAGAGTACGCTCTCCCATTTGACGCCACGGGCACAGCCGAGACTTTGACCCTGACCCGCACCGGGGACATCTACACGATGAGCAGTTCGTCTCATGGCGCTAGTTTCATTGGGGTGGACGGAGTCAGTGGCGACGGGCAGGTGCATGCTGACATCAATGGCGACAACGGCATCGGGGAGGGGCGGACACTTACGGCACTGTCTCTATGGACGCATTCCGCAGACGGGACGACATTCCCCGCCGGTGCAGGACAGTTCGACAATCTCATTATCGAGTCTACCGGGATCGCCCCTGATATTAATCCCGTTGTGCCATTCCAGATCTCGGCGATCGTCCGCAATACGGATGGAATCTCGCTAACCTGGCCGTCTTATACTGGACTAGAATATATCGTTGAGTACACGCGCAACCTGTCGACCGGCACTTGGATCGAACTCGACGATCCGGCTGGCTCCGAGGGAACAGAAACTACCTGGATCGATGAGAATGCTGAGCGCCTCGCCGAGCCCGGAGGCTTTTATCGCATCCGCGAAAACTAGGCCGCTCCAATGGCTGCCCGCGCCGCGCCAAGTTTCCCTCCGATTTAGTAGGCGGAACGGATTCGCCCATCTAATTACTAACACAGAACAAGAAAAGGAAACGCACTGCAGTGGCCCCTTGATGCCAGGAAATGCGCACTGCCTATTCAACCGAATCCATAGAGCGATCAATTAATCAATTCGATCCATAGGGATTCGAATCAGAAAAACTCAACTGTCATTAACAAGTTCTCTTTAATCATGAAAAATCACTGTTCCATCCGTTTTTTGACCAGTTGCTTCGCCGTTCTGGCTAGTTTTTCGCCCCTCGTTGTGCCGCCACAGGAAACATCGCAGAGCCACTTCAATCCGGTGATTGATGGGGTTACCTGGGACTTCGAAATTGGCAAGGGCGAGGTCGCCATTCACTGGTTCGGTCCAGGATTGGGGGAGATGCGTCGATCAGCACGAAACTATGGACTATCAAAAATGGGGAGCACAGTCCCCGACTTGTCAGCGGTAGCATGCGCTCCGAGTTTCCCAGGCGGGTCATCGACTGGCTTTTGTCTCAATCCAAGCCTTGAGCACACATTCCGCACGGCTGTAACGTTAGGAGCATCTATTAATTCCGACAGTCAATGGCTGTTGTGAAAATTACAGAATGCCTCTTCCCGTGAAAAAGAGGCCAAAATAGTCTCGCAAGAATCATTAAGATTTCTTAAATAAACCCTCTCAGAGCTGGCGAGAATCGTGCCAGTTAATTGTCCTCGGAATGTCATTTGGGGTGCGGAATGTGTGCTTGAGCGGAAGCGTGACCAGAGCCTGCAGCACTCCGAGCACTTGGCTGAGGATGCGATGTTCTAGCCTTCATCCAATTCGTTGCGAGATGATTCACAATTGGCATTGCCACAAACCCTTTCGCGGAGATAGCGTTCGTTGCTCGATACAGCTGACCGCACGCATCCTGGTCACCGTAGGAAGTGTCCGCTCCTACAAAACATGACCACAGGCGATCAAGATTACGATGCCCTTCAGAGAATCTTCCTGGAAGCAGTGGAATTGCGTTCCCCAGAAGATCGCGCGGACTTTCTGCAGAATGCTTGCGCAGGCGACCCTGCGCGTCGAGATGCGCTCGATGCGCTCCTGAAGGAGTATGAGGCAGTCGGGGGTGATTCAGTCGAAAGAGCCACCGTGGGGGGCGACCAGGAATCCGCCTGTGACGTGGCGATGATCGTGCCGGGTAAGGTGCTGGCCGAGCGCTATCGTATCGTGACTCTTTTGGGAAAGGGCGGCATGGGTGAAGTTTACCGGGCCGATGACCTCAAGCTGGAGCAGCCTGTGGCGCTCAAGTTTCTCCCCGCGGCGCTTGCTCAGGATGCGCGGCTGTTGAAAGCCCTCTACAATGAGGTGCGACTGGCAAGACGTGTGACGCATCGCAATGTTGCTCGCGTATATGACATTTGCGAAGCAGAAGGGCTTCATTTTTTGTCGATGGAATACATCGAAGGAGAAGATCTTGGTTCGTTGCTGCGGAGAATCGGGAGATTGCCAGGAGACAAAGCAATATCATTGGCGCAGCAGCTGTGCGCCGGCCTGCAGGCGGCGCATGGTGAGGGCTTGCTGCACCTGGATCTGAAGCCCGGCAATCTGATGATCGATCAGCGGGGTGACTTGCGAGTCACTGACTTCGGTCTTGCTCGGATGACACACGAGGCCGCGGCCGAGAAGCGGCGCTCAGGCACGCCGGCATACATGGCGCCAGAGCAACTTCTCCATGGGGACGCTTCGGAGCGTAGCGACCTCTATGCGGCGGGCCTGATCCTCTACGAGATGTTCACCGGACAGCGAATGCATGGCACTCGCACCGCTGAGGAAATGGTCACCTGGCACAGAACTGCCGGTAAGGCTTCGCTGCAGGTCTTGGAATCGGCGTCGCAATTGAAGCCCGATGTGAAGGAACTCATCTTGGCTTGTACAGCTCACGATCCCCAACAACGTCATGCCTCGGTGGGAGCGATCCTAGCGGAGCTAAAAAAACTGGAGCCTTCCTCAATGTCACATGGGCTTTCAGCGGACGTTGTGGTTCCGATAGCGCCTTCTACCGAAGACCTTAAATTCAGCGATGTCTTCATCGCCTACGCACCGGTGGATGACAAGCCGCTGATTTCGGGCAAGCCTGGATGGATCGCGCAATTTCACGATCACCTGCAGGTGCGCTTGGAACAACTTTCCGGTGAAAGTGTTAAAATTTGGCGTGATGTCAGTCCAAAGGCAGGCGAGCCCAACGCAGAGCTGCTCGAGAACCTGCCTTTGGCCAAGACCATGGTTTCTGTCATGTCACCACCCTTCGTGAAAGCTCCTGGATGCATGCAGGAAATGGACACCTTTTGGAAGAGCGCGGAGCGCAGCGGCACCTTTCGAGTCTCTGACAAGACACGCATTCTAAAAGTGATGAAGACACCCGTGCCTGCGGGCTTGGCCTCGCCGGAATTGGAACGGCTCATGGCGCAACTGGCGGGTTTCGAATTCTACGAGACCGACCAGGAAACCGGCCGCATTCTGGCGTTTGACGAGACGCTTGGAGAACGTGCCATGCACCGCTACTTCGAGCGCGTTTATGACCTGGCTTACGAGATCCGCGACGTGTTGATGGCGCTCAGGGGGCTGGGCAACAACCCTGAACGCTCCGGATCCGGGAAAACGGTTTTCCTGGCGGAAACCACGGCAGACTTGCAAGCGGACCGCGACAAACTGAAACGCGAACTGCTGGAGAACGGCCATCGCGTGTTGCCGGAGTTGCCACTTCCAATCGTGGGCGCGGAGTTCGAGCGAGAAGCAGCGCTGTTGTTAGGAGAATCAGACTTTGCCGTGCATTTGGTGGGTGAACGTTATGGGATGGTACCGGAAGGCATGCACGCTTCGGTGGGGGAAATCCAGAACAGCCTGGCCGCCGAGCGCTCGTCCGACGAAGGGTTCGAACGTTTTATCTGGATGCCGCGCAGTCTTCACCCTGAGGACGAAAGACAGGCGGCTTTCGTGCGGCGACTTATTGAAGATCCGGAGGCCCACCGGGGTGGTGAGGTCGTGCAGGATGCTCTGGCCAACTTCAAACGGATGCTTCGCGAGAACCTTGAGCCCCCAGCAGAAATGGTGGAGGCGGAAGTAGCCGCAGCGACAAAGGGGAACGTGAGATCGATCTATCTGATCTATGACCGGCGTGATGAAAAAGCGATCGAACCCCTGGAAGACCTGCTCTTCGAGTTGGGCTTCGTAGTGTCGAGCCCAAGCTTTGAAGGCAAGGAGTCTGAGATCAAACAGATCCACCAGCATAACCTGCAACATTGTGACGGGGTGTTAGTCTATTATGGGGCGGTGAGCAAACCTTGGGTCGATATGAAATTGATGGATGTTGCCAAAGCACCAGGCTATGGACGCGATACCGACATCCTGTCCAGCGCGGTCTATGTCGCACCCTCAGATGACACACGCAAAGCGCGCTTTCGCACCCACCTGGCAGAAGTTCTCCGACCGGAATCACCTCAGGTGAGCGCCGCTTCTCTCGAATCCTTCACGGCAGCGCTTCGTGTCTGAGATGAGTCGTCGCCGCTTCAATCCCTTCCCTGGTTTACGTCCGTTTCGCATGGACGAAACCCACCTATTCTTCGGGCGCGAAGAACAGACTGAGGAACTGCTACAGCGTCTGCGTGATCACCGCTTTCTCGCCGTGGTCGGCACTTCGGGTAGTGGTAAGTCCTCACTGGTGCGCGCAGGTTTGCTGCCCGAACTCTATGGCGGGACCATGCTCGACGCCGGGTTTCAATGGGAAGTGGCAATGATGCGGCCTGGAGGCAACCCACTAACACAACTCGCAGAAGCCCTAGTGGATGCCGATCTCTATGATCGTGATCGGGACGCCACCGTTCACGAGACACGTGCTACATTGAGCCGGAGCGGACTAGGCTTGGTGGAGGCGGTGCGGCAGTCTGACATTGATACGGGCAGCAATTTGTTAGTGGTGGTCGATCAATTTGAAGAACTTCTTCGCTTTCGCGGTAGCAGCGCGACGAACCTCGAGGAAGCCAGTGACTTTGTGGAGCTCTTGCTGCGGGCGGCTCAACAAAGTGACCTTCCGATCTACATTGTCCTCACGATGCGCTCGGATTATCTGGGCGACTGTTCGGAATTCCCGGGCCTTGCGGAAGCGGTCAACGGAGGAGAATACCTCATTCCCCGGCTCTCGCGACAACAACGGCGCCGCGCGATCGAAGGCCCAGTACGCGTAGGTGGCGGGGCCATGGCTCCTCGGCTCTTGCAAACCTTGTTGAATGACGTGGGAGACAACCCCGATCACCTTCCCGTGCTCCAGCACGCGCTCATGCGCACCTGGGAAGAGTGGGAACAAGACCAATCTGAAGATGAACCCATCGATCTAAGGCACTACCAAGCGGTAGGCGGAATGGCAGCGGCGCTCTCACGTCACGCGGACGAAGTATTCAATGAACTCCCAGATGACCACTATCGGACCGTGGCCGGAAATGTGTTCAAAGCCCTGACCGAGCGTAGCCTGGACAATCGTGGGATCCGGAGACCAGCTTCGTTGGGCAAACTCTGTGCGGTGACAGACGCAGATGCAAAGAAGGTGATCACGATCATTGAAGAGTTTCGCAAACCGGGCCGTACGTTTCTCATGCCCGGCGAGCAGGTGACACTCACCCCGGAGACGGTGATCGACATTTCCCATGAGAGCCTGATGCGGGTGTGGCGGCGGCTCGATGGCTGGGTGGAAGAGGAGAGCCAGTCGGCGCGCATCTATCGAAGGTTGCGTGAGACGGCGGAACTCCATGCCGATGGAAGGGCGGGGCTCTACCATAATCCAGACCTGCAGATCGCCCAGAGCTGGCAGGAAGAGCGCGTGCCCAACCAGGCCTGGGCGGCGCAATACGGCGGACGGTTCGAACCGACTCTAATGTTCCTGGATCAGAGCGCAGAAGGAGCGAACAAAACCGAACGTGAAAAGGAAGCTGCTCGCCAACACCAGCTCGATCAAGCGAAGGAGTTGGCCGAATCCCAGAGGTCGGCCGCGCGGAGTTTCAAGAGGTTCGGTTTTGGTATGGGAGTCGTGGCGATCCTGGCGCTGGCAGCTCTTGGCTTTGCGAACACAAAGACGAAGGAGGCAGAAAAGGCAAAAGACGAAGCCTATACCCTCCGTATAGAAGCGGAGAATGACAAAAAGCAAACGGCACTCGAAGTCGCGGGATACGACTTTAGGAGCGGACAACCCCTTATTGAACAGGGGCATTACCCGGAAGCGGTCGCTTACCTGGCGCGGTCGCTCGAACGGAATTCGGACAACCCGGCAGCGATCGATCAGATCTTCAATCTTCTCGCCTATTACGCCCCGCCAGGCTATCGGGCAACTGACCCGCACCCGAACTTCGGGCTGGACATGATGTTCAGCTGCGCCGCGACTGACGACAGCTCGATGGTAGCAACTTGCTTTAAGGGAAACCTGGGCAATCCAGGGGTTTTCGTCTGGTCTCTCTCTCCGCTGACTGCACTGCCGATCTACCAGAACCCCGGTGTAGGATACCACTGGAGTCACGACTTCAGCCCTGACGGTTCCCTATTCTTGTCCGGGCATACCGGGGCATCCGGTCATGGCTCGATTTTGAATACCCATGATTGGTCGTTGTTTCGAGATCTCCCGACTTTCAGCAACCACGATTCATCCGCCATCACCGTTGGACGATTCTTTGCGAGCGGAACCAGGTACATCACGACGACCTTCCTTGATCCCGATCCTTCCTCCCGTATCTGGGATACTCAATCAGGAGATCCTGTGGACCAGATCAAAAGCGAAATTTCAGATATTCCGCTCTGGAGCCCAAATGAACGCCAAGCCGCCATTTCTACCGCTAACGGTTACAAATCCAATAGCGTTTCGGGCTTCAAATTGCATGACCTTACCACAGATACCTCGGTGCAACTGGGACATGGAGCGAAGCTCACCTGTTTGGCCTACAGTCCTGACGGCACGCGACTCTTGGCGCAGAGTGGCGATGGCACGACATCCGTTGTCTGGAATCTGGATACCGGGAAACATGAGTTTGCCTTGCAGGATCATGGAGATTCGGAGCTCGACCTCGCAGAGATGAAGGATCGATTTCTGCGATCAGGAGACCGCGATGCTTATGTGATCGGCACCTTCACCCCTGATGGACAGCATATCCTGACGGCAGCGACAGACCAGACCGTTCGGCTCTGGGATGCCAGCAACGGCAGACTACTGAAGAAGCAGGACCTGAAACTCGTGATTCATCCAGGCTATCAACCGCAGTTCAGTGCGGATGGACGTCGGGTCATGCTGGTCGGCCGGAAGGGCATGTGCCAGTACGCAAAGTTTGAACCTGGTTGGATGAGCTTGCCCGAATTCAGTCCTCCGCGTCCGGTGACCGAAGGCTTTGCTTTTCTCGCCAACGAGGGAAATATCAAACCTCTCCTCCTGCCACTGGGTGGTGTAGTGAGCTCGTTCCTGCATCCGGTTGAACCACTCGTGGTGCTCGGGAGCGACGACGGTCGTGCAGCCATCTACGACCTTCGCTCTGGTGAGCACTCCAGCACTTTCCTCGAACACAACGGGGTTGAGATCCAAGCGGTCGCCATGAGCGAGGATGCCTTCCGCGTCGCTACGGGTTCTCAGGTTGGAACCATTAGAATCTGGAACGTCGCCGATGCCAAATCCATCGGCATAACGATCGAGCTTCGGCATGAGGTCGACGGGGCTGGTGCAAGTGCGGTTCGCCAATTACGATTTTTTGCTGACGGCAACCGCTTGTTCGCCCTTTCGGAAACGGGATTTTCGATCTGGGATGTTTCGACCGGAGATCGCGTGTTCGGCAAGGATATACCACTGATGGAACCTTGGGGAAAGCTCAGTCCCGATGGTGCACGTCTTGTTGGGTTTAGTGGTCATAACGCGTACCTATTTTCCCTCTCACCGGGTATCGCGCCGATCAAAATTTCGGACGGAGATGAGGAGATCCGCAGCGTCGCCTTCGATCACGAGGGAACGACGGTCGCAATCAATTCCGTCGAAGGGACGACGCGAGTCTGGTCGACTGCGAGCGACGGGCCGATCACCACTCCCGGACTCAGCGAAAATGGGTCGGAGGAGGTGCTGTCGATGGATCTCACCTCGGATGGCAACACGCTGGCCGCCGGTTGCAAATCCGGAAACATCCAAGTCTGTGTCCCAGCTGACCACCAAGTCAGGAAGTTCAGCAACAGCGGAGGCGGTGCCTGCACCAGCGTCCAGTTCAGCAACGATGGGCGTCTACTGGCCGCCGTTTTCGCCTTGGGAAGTGATAGTTACGCCCGGGTCTGGAATGTGGAGACTGGGGTTCCCATCACGGCGCCACTAGCCCCCGGCGGTGCCATTTCTGATGTTGCGTTTATCAACCAAGGAAGGCAGATCGTGCTCTCGCCCCGGGGCGCTACGGCGGACGGCGGCGGTTTTGCCAGTGTCTGGGACGTATCAATCAGCGATCGTTTGCCGAGCCCGGAATGGCTTCCAGAAGCGACCAGGATTTTCGGCGGAATGCGTCTGGATAAAGCGAGCAATACGGTCGCCGTTGACGATGACGCCCGAACCACCGGTATCGAGACAATCGCCCAGCTCAAAGGGCAGTCGCCTGCGGAACAATTCTATCATTGGCTCGGCGAGTTTCCCGGCACGCGAAGCGATTCTCCCTTCCGGCCGAAACCGTCTGATGCCTATGTGGAGGGTCTGATCGGTCAGGGGGAGTTTGAACTGGTCGACGAGGCGGTGCGCTTGCGTCCCCGAAATGCGAGGGCACTTGCCCGGCGTGCCGCGTTGCGTCTGTCTGGGGAAGCCGCAGCCGATCCCGGGAATCAGATTCTCAGCCGGGCCGACCTCATCCGTGCGCGTCTGCTTGCACCAGACGATATTGAAGTCGCCTGGTGTCGCGCGATGACGTTTGATAAACTTGGCGATCCCCGCGCCGAGAGAGCGTATAAAGAGGCCAAATCACCGGGGGCGCTCTCCGAAACTCAGCTCGACTCCGTGCTTCTAATTGAGGCAGCGTTAGAGCTAAAATTGGAAGAGCGGCGATCACTCCTAAACCGCGGGATCGAGGCGGCGGAGGCCAAAGGCCCCGCGGGTCATGGAACGGCACTGCGAATGCGGGTAAAGCGCTTCCTCCTGGCTGCGCAGAATGGCAATTTCCCCAGAGTCCAGGAGGATTGGAATGTTCTCAAAGAACAGACCTCAGTCGAGACCAGAAGTCTGACCGCTACCCACCTCAAGGCCGTTCATGCTGAATCGCAACGCCTCTATCAAGACGGCGAAATTAGCGCCGCGATCGCACTGCTGAAACCGGCCGTTCTCATCGCATCCCTCGACGCAGAGGATGGCATGGCTGGCGCTTGGTTTGAGCAGCTGATCGAATGGGAGTATCCAGAGAGCAAGCCAATCACTTTGATCCCGAAATCTGCCGTATGGAGTTACCTTGACGATGGTTCAGAACCGGGCGCGGCCTGGCGTGCTCAGAAGTTTGATGACACCTCCTGGAAGAAAGAGCCTGCCATCCTCGGCTATGGCGAAATCGACAACATTACAATCGGCCAGGATGTTCCAAGCACAGAAATCGATTACGGACCGGATAAGAGTGACAAGCACATCACCTCCTATTTCCGACGCAAATTCGATGTTTCCGAGATCCCGAAGGATGCGGCCATTTTCGTGGATGTGCTGCGTGATGATGGTGTTGTCATCTATCTGAACGGTGTTGAGATCGTGCGCGATAATCTTCCACCGGGAGAACTGACCGCCGAGACGGAGGGCCTTCATTCCTTTGACGTTGAGACACGGTATTACCGCTTTCGGATCGATCCCAGCGCCTTGCTTCCCGGGGAAAATTTCATCGCGGCAGCGGTGCACCAAATACATAGACTGAGCAGTGACCTTGGCTTCGCCCTGCAACTGACAGCGGTTGGAAACGAGCGTCTTCCCAGCGAGTACCTGCCGAAGATCTTGGCGGGAGAAGAAGGAGCTGCCTTGATGAAGACTGCAAGCGATTGGATTCCGAAGAAGTTCCGAAAGACTTGGGTCCGTGACTTCAAGTTTGTCTTCCATGGAGAGACGGGCGACCCCGTCGAGGAGGTCTCCGAAAATCGCTGGATCCAAGGCTTCGATGCGCTGGAGAAACTGCGCGACTGGAGAGGTGCAGCCGCGCGAGCTGAGAGCCGTTTGAAAACTTTGCGCGGATCACCAGGTCTTGAAAACGTCATGAGGATCCGGGAGTGGCTGATGCGGAAAGAAGCAGTGTTCCTGGCCCACGGTCAGAGGGAAGAAGCCGATCTCGTGAGCAATGAGCTTTCGATTGTGCCCGAGCGCGCAGCTGCCCGGAATTCAAAAATGATCGATCTGAGTAGGTACTACACCGTGAGCCTGTATGATCCAAAAACTCACGCCGGAACTCACTCGCTGTATCCAGCCGTCCTCGGCCTTGACTGGTTGCCGGGAACTTTCGAACCGGAAAACGGAATCGAGTTCGATCTGCGCGGAGCTATTTATCTCAACTCTGGCGAGCTCCAAGAAACTTCATACAGCCCTTCTTGGGATTTAAGTACCCATTTGAGAGCCGACCCCGATCTTCCTGCTGAAGTCATTGGTATTCCAGTCACCCCGCCCCACCCAGCGCGTGCCATTCATTTTCTGCATGCCTCCATCGAGACCCGTGAGGCACCTGGAACCGTGGTGGCGCACTATGTGGTTCACTATCAAAATGGCGATCACAAGGAGATCGAAGTGAAGCTGGGAACTGACATCGCAGACGTTAATAGCGAGGAACCATCGCAGAATGTGGTCTGGAGCAGGCTAGCAACGAAAGCAATCAAACAGACAGGGAACATGGAGCGATCAAAATTTGTTAATTATGTCAGGGTGCAGAGCTGGACCAACCCTCATCCGGAAAAGACCATCAGCTCGATCGATCTAGTCTCCGAGATGAAACAGGCAGGCGTAATCGTGCTCGGGATTACACTGGAGTAATGCGCAGCGTCAATCTACCCTCATTGTGGATGCCTCCCCGTCTCCGTTATCTTTAGAATCGACGGCCAGCGTCCTGCCCACTGCGATAACAAAGCTGTCGATGACAACAGTGACCCATGGGGTGACTTGAAAATTTCGGCGCGTATTCTTTTAGGGTGGTAATCCTGCAAGGTCAGTCGAGGGACGAAGCGTCGAGGATGAGATCTTTGTCGATAATGAGTTGGCCGCTGAACAGAGCAACGCCTGCATCATCGAGCGCTGCGTCAAACCGAATAGTGTCCCCTAGCTCAGCCCTGGCGTTCTCGCTCCGAAACGAACCGCCGCCCGAGTCAAGGTTGTTGATTACCGTTCCAGCGTTTTGAAGACCGGCTGGATCAGTGGTAGGAAGCGCGATCGTTGCAACGACGCTGGGAATGCAAGAACTCGTTTTCATGTGAATTACGGTTTGGAAGTTGGGCAATGATCTGCCTGCAGCTTTCCATTCTCACCAGCGGTGTGTGGTTCGTTTCGCTGTTGGGCCATGACGGCATGATAATTCTTGAATGGAGGTTCTTGGCTGATCTTCTCCACCGTCGCAAGGTTCACGATGAGGGCACCATGCCATTTGGCCCTTGAGAGCTGAAAAATCCATTGGCAACCGTCAAGCCATTCTCAGTCAACAATCTAGAGAGGCCCTCGTCAGCGCCACAGGTGATTCCAAAAATAGCAGAAAAACAGTGGATCGTTGGCCCTTCTCCGTAGGAAAGGACGCACTGCTTCTGCGAAAGAGGCACACCGCTGCTTACGACGCTTAAAGCCCAGACTAACAGACACATCTAATTAAATTCCAATGAACTCGCTTCAACATGCAACTCTACCGTTTACGTCTCTGATCCCCAAGTCGACTCGCTTTCTGTGGTTTCTGATCCTCACAAGATCAATCTCCAGGGCACATGCTCTCACCGGCACCTCTGACGGAAACAGATATTCCGGCGAATGCGCCACAGCTGACGACAAGAGCGACACCGCAGGGGCCCACATCGCTGTGTTCGGCCATACTTTCGCACCATTTATTACCAGCCTCGTCCTCCTGTGCTTCTCAGTCGTGCCGCTGTCCGCGAAGCAGTTTGGGCTGTTTACCTACATGGAGGGCGGCGACTCTGTGACTATCACGAACTACCCAGAAGATGCTGTTGGCGACGTGGAAATTCCTTCCGAGATCGATGGTAAACCGGTCACAGAGATCGGCGATCATGCGTTCGGGGGCTGCAGTAGCCTGACAAGCGTCACCATCCCCGACAGCGTCACGACGATCGGCCTTTTGGCGTTCGGGGGCTGCAGTAGCCTGACGAGCGTCACCATCCCCGACGGCGTCACCACGATCAGCCAGCAGGCATTCCAGGGCTGCAAAAGCCTGGCGAGCGTCACCATCCCCGACAGCGTCACGACGATCAGCTTTTGGGCGTTCTCAGGCTGCAGTAGTTTGACGAGCGTCACTATCCCCGACAGCGTCACGATGATCGGTCCTTTGGCGTTCATCAGCTGCAGTAGCTTGATGAGCGTCACCATCTCCGACAACGTCACAATTGGCAATGCGGCGTTCTCCAAATGTAGTAGCCTAGCAAAGGCAACCTTCCTCGGTCGCGCCCCCAAATTTGGTGGAGGGCTTTTTGGTGGGCCTCCTTCATTGTCACTGTTTGCCGGTTCGGCTCCAGACTTCACGATCTACTACCTCAGCAGCAGCACTGGATTCACTTCACCAGAGTGGGAAGGATATCCGGCGACCGAGATCGACGTGGCTGCCTATCCTGCGGTCTTTTGGCTACTTAAGCATGACTTGCCCTACAACTCCGACCTTCACGATGATGCTGGCCTCCTCATGGCTTATGCTCTCGATCTTGATCCTGACAGTAATGCGGCAAATCGCCAACCCGAGCCAGTTTTCGATCCTGTCACGGGCACGTTGAACGTTAGCTTCCATGCCGCCAGTCCTGGCATCACCTACACCGTCGAGACTAGTGCTGACCTGAAGAACTGGTCGACGGGCGACGTGACGCAATCAGATCTTGATCAAGACAATCGCCGCACCGCATCCATCAGCAAAGATGGACCAAACCTGTTCATGCGGCTGGTTGTCGAGGATTGACAGTGCCTCGCCAGCGAGAGGTCTATTCAGCGCCACAGGTGATTCTAAAAATTGCAATGAATGGTTGGCCCTTCTCAGCAGAAAAGGACGCACTGCTTCCGCGAAAGAGGCACATCGCCGCTTACGAAACTTCAAGTGCAACCCAACAGAAAACTATAAATAAACTCGAATGAACTCGCTTAAACAAACATCTCCGCTGTTAATGTCTCTGAAACTCAGATCGATTCGCTTTCTATGGTTTTTAATCCTTACAGGATCAATCTCCACCTCACATGCCCTCACCGTTACCTATCACGGTAACGGCTATACGGACGGAGATGTTGCCGTTGACGACAAAAGCTATACCACAGGCGAGTCCGCTACGGTGCTTGGCAATTCTGGCAAACTTACCTCGGCTGAAATGAGCTTTCAGGGTTGGAATGATGCAGCCGCTGGCACCGGAACGAGATTTGCGCCTGGGGAAAAGTTTTCGATGGGCTCGGCGGATGTGACCCTTTATGCGCAGTGGATCTATCAGGTTGACCTATTCGATGATCAGGCCACACAGGTTTGGAATAAGGAGAATTCTTACGAGTATCGGGTCTATGCCCCACGGAGAGACGGAGCCTATCCATTGTTCGTTTATACGCAGGGAACCTGGGGCAGCATCAGGGTTCAGCACATTGCCGAGATTCTCACCACGATGGCCGAGCGAGGATTCATTGCGGTTGCCGTGGACTATGGTCAGGGGGAATATCCCTCGACCGGGGAGGCAATGCTGGAGAAGGCCAAGGCTGTTTATGCCGAAGACAATCCCGCCAGCGCGGTCAACATCGTCGCTGGCTCCGGCGTGAGCTATGACGGGGCCACGGCGAGTTTCGACCAAGGCATGGTCGTCGCCGGTTTCAGCCAGGGCGCTCACATGGCGGCACTTGCGGCCAACTATCACTCGAACGTGCGAGCGGCCTTCCTGATCGGCAACGGCACCCTACTTCCCGATATCTTACGCATTGAAAACATCGCCCTGGAGCCGAACCAGATCCGCTCGATCGCTGGGGAGAATGACGAGTTCTTCGGCAGCACCCTGGCAGGTGTCCGGACCCAGCAAGAAGCGACAACCGGCTGGAATGATCCGACCGACAGCATGACAGACTTTATTCAACCAGACGGGAGTGGCTGGTCGATCGCGCCCGGAACTCACGTTTTCTTCACTGACTACTCAGGCTCACTTTTCTCATCCTTCAAGGACGGCACGGCAGACTGGTGCATGAACCCGTGCTTTGACTGGCTCGCCAGCCATGCTGGATATTTGCGCACGACCAATGGTTCCGTTCCTCATACCTGGCTGAATGCTCAGAATCCAACTTGGTCAAGCGACTACGAGACCGCGGTGGCGACCGATCATGACGCCGATGGACACACTACGTTACAAGAATATTGGAGCGGCACCGATCCCCAAGATATGAGTTCATTCTTGAGGATTAGTGAAATTCAACGTGACGCCACTAACCTTGTTCTTCAGTGGCACAATGCGAAGGTAGACGGCGGCCTTTCGCCGCTCAAAATCGAGCAGTCTCTAGATCTTTCTCACTGGGAAACCGTTGGAGAAATCATCCCGATTAATGGGATAAATACATGGGCGAATCCGTCAACTTCACAGGTCCGTGGCTTCTATCGGATCAAATCTACAGTTTCGCCGTAGAGCCAATGGGGAACCCGTTAGAGGGTCCATCAGGCGCATCGCTCTCTGATCATTCGAGTCACCCTATCCGGTAAATCCATGTAGCAAAACCACGAGCAGCATCGCAGTGTCCGGTCGAAACGGTCGTGATATAGTGCCCGCAGTTTTCAACCTGTAGAGTCTGACGGTATATCAACAGTGACCACACAAAGAAACCGTGAAGCGCCACCGACAGGTGGCCTACGATAGCAGGGACTGTTCTATCGCCAGAATATCATCAAGGCGGTAGCGGATAAGCCGTTGGTTAAAGCGTAATGGACTAAGAAGCCCTTCCCGTTCTCTCCGCTTGATGGTTTCTTTAGAAACGCTCCAGCGTTTGGCGAGCTGATCTCGGCTTATCAGCTCAGGCTTAGTTCTGCTAGTGATCGGCTTTTGTTTTGTCATGTCGAAAGAAAGAATTCAGTTTATTGGGTCGGCAGGCTGATCGGGTTTCTCCAAGACGATCACCGCGTCATCACCTTCTCTGAATGCACCGAGCACGCCCTCTTTGATTTTCATGATTCTGACTTCCTTGTCAGTCAGGTTGGGGAGCTTGCCGTCGAAGTGGTACAACCGGCGTTCGCGTTGTAGTTCCACGTAGGGCCAGAGGTGTTTCGGGATCGTGATAGGATCGTCAAGAAGTTTGGGTAGCCAGAAGAAGGCGACCACCGCTCCTGCCGCGAGAGTGATTAGGCTAGAGGCCAAGGAGCACGCGAGAATGGGAGACAGCCGACGGCTCTTGGCAACCTCGTGTTGCAGACTGCCAAGGCTTTCGAGCAACTTGCCGCTTGCGTGGTGGGTTTTCTGATATGTTTCGCGAATCGCACGTGTCATCTCGCTCATATCCTTATAGTTCGGGACGTCGAGTGAACTTGTCAGGATCTCGCGAAATTGATCTCCTAGCGCTTTGGTTTGATCTTCGGTCAGAACATCTTGAGCCTCTTCAAGTAAATCGCTCACTTTCTCCGGGATCTGGCTCATTGTCAGGGCAACGATGCCAGTCGCCGTCACTAACTGAAATGACTCATCATCCTCGGGTAGCTTCTCGAAATACTGCAGAATTTCAGCGAATCGTTCCTGATGTTCCGGTGCCAAGAGGTCACCGACTGCTTGGAGTGTGGTTGTATCAGCCATGGTTCTAGTCCTCTTCAGTGGTCAGGGTCGGCAGTAGAATGTCAGAGGCAGAATCGAAGCCTGTGTAGAGGGTTCGCTGGTAGCGCCTTGCACGTACGATCTGCATCGTGTTCCGAAAGAACGGCGAATCGGTGCGGCGCTCGATCACGTCTTCAAGGGAGAGTTCCTGATTGCGAAGCTCGCTTTGGAATTCGGCGATCCTGACATCGGAACGCATGACGACCGGCTTGAATGCATCGGTGAACTTCTTAACCAGCGGATTGTCATGCCAGTATTCGAAAGCCCTGTCGGTCTCCGATGTTTCGTTCAGAACGATGAGGTAGTCTACCTGCTGTTGCAGATGCTTCGCCCAACGTAGGACGGAAAGAACGGCTCCAGGATCGTTCGTCGTGACGCCAATGGCGGTGAAGCGGATGTTCATGTCGCGCGAGTCATCGAACATCTTCTCGAACCAGTCGTAGGTCGCCGTTCCTGCACCTGCGCCCATGTCGGCCAGCACGACGCGATCTCCGGTATCGCAGACTTCAAAGAAATGATCAAGCGCTCCGGGCGTATGAATATCGAACCGGACAGCATCGGGAACGAAATTCTTGAGGCCGCTCTTGTCGGTGTTTTCAGCATCGAAGTCGATGAAGCGTGGTGAGATGCCCTGACGTTGATACCAGGTAGCGAGACTGATGGCGATCTCGGTCTTACCGACACCGCCTTTGCCGCCTTCGGTAAAGACGACGCGAATAGGGGATTGATTGGATGACATAGGCACAGATGGTTGCGAATTGAAGGTCGGTGGTACGTTGCGTGGCACCCCTTGCTAGTTAATTCGCCATCCACGCGGGCAGATCACGAAGCGGCACAAACTTTCGTTAGTTTGCGCTCAAGTTTTCCCTCTCAGATACAGATTGGCTTCGGCGATACGGGCGACGGCAGCAGAATTCCGGCGGCCTTCCCAAATTCCCCATAGATTTGCCGAAGGCAATGGCGAGCGTGGGCCGCGTTACGTGCGTAGCGAAAGAACGCCGGTTCGGCCTTGCGGCTCATGATGTCCTCAAGCGTGAGAGCGTGGTTGCGAACTTCGGCTTGAAACCGTTCGTCACGGGATCTCATCTCGATAACAGTTGGCTCCAGCACTCTCACAAATTCTGCAACCTCGGGACTCTGGTGCCAATAGCGGAAATCACATCGTGGGTTTCGTAATCGATTGAGAACGATCAAGTAGTCCACATTGTTCTGAAGTCGTTTGGCTGATTGAAGAACCGAATGAATCGCGTCTGGATCATTCGTAGTCACGCAGACAGCGGTGAATCGGATGTTGAGTTCGGTCGTCTCAACGCGAACCTTGTCGATCCATTCGCGTATTGTTGCACCTGCACCTGCACCTGCGTTCATGTCGGCAAGAACCACACCTTCGTGGTCATCCAGTCCGGAGAAGAAGTGATCCAACGCGCCTGCTTTGCCAGCGTCGAGTTTGACGGCTTCAGGCAGGAAACTCTGCATACACCCTTTGGTGTTCGCTTCGGCCCCGAAGTCGATGAATTTCGGACGGATGCCCTGCCGCTGATACCAGGTGGCGAGACAAATGGCGACTTCGGTTTTCCCCACGCCCCCTTTGCCGCCCTCGGTGAAGACGATCCGGATGCTGTCTGCTGTGTTCATATAGTCTAACCAAAGTTCTGATTGAACGAGAGTCATTCTGAACGACTTCCGGTTTTAGACTTCCACGTCTCCATGGGTTTCGACTCATCAAAATCGAAGACCCTCCCTCCCCCACCGTTTGGCTGATCAGTTTGCGCAGCGTTAGACTTGCTCGTTGGTTTCGAGCGTTGCGCCACACCTGTCCCTTTCCTGATTCCACGCACACGACAGAAGCTACGAACCGTGTCGGCTGTCGCGATAACATTGCGCTCTGTGTGTAACCATTCAGCGATCCTGCGATACGGCCATCGGCACTTCCGCATCTCGACAATCGCGACGCGGTGAGGCTCCAATTTGCTGCCTCGACCCACACCATGATCCTCGAACTTGATGTTGGCATCGGCCACCTGTTGGTGGCGCTCTTCCGGTGAAAGTTCCATCACAGGGTACTTCGCCGTTTCGTG
>JBNMNB010000063.1:0-33031 GCA_051270635.1 Verrucomicrobiales bacterium | reverse complement strand
CTGACGACTGAGGCGCCGAGATGGGGCGCCAATCTATCAAAAATCGCGCTTCCAAAAGCCGCGATGAATAAGTCAGGCTAAAGAAATAAATGACTGGCACGGTGACAGGCACTTTACAGGATAGCGACGGGAGCATTCGGAATCGGGTCAGAAGGGGCACAGCAGTGTGCATCGGTGAGCGCAGACAAACGTGGTAGCGGCAACGCATCGGTCAAGGCCACGAAAAAACACGGAGCCGGACAAAATGGCACGTAGTTAACGCCCGTCCCAGTCCGCCCCCCCTTTGCCCAGGCTCCGACCACCCATGAATCCAACTCTGGAATTCAAAGTTCCTACCAATTTTTTGTGGTGGGAATCAGGGGAAACGAATATGATCGCGCCGAGATGATAAACGAAAAAAAATCGGTTGGACGGAAAGTATGGATGATGTCGGCCACGATAGCCCTGTTATTCGCAGGACTGGACTGCAGCCTGGGGCAGCAGCGCGTTCTGCTCGATACAGTGGCGGAGAAGGGGTTGAGCCATCTACCAACGGCCATTTGTTTTTCCGAAGCGGTTCCGGACCGACCGGACGAAGAGTCGATGTTTATAGCTACGCAACCCGGTAAGATTTTCGCAAAGGTGCCCGGCGCGGCGCGCGCCAATGTTATACTGGACCTCAGTGGAATAGTTTCCTATGGTGGGGAATCGGGAGTTCTCGGCCTTGCCTTAGCTCCGGATTTTCTGGTGAGCCGTCATTTTTATGTGTGCTATTCGACATCGGATGCTCTGAACGTTTCAAAATTCACTTTGATGCCGGAGGGGAAGGAGGCGACACTGGCATCTGAGTTAGAGGTGATCTCGATTCCTCCTCTCGGCGGGTATTCGGGGATTCACAAAGGTGGTCAAATTGCATTTGGGCCAGACCAGCATCTTTTCATCGCGGTTGGGGACGGCGGCCGTAATCGAGAACTGCGCGAGGCACACCCGTCACAGAGTCTCACAAGTTTGCTCGGCAAGATTCTCAGGCTGGACGTAAAAAGCCGACCGGAAGAAGGGAACACTTATACCATTCCGAATGACAATCCCTTTCTCGGAACAGATGGCGCACGCCCAGAGATATGGGCGCTGGGACTCAGAAATCCATGGTAGGCTCAATGTTGAGGGCTTCGCTGAAGATGGTTCGTGTGATGTAGCGCACGAATCCATGCGAGGACGCGTGCGCCAATAGGAAATACGGGGAGCGCGAATGCCGGGAAAGTGAAAGAATTAAGTGACAGGTTCCTCGTTGCTGTTGGCTGACGACAAGTCAGCAACTCTCAGCCCGCTGGCTGAGAAGGCATTACCAACTCGCTGTCGAGTGTTGGCACGCCGATCAAGATCTGATCGTCATCGATGATGACTGTCTCCTTGTAGATACGACGCATGCCCGAAGGAATGAACTCATCAGAACCAGCGGCTTCTGTGGTTTCTGTGGCTTCAGCAACATCAGTATTGCGAGAAATTTCTCTGTCGAGAGTTGCTGCACCCATTGTCGTAGCGCGATGCCTCATAGCACGATGCCGACGCAACAGGGCGGCTTTTCGGTATGTTATTATGTTCATATGAACAGTATATGGCGGAATTTTCATGCTGCAACTTGATTATTAAGACATCTGATCATTTTAACTGTTCAAATATTCATAGCGTTATGATTTCTTCTACCTGCTTTGGAAACACCTGAAATTCCCCATTTTTCAGATTTCGGATTAAATTTGGATACTATCTAGGATACGATCAGTGGCTGAGCTTTGTTTCAGGGTTCCGGTTCGAAAAAGTTTGTGTAGCCTGCCGGGCACATGACTGATCCTGAAGCGCCAGCCACTCCCCTGCCCGACGCAACGGCAGAGGGGGAAATCGACGTCACCGCGAACGACACGCCCAGTCGCCGCGAATGGCGATCGCTCTGGCTGGTGATGGGCGTGCAAACGTTGAACGCGCTGAATGACAAAGTCGCGCAGTTGATCCTGCTGGGGTTGGCAGCAGTTTACTTTCTCGACTTTCACGTTCCGGATCTTCCCGATGCGACGCTGTCGGATCCCGCGAAGGCGGTTGGCGTAGTCACTTCCGAGATGCTGAAACGCATCGAGCAAGCCGATAGCTCGGAAAAAAGTTTCGCGCACGTGATCTCCTTGATGTTGTCCCTGCCTTTTGTCCTGTTTGCTCCCGTCGCGGGCTGGTTCTCTGACAAATTCTCCAAGCGCACGGTCATCCTGCTCTGCCTTTATGCTCAATTGGCGATCCTGGGAGCGATCGCATTCTCACTCTGGTCTGGGTGGTTCAAGTTGGCGACCACTGGGTTCTTTGTGCTCGCGGTGCAGTCGACATTTTTCTCGCCCGCCAAAGTCGGCATCGTGAAAGAACTGGTCGGAACTAAAAAGCTGGCGATGGCATCCGGCATCGCGCAGATGCTCACCATATTAGCGATCATCCTGGGTGGTTGGCTGGGCGGTTTTGCCTTTAAGGAATTCACCCAGTCTGGCTTCACCAAGTGGCAGGCGGCAGCGTATCCGATTGTGATCATGTGCGGCATTGCCTTCTTTGCGATTCTTGCTGGATGGAACATAAAGCGCGTTGCCCCTGCTAAGGATCCAGGGCCGCTGCGACCGTCACTGCTGGTGCAGCATTTTTTTCACCTTGGTGACTTGCTCAAGGAACGTCGCCTGCGCCTGACCGCTCTGGGGATCGGTTACTTCTGGTTTGCGGGCAGCCTGTTGTTCCTGATCACCATCCAAGTCGCTGGTGAAGTGGTCGAATTTAAGACAGCAAAGGCCGAAGTGAACGGCTTCATGATGGCGCATGCCGGACTCGGAATCGCTCTTGGCAGCGTGTTAGTAGCGATGATGTCTCCCAATCGTATTGAGCTTGGCATGGTTCCGGTTGGCGGTCTGGGCATGGCGCTGACGGCGCTCGTTGCGGCGGCACTTCCGCCATCGGACGCATTTCTTTCCTGGTTCAATGGCAACCTGTTCCTGCTGGGTGCCTTCAGTGCGATGTTTCTAGTGCCTTTGAATGCGCTGCTTCAAGACATGGTGCCCCCGAATAGCCGTGGCCGAATGCTCTCGGCATCCGCCTTGCTGGATTCTGCGGCGGGTCTGGTCGCCATTGGCGTGCAATTCGCATTCATCAAATTGAACGTTTCAACGTCACTGCAATTCGCACTCATGGGCGTGATGAGCCTGGCAGCTGCCCTTTACGTTGTCAGACTGTTACCGCAGAATTTCATTCGCTTTATCGTGCTCATGTTGCTGCGGATGATCTACAAAATTCGCCCGATCAATGCCGGCGTGCTGCCGCAAAAAGGTGGGGCCATGCTGGTAGCCAATCACCTCAGCTATATCGACGCTTTTATCCTTTCCGCAGCGTCCGATCGTATGATCCGCTTTGTCATTTTCGACCACTACATGACGGTCAAGTGGATGGTGCCGTTCCTCAAATTGTTTGGCGTTGTTCCTATCTCTGCGGACCGCGCCAAGGAAGCGGTGCGCACCGTAGCCGATGCAGTCAAGGCGGGCGATCTAGTGTGCATTTTTCCTGAAGGACAATTGACGCGCACGGGAGTGATGAACGAAATCAAAAAGGGCTTCCAACTCATGGTGCGCCAGGCAGATGCTCCAGTCATTCCTGTTTACATGGACGATCTTTGGGGCTCGATCTTCTCATTCGAGCGCGGCTGTTTTTTCAAAAAATGGCCCTATCACTTTCCGTTCCATTTATCAGTGCACTTTGGCGATCGACTGCCCCCAAAAGAGGCGACCAGCAACCGTGTGCGGGAAGCGCTGATGGATCTTTCGGTTGATGCCATGAGTGCGCGCAAAGAACTCACGGTACCAGTCGAGATCGTGCTACTGCATCAGCTTCGCCGCCGCCCATGGCGTAGAGCCATCACTGAGTATGCAAGAAGTCCGCGACCGCTCAAGCGCTCTGCCGTGTTCGCCAGCGCTGTCGAACTCGCTAAGAAATGGCGCCGCACTTTACCGTCTGATCAATCGCACATTGGCGTTGTGCTCCCTAACAGTTCCACCAGTGCATTGGTGAATCTCGGCCTGCGCATGGCAGGGCGCGTCCCTGTCAACCTGCCGCTGGAGAAGCAATTCTCTGCCGCAGAGATGGGCAAAATCATGACTGCTGCAGGAATTCAGACCGTCATCTCCACACCCAAGCTCAAAGAACTTCTGACAGATCACTATTGGCCAGAAACCGTGCTCGACATGAACCAGGAACTGCGGTTTTCGACATCGGCCCTCTGGTTGACCAGGATGAGACTATGGCTGACTCCGAAGTGGATGGATTGGAAGCTTCTGCACATCGACCGCAGCAAACATGATCCGGAATCTGCTGCTGTCGGCTGGCTATGTGATGACGCAAATGGCCGACCAATGCTCACCCAGGTTTCGCACCGGTCCCTGTTGGCCAATATCGAGCGTATGAACAGTATTAATGCCTACCGTGACGGCGATATATTGTTCAGCGAGCCGCATTTTGCCAGCGCTGCGGGGACCGTCCTGTCCCTGTGGTATCCGCTCATGTGTGGCATGCCTGCCGTCATGATCTCTGCAGCGGCAGACGTCTCCAAGTGGCGCGCGGCAGTCGCTGCCGAATCCATCAGTTGGATCGTTGCCGGCCCGATCGCCCGCGCCTATCTGCTCACCGGGGCTGCGCTCCCAGATCCTTCGCCCCTGCGGTTGCTGCAGATTTTTGATCCCATCGATCCCGACACCATTGAAAAACTTGGGAGCGCCAGCGGCGTGCAAGTGTGTCGCTGCTTAGCATCAGACGCATTGGGAGGATTGATAGGCATCAGCATCCCTGACCCTAACACTGAAACGGTCACCGCTCAGCACCAGCCAGGTGCACTGCCAGGGGCCGTTGGCCGCTTACTCCCTGGCACCACCGCTCGCGTAGTCTCAGAGCCACCCACCGGTGGCGAAGATTGGAAATCAATTACCGCTCGCGCCAGCGATCTCACTTTGCCCGGTCACATCGTATTCCAAAGCCCCGCCCTCAAAATCGGCACGCCGATCTCCTTTCCAGGCAGCTTCGACCTCGACGGATTTATTCTCCCCTCTGAAGATAAACCAGCACCGTAACCTCATCCCTCATCATTCGATCCTAGCTTCTTCCGTTCCCTCGCCTCTTCAAAGAATGCCTTAATCAACATTCGGCATTCGGGTTCCAGCACACTATGCGTTACTTCGCTGCTGTGGTTCAGCGTCGGCTGCTGGAGTAAATTGATAAAGCCACCAGCCGCGCCGCCCTTTGCATCGCTGCAGCCGAAAATGACTCGCCTGATTCTACAATGTACGATCGCGCCCGCGCACATCGGACAGGGTTCCTTTGTCACGTAGAGGTCACAGTCTGTCAGTCGCCAGTCCCCAACTGCGCTCTCCGCCTGGGTCAGCGCCAGCATCTCTGCGTGGGCAGTCGCATCTTTCAGGGTCTCTACTTGATTGTGCGCCCGAGCAATGATCTTGCCTTGACTCACGACTACCGCGCCCACCGGGACTTCTTGCGCCAGGTAAGCCTTCTGTGCCTGACGCAGCGCCTGACCCATAAAAAAATTGTCACTGCCAAATTCCAGCCCTGCCTCGCCGCTAGCGGGAGTGGATGGCGGTGTCACCTTTACTTCAGGTTCATTGGAGTTGGCGGAGTCGTGAGGCAAAATCATGAGATGACATTAGTTTTTGCACATTGTGTGAGCGTCAATCATATTCGCTGCAATGAAACAAAATCTGCCGCTCATCGTGGCCCCGTCATTGCTCGCAGCCGACTGGAGCCAACTGGAAAAAGAATGCTCTCGTGCGATTCGTGCTGGCGCTGACTGGCTGCACCTGGATGTCATGGACGGCCATTTTGTGGACAATATTTCGTTTGGCCCGCAGTTCGTGCAGACGATCCACGAGACCAACGACATTTTTCTCGATGTGCATCTGATGATTGAGAAACCGGATCACTATGTCCCGCGTTTTCTGGCCGCTGGTGCCCACAACCTCACCGTTCACGTGGAAACTGAGTCGAAACACGACGTGGCAGCGACTCTGGAAAGCATTCGCGCAGGTGGCTGCAAAGCGGGTCTGGCACTGAATCCCGCCACGCCCTTCTCAGCGGTCGAACCATTCTTGAAGCAAATTGACCTTCTGCTAGTCATGACAGTAGTGCCCGGATTCGGTGGACAAGCATTCATGACAGAGACTATGCCAAAAATTGACGCCGCCAGAGAATTCCGCGCCCGGCACGACCTGACGTTTCACATTGAAGTTGACGGTGGCATCGCCGCAGACACCGCAGGCACCGCAATCTCGCATGGTGCCAATGCGCTAGTGGCTGGCACCTCGCTATTCAAAGCTCCCGACATGGCCAGCGCCATCGAGCAATTTCGGTGCACGGCTTCTTGAAATGTGTCCTTTCGGATCGCCTTTAATCTACTGCTCCGGAAAAACGCAGCCTATGGAAGCGGTTCAATGCCGGCGTAGAGATCTCCAATGAACGCCTCTGATCCCCTGGCCAGTCTACGGTAACTTTTTTGACGATCGTGTTAGTGCCCAGCCCAAAGTGCGCGGCAGGGGAATCCTGACTCAGAAATGAATCTCCCGCAACGAACGGATGCACCTGGGTTCCGTTCGATGTGTCGAGCGTCACGGTGCTGCCAACAACAGGAAATCCGGGTGCCGGTTGCAGCGAAAATTCGATCCATTGGTTCCGCTCACCGGTGGGTGCCACACGGTTCAGATAAAGGTGAAACGTTGATCGAAAACCGCTGCCAGCAAACGCATATTCGCCGACCAGCAGGTCTTCTCGCCCATCGCGATCAAAATCCTCAGTCAAGGCGATGCGGGCGTCGTACTCAAAACTGACGCCGAATAGAAAGGCAACATTCTCAAACGCACCACCATCTAAGTTCATCTTAAGGTGATTGTGTTCGTAGCCATTCCATGAAATCAGGCCTTTGTTCAAATCCAGCATAGATTGCGAGAAGACGGGGATGAGACTCGGATTTTCCATTGAACCTCCCGCATACATGTCGTGGCACCAATACTGAGAACAATAGTCCTTCGACGACTTACCACTACGGAAACCATTCGCAACGTAGATATCTCGATCGCCATCGTTGTCGAAATCAAATGCGCTCACTCCCCATGACCAACCAGTGCGCGCGATTTGATCATTGATAGGACTTGCAGCCAAACCACCGGAACTTCGCAAGTACATTCGGTTGCCGTAACCCATCGCAGCCCGAAACCTCTGATAATCAGGGCGATCCTTACGGCCCGCCCCCAGACTATCCAGTCGCCGCGCCGTACTGCTACTCATTCCGATTGCCAAAAGATCAAGCTGCCCGTCCACATTGAAGTCAGCAAAGGTCTGTGCCATTCCGAACAGGCGATTCGGTTTCAATGTTGTTGAAGCATCAGAAAACTTTCCGCTTCCGTCATTAAGATAAAGATCGATCCCGGAGTAATCACTCACAACCGAAAGGTCGAGATCACGATCAGCATCCAGGTCTACGAACGAGGCACTGTAAGTGCGCCGATAACGCTTCTTCGCCAGACCTGCGCTTTCGGTAACATCAACGAATCGATTCCCGCTATCCTCATTACGCAACAGAAAAGCAGGAAATCCATCATTGGCATCGTAGAATGGAGTTGGCATTTGTCCTCCAACATAGGATGGCTTGTACTGGGAAAGAAAAAGATCCAAGTCTCCGTCGGCATCTATGTCTCCAGTGGTTATTGACATTGGTGCAATCAATTGATCACTGCGAAAAATAACGCGCCCTGGATTCGGAAATCTTCCTCCCTCCCCTCCCTCGTAAAGTGTAAGTCCCTCACCTTTGACGACCGTTAAATAGTCAAGGCGTCCATCATTCGTAAGATCAGCGATGAGCCCACATTCCTCCTGAGGTTTCCAGTGATCAAGAAACGCCCCATCGACCAACTGCGGCTTCTTGGCGGACAATTGATTGGTGTAGCGGCGGTTCCATCGCGGAATCACGATCTCACTATCGCCGTCACCATCCAAGTCAGAGAGCAAAACAGGATGCGCACTTTGGAATTCCTTCTCGCGCGGGGCGAATGTCGCAGCTTTGATAAAGCCCGCTTGCAACGGCGCCCCGAGAACCTTCAAGTTCTGAATCTTTATTTGTCGGGCCGACAACTTACCAGGGGCCACCTTTACCTGCCACGTTACATTGGCATCACCAGAAACGACAAGGCGTTCACCCTCAGATTGCGTCGAGCGCTCGAGATGCAATAGAAATCCTACCCTTGAACTCGGCGGCTCCTCCGGCTGAAACTTCGTATGGTGAAACTCACATTCCTTCAGGAGGAACCCATTGCTTACATAGTTATCGACCAGTGCCGCGAACTTCTCGCGACTTAGCATTTGGCTATCTGAAGAATTGAAACGGCGCCGCGTAATTCCAAATGGAATTGGGTCTGAAGTATCTGGAATCTCCGTTGGAAGTTGCCATGCCTCACAGTCGATCGATTTGAAAAGATCAGCAGCGCCAGCGGAATCGCGTGCCTGGCGAAGACGATCCCATAGTTGAGTGATTGCTGTTTCGTAGGATTGCGCCAGTTGCTCTGACTTCCACACCGTATCGCTGAGATTCTGCCGCTCATGCAGGAGTCGCGCTGACTCTGTCGACAGGTTTTCCTGGGCTTCAGCATTGAGCGAAAATATAAGAGCAACCAGCAGCGGAAATGCCGAAAGACGATTCAGGCACATGCTGCCAGTATGGAGAATAGAACCACCCATATCAACGCAATCGCGGAGTCCCCCTAATCTGTCACGGAGATTCCTTAGTCACTCTGAAATACAGTTCAATACGTTCCTCTTCTTCGCCCAGCAGATATTGGTAGGCGGTCGTGTCGCCGCCGCTCATGTGACCGTCGGTAATCTCCTCCCAGTCATTCAATACTTTGCCCTTTTCAATCTTAAACGATTCACCAGCTTGCGATGTCCATGTAAGATCAACTGCAGGTGCGGCACCTTCTGCGAAGGCTACACTAGTAAAAAGCAGTGGCACACTGCTGCCACCGAATGCACCAAGAGCCTCCCAATACGGTTCCAATGGATTGGTCTCGGGCTCTCTCCTTGCGGTAAACGCAAAGTCCGGCGCTTCCCCGCGGCCTCGATAGATCAGCAACGATACCCCAGCGCCTCCTGTGTTTTCCCAGTGGACGAACCTGAGATCATGAAGTCCCTCATCCAGCTCCAACTCGATAATCGACGACGAACTACGATTACGGGCTCCAGCTTCACCCACAATCTCTCCATCAATTTCAAGGGAAAATCCATCATCAGAATTACAAACGAACGTGGTCAACCCACTCTGTTTAAGATTAATCTGACCTGTTGCTTTAATGAGGAAATTGTCACGATTTCCAAAGCCATCGGTCTCATTGTCCCATAGAGGATAGGGCCGCGAAGACGCAACAAGAATCACTGGTGGACTATTGTCGTGAAAATGGATGAAGGGGGAATCTACCTCAACCGTTTCAAATCCATCTTGACTGGGATTCTCCAACAATTCCTCGGCGATAAACGAATCCGTAATGTCAAAGTTATCACCTGTCCATACGTGGAGAGTCTTGAAAACACCGCCTGCCTCGACATTCGACGGCAGCGGGCCCGACACCACAGGATTGGTTCCACCCGAAATTTCGAGACCGTCGACTCCGCCATCCCCGTCAGTATCCGCAATCAATGGTGAAGTTCCTGGTTGGGAGGAAGGATTCTCTGGATCGTAGGCGAGATTCGGATTTTCAACTCCATCCAGTAGACCATCGCCATCTGTATCAGGGCGCAGAGGGTGCGTTCCAGTGTCGTTCTCATCGACATAGACACCCGTTTTTGTTTCAACCCCGTCTTTCAATCCATCCTCGTCCGTGTCAGCGACCTTTGGAAAAGACTTCACCAGAAACTCTTGCAAATTCGTCAATCCATCGTTGTCGGGATCCTGCGCTGAGTCATCTTCACCGACATCAAGTTCATTCCTGGTCTCCCAGGCATCATCCATCCCATCGAGGTCAGTATCTACAAACCCGGGATCCACGGGTGGCAACGGATCCACCAGTCTACCCGGCACTTTAACGTTGTCGAAGGCGATCCACCCCCAGCCTCCTGCTGATGAGTCAAAAACGTCTACTGTATATTTCTCGGTGGTGCTGACGTGTTCCGCCAGAATATCGGCGGCAACTACTACTTCCTGATAAATGTCATCATTGGTGCTGCGGGCACCCGTCGCAACGTAACTGTCATCACTCACACGACGCAGTCCGAATCCTTGGACTTTGGCTCCGTCCGCCGCATCTGTCGACTCTGCTAACTCGGCAGGGGTTGCGGGCAGTGTTCCGTGCGCATCTCCTCCTACTATCGAGATCGCCAAGTCACCCTCGGCCAGGAAGAACTCAGGCGACCGCGTCAGCAGCGTCCCATGATTGCCGTCCCTGACGTTTGTGCCATCTTCAGCCTCGAATACCAGAGGAACGACTTGATAGTCACCACTGGCAGGAACTGGAAACGTCGTTCCATTCTCTGCTGGTTCATTGGTAGGCAGAAACTCATGCGGTAAATCAGAATCTGACGAAACGGTCGTCCATCCTTGCTTCGTTCCATCTTCAAAATCGAACACCAACTCTGACGGCTGCACCAAAGAACCGGGAACGACTACATTGTCAAAAGCGATCCATCCCCACCCGCCCGCTGATGAATCGAACACATCAACGGTATAGGTTTCTGTATCACTGACAAAGGGTTCCAGTGTTTCTGCGGCAACGACAACATCCTGATAAATATCATCGTTGGTGCTACGGGCGCCGGTGACGACGTAACTATCATCACTCACACGTCTCAACCCAAACCCCTGAGCATGCACCCCTTCTGCATCAGTCGACTCGGCGAGATCCGTTGGCGACTCAGGAAGAGCACCGTGTGCATCACCTCCGACGATCGCGATCGATAGCTCACCAGCGCCCAGAACAAATTCTGGTGAGCGAGAGAGCAATGTTTGGTGTGCGCCATCGCGCACATTGGTGCCATCCTCGGCTTCAAATACGAGAGGAACGACCTGATAGTCACCACTGGCAGGAACCGGAAACGTCGTACCATTCTCCGAAGGTTCGTTCGTGGGCAGAAACTCATGTGGTAAATCAGCATCCGATGAGACGGTCGTCCAGCCTTGTTTCGTTCCATCTTCAAAATCAAATACCACCTTGGACGCTGGAAGTTTGCCGGGCACTTGAACGTTATCGAACGCAATCCAACCCCAACCGCCTGCGGAGGAATCAAACACGTCCACCGTGTACGTCTCGCTGTCACTTATAAACGGAGCCAATGTATCTGCAGTGACGACGACATCCTGATAGATATCATCATTGGTACTCCGTGCGCCAGTTGCCACATACGTGTCGTCGCTAACGCGCCGCAATCCGAAGCCTTGCACGTGTGCACCATCGCCATCTGTAGTTTCGGCTAGAGCTGCCGGAGCATCGGGCAGCGCGCCATGTGCATCGCCGCCGACAATAGCGATTGAAAGGTCACCGCTCTCCAGAAGGAACTCCGGCGATCGCGTCAATAAAGTCTGGTGTGCACCATCGCGGATATTCGTCCCGTCCTCTGCTTCAAAGACCAGGGGCACCATCTGGTAGTCTCCCTGAGATGGCACGGGAAATGTCGTACCATTCTCGGACGGCTCGTTTGTAGGTCGAAACTCGTGCGGCAATTCGGCGTCCGACGAAATAGTCGTCCACCCCTGTGCTGTACCATCCTCAAAATCGTAAACAAGCTGAGCCTGAGAAACCGAAATCATGAACAATAGGAACAACGAAAATCCAATGACGAAATAGCGCATCCGTGTGTTCTATCTAATATTCAGGGAAACTCACAGAAAAAGATGTCTCAATATCGTTTCACTCCTCACCACTGGACGGTCCGAATCGATCCGGCGCACGCATGTTACTTATAATTAGCGATCTGTGTTCCTTCTAAGATCCATGATCGACTCAGACGAGCGTAATCTTGTCACTTATATTCCGGGTAGCAGGGATTGTGCGCCTTTTCTTCAGCGATGGTGCTCATCGGCCCATGGCCTGGACAGACGACGGTGTCGTCGGGCAACGTAAATAATTGCTTGCGATTGTTCTCAAGGGCATCACTCCACGAGATCATACCCCCACCCATCGAACCGGCAAACAAGGCATCGCCAACGATGGCGACTGGGCGCTCAAGGCCACTGATCACATAGCTCATTCCTCCAACGGAATGGCCACTGGTCAAGCGACTTTCAATGGATAGGTCGCCAAAGGAGAATCGCTGGTGATTTTCCACGCCATCTGCGCGATCAACTGGTTCCAGCTTTCCAACATAAACGGGAACATCTGGCAGCGCTTGCGTCAGTCGATCGAGATCCATGACATGATCGCGATGCGTATGCGTGAGAAAAATGGCCCCGACGTTCAGCTCTCGATCACTGATCAACTTCAGAATGCCAGAAGCATCACTTCCTGTGTCAAAAATTAACGCATCTGTGCCGCCTGGAGACCACGCGACGTAGGCGTTCACCGTCATTCCCGGATATGGAGTATTGAACTGCGCCAGTCCTTCGATTTCTTGCGCAGCAGGTTGCCACTTGTTCTGACCAAGGCCCACCAGGCTGGGCCCGTGCAAGTTCAAGTGCGGTGCTAACATTGCCGCAGCCTCTGCATCGAATGCCTCCTCATCCAACAGTTGCGCAATGGCATTCTCTGCAACGCCTGATAGTTCTGCAAGTTCTTGAGTCGACACGTTCAATCCTCGCATCGCCTTACCTAAAATGTCGCAGGCGAAGTCTTCCAGAGGAACGGTTGGTTGAGTCATGGTCGTCATACTCACACGATGCCGCCTCCCGAAATCCACGTCCAGTCCGAAGTCACACACCATGCTGGCCATCCAGGGAAAAATTATCGCGGTGATTGCAGCTTCCTCTCTGGATATTCTCACAAGCCCCTATAGATTGCGCAGATAATGGGCGAAAAAGCGCAAAAGCAGATAAACCAAGGCAAGAAAGACAAATCCGCGATCAGTCCGACGCGCGAAGAGAACTTTCCGGAATGGTACCAGCAGGTAATTAAGGCCGCAGATTTGGCTGAAAATTCTGAAGTACGTGGTTGCATGGTGATCAAGCCGTGGGGCTACGGACTGTGGGAGAACATTCAGCGCCAGCTGGATCAAATGTTCAAAGAAACCGGGCACAAGAATGCGTATTTTCCCCTGCTGATTCCTCTCAGCTATTTGGAGAAAGAGGCCGAGCATGCTGAAGGATTTGCCACCGAGTGCGCAGTGGTCACCCACCACCGATTGAAAGCGGTTAAAGACGAGGAAACGCAGAAGACGCGTCTAATCCCTGATGGTGAACTCACCGAGCCCTACGTAATCCGCCCGACGTCCGAAACCATTATCGGCGCCGCCTTTGCGCGTTGGGTGCAATCGTATCGTGACTTACCGTTGTTGATCAACCAATGGGCGAATGTCATGCGCTGGGAAATGCGGCCACGACTTTTTTTGCGCACCGCTGAGTTTCTCTGGCAGGAAGGGCACACCGCTCACGAGACCAAGGACGAGGCAATCACGGAAATGCAGTTGATCCTCGGCGTCTACGAAAAATTCGCCCGCGAACATCTGGCGATTCCAGTAGTGACGGGTGCGAAGAGTGAAAACGAACGCTTCCCTGGCGCTGATGACACCTTGTGCATTGAAGCGATGGTGCAGGACCGCAAAGCAATCCAGGCAGGCACTTCGCACTTCCTCGGGCAGAATTTCTCGAAGGCAGCAGGCATTGAATTTGTCGGGCGCGATGGAAAATCGGAACATGCGTGGACTACCAGTTGGGGTGTGAGCACTCGCCTGATTGGCACATTGATCATGGCGCATGGCGATGATGACGGTATCATCGTTCCTCCTAGAATTGCCCCTGCACAGATCGTCATTCTGCCCGTCACACCAAAGGAGGAAACGCGGGAAAGCGTGCTGGATGCCTGCCAGGCTCTGGCAAAAATGTTACGTCAGCAGGAGTTCCATCGCGAGCCCATACGAGTCGAAGTTGACACTCGTGATTTGAACGGTGGCGCGAAGAATTGGGAATGGATCAAGAAGGGCGTTCCCCTTCGTGTGGAGATTGGGCCACGCGATATAGAATCACGTAAAGTAGCGGTTACCCGGCGTGATCGAGGGCCAAGGGACAAAGAATTTATTCCAAAGGAAATTTTCATACGATCTGTTGCCGAGCGACTCGAAGATATTCAGAACGGTCTACTGGAACGCGCGTGCGCCTTCCGCGATGAGAACATTGTAAAGATTGACAGCCGTGAAGAATTTGAAGAATTCTTCACTCCGACGAACAAGAAACAGCCGGAGATCCATGGTGGGTTTGCCCTTTGTCACTGGGCGGGCAGCAACGAAGAAGAAGAGCAGATTCAAAAAGATCTGAAAGTCACCATTCGCTGCATTCCATCTGGCGATGAGTTCGCCGAAGAAGGCACCTGCTTCTACACTGGGAAGCCGAGCAGCAGGCGGGTGTTCTTTGCCAAATCTTACTGATCGACCTGACTGAGCCTGGAACGAATCCGATGCAGACCGCTGAAATCGCTATCCGCTATCTTCACTTCGTATCGATTTTTGCAGTGATCGCAACCATCACTGCGGAACATCTCCTGCTGGCGCGGAAGATGCCACGGCTGCAACTGCGCCGCGTGAGTCAGCTTGATACAATCTACGGAGTTGCTGCGATTCTGGTATTGATCACTGGAATTCTGCAATGGGTCACCGTCGGAAAGGACTCCAGCTTTTACTCAAAAAATTGGATTTTCCTCGTCAAGATTGCCGCGTTCATTCTTGTCGGCCTGATCTCGATCTATCCTACCGTGTTCTTCGCCAAGGGTGGCAAAGGGCCGACAGATGAAATCGTTGAGGTGCCAAAATCGATCTTCATGGTCGTTCGAATTGAGCTTCTGCTACTCATCAGCATTCCATTGCTCGCAGTGCTCATGGCCAGAGGAATAGGCCTGCGCATCGAATGACGCAACCGACCTTCGCCAAGACTTGCGGCACCTTGCTGCACAGAGATAATCTACTGACTGTTGACGCCCTGACGCAGGCAGGCTATGCGAAACCATGCCTATCCTTGCGATTGGAGATGAGCAACTAAGTAAGTTGTCGCCCGACATCGATAGTTCCAGTTTTCGAGCTGGAACCTATCCGGTGCCGGACTTTCTGATAGTTGGGCCGCAGCGCACAGGATCGTCCTGGCTGCGAACAAACTTGTGCAAGCATCCGCAGGTGCTGATGCCATTCAAGAAGGAGATCTTTTTCTTCAGCCACCTGCGCCGGAAAAATCACAAGCGCTACCGCTCGAATCGGCTGGAACCCTATCTGGATCTATTTCGCATTCCGTTGCACAAGAAACTTGAACGCACAGCAAAAGCACTGTGCCACGGACTGATCGCGCCGGTGACTGTTCGCGGGGAAGCCACTGCCTCGTATGCGACGATGCCGGATGCTGACATTGCCAATATCTTCGCTCTGAATCCTCACATGCGGATTATCATGATGGTCAGAGATCCAGTGCAGCGATCGTGGTCGCACGCAAAGAAAACGCTGGTGCGCGATCGACAGCGCAAAATGAAAGACGTTCCCTTCGAAGAATTCGAAAAATGTTACCGCAGCCGATCAAACATCGAACGTGGCAGTTATTCAGCATTGATAGAGAGGTGGAAAACGTTTGTACGAGAGGACGCCCTCTACGTGGCGGAGTATCGCAAGCTCTGTGAAGATCCCCTGGGCCTGATCACAGAAACCCAGCGGTTTCTAGGAATTGCCAGCGGCCCAAGATTTGCCCGCAAGCATCTCAACACCGTGGTAAATCCAACGTCTGGCGATTCGCTGCCAGCGCGTCATTCCGCATTGCTGGGCGAGTTGTTTTGTGACGAAGTTGCGCGGCTTGAACGCGACTACGGCATCAAACTGTAAATGGCTTGCCAGACCCTAACGATGCACCATTCTCAACCGTCCACGACGCACCCAATCGACATCCATGGCCGAACCGTTGATCATTTCCTGCACTGCTCCGAAGTCGTAGGCATCTGGATCGATCAGTAGATCACCGACTCCGAACTTTCCATTAGTATTGTAGACGCAGAGGCGACCTTTATGGTGAGAGATCAGCTGACAGATCCCATGTACCTCCAGTGGCGTCAGGCTTTTGGCAAAGCGATCACCGACGACGGACTCAAACCGTTCCTTGGAGACGCCTGACAAAAACGCGAGCACGTTAGGCAGCGCAGCTACGGCACCTTCTTCTGCTTCGGCAACGATTTCAACGGATCCAGAGCAATGTGGCCGACGTCCGGCAGCGATGTCCTGTCGCCAGTTCTCAATCGTCTCCCATGTGGAACGTGAGACCATGCCATGTCCTTCTCGAATGACGTCACAATCCTGCTGGCTGGCACCGGCGGCGAGCTGCAGGATATGAAAAAACACAGAAGCGTTCTCGATTCCGAGTTCTTCAAGTAAATCGCTCACTACCGGAAGCAACCTGACAGGAACTACAGGACGTTTGCGCATTTTTCCTTCATCACGAAACCGCGTGCGTAACAATGCAAGAAGGCCCGAGCGGGAATACGATCGCCGAGTTGGCGCGATCACAATGCATGGCAACCAACCTTTACGTGCCCAGTCTTTGATGGTCGTCTTTGCGACACCAGCTAGATTCGACGCCTCTGACGTGCTGATCTCATCTAGAAGCAAATCATGAGTAGCTTGATTAAAATAATGTGTCCTGCCCATCCGAGTCGATTGCAACCCGCGCTGAATCCAAAACCGATAACGTGCACAAAGCGCTTCCACTTTAGCTGAGTGCTCAGGTGTGCCATCGGCCGCAAAAAATGTGCCACTACGCTCCGCAGTGCACCGCAGCTTAAACAATTCCTCGCCATTGTGACGCAGCACCGGACGGCGGCGATCCGCAATCCGCTCTCGCCAGTTCAACAGTTCGTCGCGGGTGCTGTCAGGAAAGATCACTTGTCCGGAAAAATTGTGCGCGAATTCCAAGTTCAACTTGCGCATTCCGCCATCGACCACATTGGGCGGCAGGCCAAGTTCGTTGGCAAAGTCCTGCAGAAGAATCCATCCCTTGCGCTTGTCCTGATCAATCACGCATCCCTTCAGGTGAGTGACAGCTTCAGGAGGAATGCGGTAGTCGTCAGAAAAATCTTTCTCGACGGCGATGTCGGATCTGCGACAGAGCGACTCACCGAGGTTGCGATGAATTCCCAGATCACGGCAAACGTCAACCAGCCGTGGCCAGCTTTTCATGGCGTCTCTCCGTTGACTCAGCACATCGATCTCTGCTGACGGAATCGACCACTGGTGCAATTTCTCGCCATTCAGGCGACCATTCTCCAGCCACTTGCGGACGAGTCCATTCGATACACCAAGTGATCGTGCTGCTTCGCACAGCGTGACGTTATCCTCCTCGTTCATCGAGTTCGCTAAAGGTTTCAATATTTAATATTGTATAGGGTTTACGGCATCAAGGGGTACCGCTACGTCGATCAAACCCTGCCAGCAGGGGATTGTTACGGAGAGGTACCGCTGAATCAGTATTTGAGCCAAAAGCGGACACAAACCGGAAACCAGGCCATCACCGGAATACTTCAACTGAATCGTTTCGAAACTCTGACCATCAGCCAGCGAACGCCTTCTCGTTGGTAGAATTCCATGGCCTAAACGTGCGATTCGTTGTAAATGCTAGCCAACATGAACGATACTGACCACTCTTCTGAAACGGCGCAGAGCCGCCGTAACTTCCTGAAAACCACTTCGGTTGCCACCGCAGCAGGTGTGCTCGCGCCGAGCTTCAGCAACGCGCAGGAAGATGGCCGCAAATTGAAGTTGGGACTCATCGGCTGTGGCGGTCGCGGATCGGGAGCAGCCAATCAGGCACTCACCGCCGACTCGAATGTTGAGCTATGGGCAATGGGCGATGTATTTGAGAGCTCGATCAAGCGCAGCCTCAACGGTCTCACGAAAGCTAAAGAGGGACAAGTGAATGTTGACGACGAGCGACAATTCATTGGAATGGACGCGGTCGACAAAGTTTTGGCCAGTGGGGTGGATGTCGTCATCCTGACAACACCACCAGGATTCCGTCCGCAGCATCTGCGGAAAGCAATTGAGGCAGGCAAGCACGTTTTTTGTGAAAAACCGGTTGCTGTGGATGCCCCGGGTGTCCGCTCTGTTCTGGAGTCAGCACGCATGGCGAAGGAGAAGAATCTGAATATCGTCTGCGGTTTCTGCTGGCGCTATGAGTTCGCCCGCCGCGAAGCCTTTAACATGATTCACGAGGGAGCAATCGGTGATGTGACCTCGGTTTATTCTACTTACTACACTGGCCCGGTGAAGCCGATGCCTGAGGCATCTGCACGTCGCGAAGATGAGAGCGATGTCGCCTGGCAGGTTCGCAACTGGTACAATTTTTCCTGGCTTAGTGGAGACAGCCTCGTCGAACAGGCAGTGCATAGCATCGATAAGATCGCCTGGGCAATGAATGATGTCGATCCAGTCGCTGCAGTCGGTGTCGGTGGCCGACAGATCCCGGCGCACGGTGGCAATATTTTCGATCACTTCCACATCGTATACGAATATCCTGAAGGAGTGCATTGCCATCTCGGCTCCAGACAACAATCCGGCTGCCACAGTGAGAACCATGACTACATCAAGGGCACAAAGGGTAACTGCAAAGTGACCTGGGACGGCCCGGTCATCCGGGGCGAAGTCCGCTGGCGCTACAAGGGCGAAGAGAATGACATGTACCAGAACGAGCACGACACGTTGTTCCGCCACTTGAGAAGCGGCGAGTATATCAACGATGGCGAATGGATGGCGCGCAGCACGATGCTGGGCATCATGGGTCGGATGGCTGCCTACACGGGCCAGCGTGTCACTTGGAAGATGGCCATGGAATCCGAAGAAGATCTGGCACCAGACAATCTTGCCTGGGATGGAGAATTCACTCCGACAGCCATGGCGCTACCAGGAAAAACCAAGTTCACCTAAGATCGGGATTTCCGGTCGATCGATCAATGGATTCTGTTCGCGCAGACAAATGGCTGTGGGCGGTGCGCCTGTATAAAACGCGCGCACTCGCCGCAGCTGCCTGCAAGTTGAACCGCGTCCGTCTGGGAACTGCGTTCATCAAACCATCTCGTGACTTGCGTCCGGGCGATGTACTGGACGTCGATAAAGAACAAATGGTGCGGACGGTGAAGGTTCTAGAAATTCTGGACAAGCGGGTAGGCGCCAAGGCAGTGCCTGACTTCATGGAAGAAATGACTTCCGAGGAAGAATGGGAGCGGGCTCGCGCGGCGCGCCAGGCAGCGAATGACAATAAGGTATTCAACATCGGCGGCATTGGTCGACCGACTAAGAAATATCGCCGCCAGATCGAAGAATTCCTGCGTGATCACGGCGACGGCTGATTCGAAACTACTGAATTACTAAGGGCTTGTTCGGAAATTAACTGTGCGAAGATGCGCAGGATTTTTTGTCAGCACCCAGGCGGATTTCAGCAATCTGCCATCGCGCAGGATGCTCCCAAACAAGCCATCGTAGAAGAATGTGACGATGTCCTGAAAACGAGCGGTAATATCGTAGATGAGGTCCACGCCGAGATCGCAAAACTGCGCTTAATCGTAGAATCCTTTGGCGATCTACAGGCACACATGATCGTGCTTCAAGAGACGAATGCAAAGCAACGCCTGGCAATGGCTGCCATGCAAAAGGAATGTGAATCGACCAAAATTGCATTGACTACCGCCGAGAAGAAACATTCAGACAACACTGAAGCACTTACCAACAGACATCAGAAAACGACAGTCGAACTGAAAACTCTCACAGCAGAGAAAGTGCAAATTGCAGAACAATTGGCCGCGGCAAATATAGCCAACGATGAGCAAATCAAGGCGATGGGAGTGCTGAAGGCAGCGAAGGCCGCAGCAGCAGCCCAATTGGCAACAGCCCTGCAGCAAGTCAAAATTCACGCAGCCAAAGCAAAAGAGACTGAGAAACTGACCCTCCAGGTGCAGACGCTGAAATCGCTATCTACCAAAGCGACAGAAGATCATACGAAGGTCATCGCTTCCCTGAAAACTCAACTGGCTGAGAAGGAGAAACAATTCGCCCAGTTGACTATGAAATTGAAAACTACTGCGACTCAGTCGACCGCCCTTCAAGCAGCAGTTGAAACTGCCGAAGTCCAGGCAAAGAAAGCGAAGACCGAAACGTGCGACTTCGTCAAGACACTGGCCGACGCCAAAAGCGAACTCGCGATCTTGAATGAAAAACTGGAGAAGCTTGCGAATATTGAATTGGCAGGCGAATCATCAACGAAGTCAGAAGCGCCCAAAAAAGAATAGCACTTCGACATGGCAACTCACGAAGCAACTATCCACTGGCAGCAGAAGGAAGGTGAAAACTTCCTCAAAGGACAGTATTCACGCGAGCACACATGGGATTTCGATGGTGGCATTCAAGTGCTCGCGTCCCCTTCGCCATCAGTGGTTCCGGTTCCCTTCTCTAATCCTGCTGCAGTCGATCCCGAAGAAGCATTCGTCGCATCGATTGCCAGTTGTCACATGCTGACGTTCCTGTATGAGGCCGGAAAGAAAGGCTATCATGTGATGAGCTACTCCGATCATGCGATCGGCAAGATGACCAAAGCAGAAAATGGTGTACCATGGCTGAGTGAGATCACCTTGTATCCAAAAATCACCTACTCTCCGGGCAGCGCGCCTGCTCAGGACGTGGAATCAAAACTTCATGAGGATGCCCACCACCAATGCTTCATTGCCAACTCGGTAAAAACGAATATCCAGGTTGCGACGTAGCCTCGCGACGGTCACTGCGCAGTCACTTCCTGTGACAGGCCCGTGCGCACACGGATCATCACAGGTTCGCCAAAGAAGTCTCGAGCAGCCTTTGCCGTTGCATCCAATTGCAATGAATCCGGCGGCGACGGCGCAGAAATATCTAATTCCAGAATTGTAGAGCCGTCAGGATTGCTTCCACGCCGAATCCCTACGACTGTCACTCGGCCCTCTACGGCGGAGCCATCCGCTGTGGGATTGAGACTTTCAATCAATGCCGGACGCAACCCTTGCGGCAACTGGCGGCGAAACAGCCGATTCTTTTTCTCAACCACCGATGATAGGATCGCCGACCCAAGAGGAATCGCCAGTAACACGCACAGACACAGCAGGCCAAGGACTGCACGTCTCGCCCACAATGGCTTTGTCTGAGAACTCGACTTGAGTCTACCACGAATTCCTGCGGCATACAAATTGATGGCGGCACCGAGAACGATGGCCACCACATTCGTCGCAAACAACAGCGCGGCTCCACGGGCGACTTCTGTCTCCCCGAATGAAAGTGAGATTCCCACCGTTGCAATCGGAGGAACCAGCGCAGCAGCGATTGCCACACCAGCCAAGGCAGCCCCAAGCTTAGGGCGCGCAAGGCAATAGGACGCCGCAACTCCCGATATAAACGCCACTCCCATATCCAACAGACTGGGCCCACCACGGGACACCATCTCGCTGGTCAGTCCAGTCATCGGCGCGGCGATCAATCCCATAAGGAAGCCAATCGCCAGGGTACAAAAGAACCCGTAGAGAATCGCACGCGAAGCGGAACGAAAAAGCGGAAAATTTCCCTGCACCACTGCCAATCCGCACCCAAGCAGTGGAATCATCAGTGGTGCCACTAACATTGCCCCAATAACAACTGCCGTGCTATTTTGAATCAATCCCAGAGACGCGATCTCCGTAGACAAGCAAATCAGCGTCATGAAATCGAACGACCATCGTGAACCGTCCTGAAGCTTCTCGAATAAGTCAATCCGAGCATCACGGGTAAGCTGTGGAATCCTGAGATCCAGCCATCGCTCTGCACGCTCACGCAGGCGTTGGGAAATAGGCCTGGCCTCGCGTATCACAGCGACCGCCGTATTTCCACTGTTTCGCAACAGAGGTTCCGGCACTGTGCCGAACAATTTCTGCCGAATGGTTCCGACATTCGATGCCCCAATCAACACCAGGTCAAAAGTCCCCTCCCCCGCGACGGATCGAATGCCTTCGGTCACGCTGTCCGAAACTACCACTCGTGGAAAAATGGCCAATGAATCAGACAGGCTGGCCTTCCTTGTGATACGTTGCAGAATATGCTCTCCCACTTCCGTGACAATCTCGGGGGATGAGCAATGTCCACTCTATGGACAACGGAATCCAATGTGACGTCAATCCCTATGGGCAGGTAACTCTGCCACCATTCCATGCAATGCCATAAATCGATCGAGTGCATCAGCCCCAAAATAACGACGAAGCAGTTTCGGATCAGCCGTACGAAGGTCTGCCAGCAATAACCCATCAAGGACGCTTGAGAATGCTTCATCAACATTGAAGCCAATCAACAATGCGTTCATGCGCAAATACTGGCGGAACAGAACAGGCACACCTTTGCCATCAGCTTCCAACTCGGATATCAATGCCGATACGTCATCAATGCTGTGCAGACAGGTGCTGATCGTATCGCGTTCGCCTTCCAGGGCTCGATCATTCTTGAAAGGGCGCGTCGCCTGAACAAGCCGCGACAGTACCGGGTGACGGAACGACTTGCGAATAAACCAGACAAGCAACTGCCGTGACACCGACGTATAGTCCTGGCTCATACTCACTGGCCCGAATAATGTGTGGTAGCCTTGATTGCGATCAATGTACGCACAGATCCCACACCAGAGGAGCATCAACGAATGCCGCTGCTTCTGGTGACGCGCCACAACAAATGAGCGACCAAGCTCGATCGCATGATCCAGGCGTTGCACAAATCCAGGGCGGAAGTTGAACAGTGTCGCAGTATAGAGCCCCGCACTCCCCCGCTCTTTTACCGCCTCATCGACACGCACCAAACGGTAGGCCCCGACAATGTCCAATGACGCAGGCGACCACAAAAACAGATGCTCATAGTAGTCATCAAACGAATCCAGATCACGAGAGTTTCCCGTGCCTTCACCTATCTCCCTGAAAGTCAATTCGCGCAGCCGCCCGATCTCTTCGACGACCTTGGGGGCCTGCGATTTTCGCACCACATAGACTTCACAACCATGCTGCGCTAGCAATTGACAATCAGCTGGTAACGCGAGAATCTCTGCGGCAATCTGTGACGCAGGTGCGGCTGGCGCTACCGGCTCGAGCGCTGCGGGATCCGGGCATCGCCTGTCTGCAGAACGCCTCGCCTGCGGCACAGCAGAGTGCTTCAGAAAATAGGTTGCGGCACGGATGAATGCGGTCATTCGCTCAATGTCAGGAAATCGCTGCAACTGCCTTCCAGCAAGAGGACGTCCAACGGTCAGTCTAATCGTTTCACCCCGCTTTCTCGCCAACTCCCGTGGCAGCAGAAGGGTGCGCAGGCGCGGATGTGCAAACCCGGCAAATTGAAACAGGGAACTGTTTCTTCCGTGAGTGTGCACAGGGATCACTGGGGCTCCCGTCTTACGAACCATAGCAGCCACATGCGATGACCAGGGTGGATCTGTGACTGCACGATCGCGCACACGAAAGTGCGAGACTTCCCCTGCTGGAAACACCATGAGAACACCGCCAGATTGAATGTGCCGGATGGCCTCGCGCATGGGTCTAACATTCATCCTTGCCGCATTTTTCCCACCAAAAGGATCCACCGCGATCACGCAATCCCGCAACGGTTCTATGCGCATCAACAGGAAATTGCCCATCAACTTCGTATCCGACCGACGACGCAGCAACTCACGCGCCAGAACAATCGACTCCAATCCCCCGAAGGGATGATTCGCCACGACGATCGCGGGACCATGTACGAGTCCAGAAAACTCAATGTCCCCTTCAATCTCGTCTACGACCTCTAATTCCTCAATGCAGCGCGCGAAGAATTCTTCCGGATCGGCAGCGCTTCGGGCAAATGAATACGTTCGATTCAGCTGATCGATACCCAACAGCCGCTCAGCCATCTTCCCTATCCAGGTAGAGCCGATGCGAGGACTAAGTTCTGCTAGATCGATCAGCTTCATCTTACTTGCAATGCTTGAATCTAAAGAACAACGCCGTCAATGCCCGCAGTGAAACAGGAACGTCACCATTAGCAGCGTTTCGTGCACCTATCTCAAAGGCAATTCTCCACTGCTGAAACAACATGCGATAACCGTAGACAAGTGAATGTCGAGGATCGTAAATACTTGTCGACTCCGACGTGACACCATTGAGTTCAAGAACTTGTAACTCATTCCCGCGTTTCAGATCTTCCTCAGTCGGCACACGAATATCGTAACGACCAAAGTAAAAACCGTCGAATCGCTTACTCAAAGAATCGATCGCTGTCACCAGATCATCTGTGAGAAGATGCGCACCATCAAGGAAAAGAGCGCCTCGACAATGTGTCCCTACATCCGTCAGAGAAACCTTCTCACCTGACGCAGGCACTCGCGCGACAGCATCTCCCAGTTGATCGAAGAAATAGGACGCCATACAAACCGCGCGTTCGTCATCAAGAATCAATTGTTCCAGCGTCCGCTGCCCGTCACCAGTCACATGAATCAACCTCTTATCTGTAATCGACAGAATGTGCCCACGACCTTCTTCTGGGTAGCGGTAATAAAATACTCCGAACTCCCGACCGGGCACGTATTTCTGCGCGATGACATCTCCACTACTTGCTTCAAGGTAAGTGCTCGCTTCACTGGTTGATCGCACAATCCTAACACCTGCACCACGCTCACCAACATCGGGTTTGAGAACTACTGGAAACGAAAGATTTTCCGTGCGCATGAAGGCATCCAATTGCAGTTCTAAGCTTGCCCCTTCTCTGCCTGAATCCAGCACGGCGTAGGAAGCGATCGCTTCGTGGCCATAAAAGGCGTCGAGAATTTCCCTCTTAGATTCCAGCACGACTCCTCCTTCAGGAATGCCGGGATTCGCGGCGGTGAATAGCGTTAAGCAACGAAACCGAATCCCTAAGTAGAGCACATAAACGACAACAGGAGGGTAAAACAGCCACATCGGCCAGAACTCCCAGCGTGACATCCGGCGCCAGCGCCCCAGCAGAAGTCTTCGCCCTCGGTGGCTCAATGCCGGAACGACCAGCTGAAACAGGAGCCATAATGCCAGTATTACGCCTAAAATTCCTGCAAACACAAAGCGGTCGTAACGTTCGAAAAACTCTAACGTTTGCCCGCCTAATAACCATGCGAGCCCCACCAGGATTGGTGTCCATACGGCGGCAGCCAACGCAAACCATCCAGCAAACCTCCAGAATGGGGCACGCAGCATCCCCGCTGCGAAATAAGTCGCAAGGCGAGTCCCAGGAAGAAACCGTGTGGTGAAAATTAACGCAGCTCCTTTGTCAGCAAAGAATCTGGCACCTGCATCGACGCGCCCGGGGCTCAGAAACCACCTCAAAGGCGCGCGGGAAAGTGCCGGCTTGCCCAACCATCGCCCGGCAAAATAGAGCAACAGATCACCAACAAAAATCCCGACAAAGCAGGCGAGTGAGGCAGCCCAGAAGTCCATCCCTCCGCGAGCAACCAGCAGTCCTGCACCGATGCATGTGAAGTCTTCTGTGACAAATGTCGCCAGAGCCAGCAATACCATCAAAAAGACCAGTGAACCAGTAGATCGACGCGGTGGCTGATGGTCTTGATAATGTTCTGCTGCGAGCGCCGCCCTCGACACGAGGGCAGTCAACCTCACAGTTGCCTGACCGTTCTCCACTTTGTTGAAAAACTCCACCATTGGATCAACCAGTCTTTCTGGATCGGTAAAGACCATCATATGACCGTCGCCCTCGAACGTCACAAGCTCGCTCTGCGGCACGATGCGATGATGCTCGAGCGCTGCATGACAGGGCACCAAACGATCATCGGTGCCGTGAAGAATCAACATCGGCTGTTGCAGGCGCTCAAGGATGGAGCGGAAGGGACGCTGATCGGTGTCAAAAAAATTTCGTGCGTAGGCAACATTGATCCACGCGTTGTCCATGCGTCCAAAGTGTGGTGTCCCTTCCTGAATCAACCAGAGCGCAGCCAACTGCAATCCATGCACCGCATGATTCAATGTGTAGTCGCCGAGCAATTCGAGTTCTTGCACACCGAGGGAAGACAGGAACACCAGCGAGTCCCATCGTTCAGGGGCCAACGCGACCATGTCCAGAGCAACGCCCCCTCCCATGCTGTAGCCCACTAGATGCGCGCGATTGATGCCTGAATCGTCGAGCAATTGGATCACTTCATGCGCATGCGCCGCGGTACTGTAGTCGGCGATGGAATGGGAGGAACCGCGGAATCCTGGAAGATCGGGGATGATCAACCGGTAACGTTGCTTGAGCGACAAAACCATTTCACTGTAGGTATTAGCATCTCCAGGACTTCCGTGGAGAAGCACTAGCACTGGCGCATTTGCTCCAGCCTCCTCATTCCAGTCCTGGTAAGCGATTTGAATCGTGCGTCCGGTAGTCGCTCCACCCTTGACTTCTGACACATCCACGCGCTGACTTGCAGCGCTCAGTTCACCTTCATGAGGAGCTATTCGACGCACAGTGTGTGAGGCAAGCAGTAGCATCCCATAGATTAACAGAAGGCTCAGGGACAGCTTGCTCATTGACGAAATGGTCTCAAACCAGTGCTACAGTGGATATGGATTCGCTTATCGTCGCAACCAGGCGAGCCATTTGCTCATAATTCCCTGCACGCGAGGAGTGAGACGAGTCTTATTGTAAAGGTCTCCTACTTTGCGAATGGCCTCAGCCACAGTGGGATATGGATGAATCGTGTTGGCAATTTTACCCAGGCCCAGACCATTCGTCATCGCTAAAGTCAACTCGCCAATCATGTCACCCGCATTGGATCCTACCACCGTCGCACCGACAATCTTATCTGTTCCCTTTTCAACATGGACGCGGACGAACCCCTCGGTCTCGCCAGACAAAATCGCGCGATCCACTCCACTCAATTCTTGCGTGAAGGTATCGATCTCAATCCCTTTCTCTGCGGCGTCCTTTTCGTAAATTCCGACGTGGGCGATCTCTGGCTCTGTGTAGGTTGCCCAGGGAATGACCATTGCGCTGGATTTCGCACGCCCCATGAACAGCGCATTTCGCAGGACATTGCGGGCCATAAAGTCAGCGGCGTGGGTAAACTGATACGGCGAACAAATATCTCCGGCAGCGTAAACGTTAGGATTGGTGGTCTGCTGTCGATCATTCACAACCACTCCCTTTTTGGTAAATTCAACGCCTGCATCTTCGAGCCCCAGACCTTCAACGTTCGGAGCACGCCCAACTGCTACCAGTAGTTTGTCCACGACTTCAACGTAGCCGCTGCCATCAGCATCCACCGCAAGCCTCACCTTGCCATCATCCGCCCGGCTCAGTTGCAATTCTCTGCCGCAGCACAGAATTCTCACTCCATCACGCTTCAGACTTTCCTGTACGATTCGTGCGGCATCGTGATCTTCTCGTGGCAGGATTCCTCCTGAGGATTCAACCAGAAACACTTCCGATCCAAAGCGCGCAAAACTCTGAGCCATTTCACAACCGATCGGCCCAGCCCCAATGATGCCAAGACGCTGCGGAAGCTCTGTCAGCGAAAATAGGGTTTCATTCGTCAAATAATCGACGTCTTGCAGCCCGGGAATGGACGGTGCAGATGCGCGAGCACCTGTCGCGATACAGGCCTTCTTAAACTTGAGCTGCTGTCCGGCCACTTCAATCGTGCTGGCATCCAGAAATTTTCCTCCACCCAGAAAAAGATCAATTCCCAGATCGCGAAATCGCGCAGCAGAATCATGCGGGCTGATGTCAGCGCGCAATTTACGCATGCGTTCCATTGCTTTTCCAAAGTCCATCGTCACGCCATCAGGAACGTTAACGCCGAACTCCCCGGCATCGCGCACCTGGGCCGCTCTGCGCGCCGCTGCAATGATTGCCTTCGAGGGAACACAGCCGACATTAAGACAATCCCCACCGAGTAAATCGCGCTCGATCAGGGCCACTTTTGCTCCCAATCCTGCAGCACCTGCGGCCGTCACCAGTCCTGCAGTTCCCCCGCCAATCACTACTATATTGTAGGTGCCCTCAGCCACAGGATTCTGCCAGTCAGACGGGTGGACGTTGGATTCCAACTTTCGATTATACTTATCCAGTGGTTGCAGTTGAGGGAGATCACTCATGATTTTTTATCAGACTTGTCTGTTAAATTTGGAAAATCGAAGATCGCTGCTTATTCGGAAGAATTGGCGGCGGATTCCTGGGCGATCAGATCATTCACGCACTCGATCGCAGCATCGATCGGCCAATTAGATCTCAAATTCTGCGCTTCAGTAGTCGCTCCAGAGTAAAGCAGGAAAAGGTGTGTTCCGAGCTTGCGCGCCCGCGAACCGGAGGCCGTGATCTCCCGAGCGAGATCAATTAAGAAGTCGCGAATCGACTGCTTATGCAATTCCACCTGCTCAGCGATTTCTGGAGATTCCTTGTCGAGGCTTGCTGTCGTATTCGTGTAAGGGCAGCCGCGAAAGTCTTTTTGCTGCATCCAGTCCTTAAGTCCACTAAAGTAGCCGACAAGCTTATCTGCTGCACTTCCAGGCGCGCTTAAGATCGCCTCATGCCTGGCATCCGATCGCGCATGCGTTTCCTCAAGCCAGGTAATACACAGGTTCTCCTTACTGGGAAAATGGTGATAAAAGCTGGCCTTCGCAGTCTCCGATTTCTCAATAATCTCATTGATCCCCACCGATCCGTAACCACGTTCGGCGAACAGGTCAGCAGCAGTTCCAAGAATACGCTCTTTTGCTTTCGGTTTCTTCATACTTTTGAATTCATACCGACTTGTCTGTTCTTTTCAAGGATAATCTGCATTATCTTTGAGCTCCGTGATACTGGCAGATCATTGCGGCATCAGTTTTTTCACCATTGGACTGATCGTCATGCCCTGGCCAAAAATCGAGAACCCAAGCGCAAGGTCGAAGACAAACGAGCTGAAATCCAAGTCTGCGACCCCCGACAGATGACAAACATCGGCGATAGCACTGGGGAAAATTGATCCAAAAATCAGGAAGACGAAGCTACCCAAAAGACCTGTCGCCATCAGTCCAATCGTATTGGGTAACTTCAGTACCCGCGCATTGAAGACACTGGCCAGAGCACTGACCCCGAGAATGATGGTGACTAGCCCATAATTTTCCATAGCGTTATACACGATCGCTCGCAGTCTAAATCGGCAGTGCGTCCACCATCATCCTTTTCGCTGGCGGCAGTGATCATCCAAGTGGACCAGCTCCAGCCCAGCCCAGCCGACGCCCGTAAGACGCGCCATTTGCTCGTCGTAAGTTGAGAGATCGTCCTGATTGAATTGGGAGAAATGATCATAACCACAAGCGCGTGCCAGCACCTTCATGAGATCGACCGTTCCCTCAAAGTAGTTCTTCAAACGAGTCGCCGACTTGGCGATCTCCAGCCGCTTCCGCAGCTCATCTTTTTGTGTCGCAATTCCCACTGGGCAATTATTCGTATTACACGCGCGCATCGCGATACATCCGATTGCCTGCATGGCCGCGTTCGACACAGCAATACCATCAGCACCCAGCGCAAGAGCCTTAACAAAATCAGGCGCCGTCCGCAGGCCGCCTGTCACGATCAGCGTTACGCCATCGGCATCGCTGCAATCCAGATGTCGGCGCGCCCGTGCCAGAGCAGGAATCGTAGGCACTGATATATGATTTCGGAAAATAGTAGGGGCTGCGCCAGTTCCGCCTCCCCTCCCATCGAGAATGATGTAGTCAGCGCCGGCATCCAACGCAAAGTCGATATCCTTCTCAATGTGTTGCGCAGAAATTTTGAACCCAATCGGCACTCCACCACTAAGTGAGCGAATGTGGTCGCCAAATTCCCGAAATGCCGAAACGCTATCAAGGTCTGCAAATCGAGGCGGCGAAATGGCTGCCGTCCCCGGTTCCAGACCTCGCACTTCAGCGATTTTTCCTTGCACTTTGTTGCCTGGAAGGTGACCGCCAGTTCCAGTCTTGGCACCCTGTCCGCCCTTAAAGTGAAACGCTTGGATCCTGCTCATCAACTCGTCCTTGAATCCAAACTTCGCGCTTGCCAGCTCATAAAAGTACTGCGAGTTCTCCGCTTGTTCTTCTGGCAACATTCCGCCCTCGCCTGAACAAATTCCAGTCCCTGCCATTTCTGCGCCTTTCGCCAGCGAGACTTTCGCCTCTTCTGACAATGCACCAAAACTCATGTCTGATACAAACAGTGGAATCTCCAAACGCAACGGCTTCTTTGCCACGGGCAAGTGAGGCATCCATACTTGAATTGCCCTTCCGCCAATGGCCCGTTCTGATGCTGGCAAACACCCGAAACAGCGGAAACCTTGTTCCCCTCGTAACGGATCACGGCAACCCGTTCGCCACTCACGCTGGCGCCAAGTGGAATATTCTCTGTTAAATCAGAAACCTTGCACACTTCTACAAAGTCCTCATCACCTGTGCAACGGGCCGACTCTCGTTCGATCCCTTTCTGCCTCCAGCCAGCAACCAGGTGTAATCCGCCAGTGACCACGATGCCCAATCCCGTCAGGATTGCGTAAACAGGCGAAGTCTCGGACTGAAGGACGCCGAAGGCCACGTGAACGACCAGCAAAAGATAGGCGACATAAACCAGCATGTGTAACGACTTCCAGATGGGAGCGGTCAAATTCGCGAGCCAGAAATCATGACTCGTCGCAGCCATCACGAAAAGAATCATCAATGATGCGAAGCCAAACGCTTGAAACGGAAACGCACTCATTCGCGCACCAGAATCTGCGGTAAATATCGATAAGACTGGGTTGATCGGCCCACCGACATGGTAGGTAACGAATGCCAGGAAGGCGTGAATCAGGGCCAGCAGAAACATCGTCACTCCCAGGTGGCGGCGATTAAAAACTAGCGGCAGCCATCGGGCATCCAATCGCGCCAGAGGGCCGATCGCCAGAATGACATGTAACAATGTGATGGCCGCTACGGCCGTCGCTCGCATCAATAAGATCTCTACAGTGATCGCTGCGTGCACGGAAAGACCGACACCCACAAATACACCAAGGAACAACACGATGCTGACAGCCAGTATCAAATCATAGCGCTTCTTGAACACATTCCAGCCGACGGCTTTATAAGAAACAGACATGATTTAATTTGCGGGCTCAGCGGAAAATTCAGTTCCCGGCAAGGATTCCATTTCCGGCCATTGCGGACGATGAGTGATCGCAAAAATAAACAGGATAAGGGCTGCGGGAGCAACGATGAGCCAGATCAGGCGATGACGATTTCTGTGATACTTTTGCATGCTTGCTTCAGAATGAACTAGAATTTCGCAGCGTGTCGATGAGCTGAACATTCGTCGGGCGGCGGCGATTTTTTGATCCATCGCACGAGAAGGTATGGCCAGAAAACAGTGCACCCTGGGATGATCAGCAGCTTGAATCCCCACGAACCACTGGCGGCACTGGGATCGATGAATTTTGCTCCGGCAAATGCAAAGACGATGCCAAAAACCAGACCAATCGCCAGATAGACTCCAGCCGCGGCGAGAATTGTAGGAATGATCATAGGAAAGGATTACTCAATAGGACTCATAGGATCCTAGTCGATCACCCAAGCAGGATCGTGGTCACATGTCGACAGCGTATATCTACTTCTTCAAGTCAGAGACAGGCTCAGGCGAAAGGAAAATCTTATGATCTGGTGCCTTGTTGATAGCGAATCCTGACAAAGTAAGAGTCTTGCCCTCGATCTTCCAGGTGCCTGAAATCTTTTCGGCCTTCTTGCTCCAGCTGCCAACGGTCGCCTCCCGGGTACCCGCAGTCAGAGCGATGAAACAAAAGGAGATGAGGAGCGACAGGATAGTATTCATGGTTTGGATTCATCAATTTTTCAGTGGTTGGGGAATTGTCCCCCCACCTGCTTAGTGACGTTACGAGATGATTCCTCACAACATTATTCCAGGAATCTGTCCATCAGGTGCAATTCGCTTCCGAGCTTACAGTGATCGGGCACCACCTAAGAATACCTGACCGCGATCGTTTCACCAGTATGCAGAACGCCCAAACCCAAACAGCAACGTATCGCTTTCCACTTCAATGCGCCTGTAGCCTTATCGCCATGGTCTGCTGCTTTTTCAGGGAGGCGAAATTCGCTCGGCTGCCTGGCAGCGAAAACTGGCTGATCATCAGCGCCAGCTAAACGAAGGGAAAGTAGAACTCTGTTTCGTGGGAGACTCTCTTACTGAATTCTGGCTGCACACAGGAAGACCCATTTGGGAACTGGATTTTCATCAGTTCAAGTGCATCAACCTCGGCATCACCGCCGACCGGGCAGAAGATATTCTCTTTAGGGTTCAACGGGCAGATTTTTCCCGTGCTCAACCCGATGTCTTTATAGTCATGGCTGGCACCAACAATCTGGGCAAGGAGCCACCTGATGCGCCAGAAGCCGTCGCCGACGGGATTATGAAAATCGTTCAGCAACTGCATCTAAAATGTCCAAACGCACGCATTCTCTTGCTTTCGATTCTCCCCAGCGGCCGTGTCCCTGTGTCGCCACTCCGGCAGCAAATCATCGCGACAAATCAGCTACTCGCTGTGCGTGCAGAACGCAAGCCCATGACCTGCCAGTTTCTAAATGTTCACGATATTTTTATAGAATCCGATCAACGTTGGGTCAAAGGACTCACCCTCGATGGCACACATCTAAGCCTCAATGTCGTTGAATTAAGCAGCAGTGGCGGGATCGGAGTTCAGGCGATGGGTTTGTAGGCGGGCGCGTAGATGCGCGGTGGTCTGTGATTTCGCGGGTATTTTCGACCAGGGCGGACAAGCATGAGATCCAGCATCATGCGGGCGGTTATTCGCCGCGCAACCTCG